>NZ_JBFUMY010000005.1:0-246153 GCF_054049135.1 Kitasatospora sp. P5_F3 | reverse complement strand
GGTCACCAGGGCGCGGGCCTGCTCGACCGGCAGGCCGGCGGCCCCGAAGTCGGCGGCGGCCCGGCGCAGGCAGGTCACCGCCTGCTCGCCCGCCCCGGTCCTGGCCAGCAGTACCCCGCGCGCCCGGCCCCAGGCCGCCGCCGTGCCCGGATGCGCTGCGACGCCCGGCCCCGCCTGGCCCAACAGGCGCCGGGCCGCGTCGAGTTGGCCTGCTGCGGCGAACGCCTCGATCGCGTCGGGCTGCCAGCGGAACATGCTGGGGTCGGCCGCCGGGCCGCCCTCCGCCCGGGCCAGCGCGGCGAAGCTGACGGCCGCCCCGGAGCTGTCCCCGCTGTGCTGCCTGACCACCCCCAGCACCCAGAGGTTCCGCGCCAGGTGCAGGGTGTCGCCCTCCTCCTCGGCCGCCCTGGCCCCGCAGGCGGCGTACCTGAGCGCGGCCGGGAAGGAACCGCCGACGCTCTGCGCCAACGCGGCGGTGTACCAGGCAGGCCCGAGCGAGAGCCCGGCGGACACCGAGACCCGGACGGCCAGGTCGGCCCGGGCCAGCGCGTCGGCGCAGGAGCCGAGGCGGGTGTCCACCTCGGCGAGGCTGCGCCAGATGTCCACCAGATCCTCGGTGTCCCCGTGCCGCTCGGCCACCGCGAGCAGCCCGGTCAGCTGCTCCCTGGCCCACGGCAGCCGGTCGTCGAAGACCGCGTGCCGGGCGGCCAGGTACTGCGCGCTGTTCCGCACTCCGGACCGGTGGGCGGGGATGCCGAGCGCCAGCGCTCGGCCGAGCGTCGCGGGTGCGGCGTCCCGGCCGAGCACCCGCTCCATCCGGGCCCGCATGGTCAGCGCGGCCGCCTCCAGGTCCGGTTGCCCACCGCGGTGGGCCAGTTCGGCCGCCAGGGCGGCCGCCCGCAGTGCCTCGTCGGCGGCCCCGTGCGCGACGTTGGCGGCGATCGCGGCCCGCAGTTCGACGGCAGCCCGCAGACCGGGGTCGGCTCCTGCCAGTTCGCGGCAGCGGGCGATCAGCGGGTCGAGACCGGCCAGCGCCTGGCTGTGCGCGTCCACCACCGCGAGCAGCACGGCGACCTGGTGCTCGGCGCCCGCCCGGGCGGCCGTCACGGTGTCGGCGACCTGCCAGGCGAGATCGGTGCGCCCGGCCACCGCCGCCTCGCGCGCGGCCGAGGTGAGTCGCCGCAGCCGCAGCGCGGCGCCGGTGGCCGGGGTCAGATCGGCGGCCAGCAGGAACAGCTCGGCGGCCAGCCCCCGGTCGCCGCCCTGCCGGGCGGCCTCCGCCGCGCCCTCGGTGTCCTCCGCCAACTCCCGCTCGGCACCGCCCTGGTGACCCAGCGCGCGGTGCCGGAGCGCGTGCACGGGATCGTCCACGGCGGCGGCCAGCGTGCGGTGCACGGCCGAACGGGCCGCCCTGCCCTCGGTCCTGGCCGCCGCCTCGGCCAGCAGGGTGGCGGTGAACCGGACGCCCGGCCCGGCCCGCAGCACACCGGCCCGTCGCGCGTGCACCAGGTGCTCCTCCGCCTCCTCGCACCCGGCCCGCAGTAGCAGGGACGGTGTCGGGCGGTGGGCCAGTGCCGCCACCAGCAGGGTCCGCCGGACCGGCCCGGGCAGCGTGGCCAGCCAGGCCCCGGCCGCCTCGTCGGCCTGCGGCGGAAGCGTCGGACGACCGCGGGTCGAGGGCTGCGACTGCGCAAGTGCCGTGCAGCACAAGGAGGTCAGCAGCCGGTGGCCACCGCACTGACGGTGCAGCAGGGTGGCCCACCGGGCCGGCAGCCCGTGCTCGGTGAGCAGGGCCGAGGTCTCCGGCAGGTCCAGGTCGGGGGCCCGGACCTCGGCCGGATGCCCGCCCAGCAGCCGGGCGGCGGCAGACGGTCCGCCGCCGGCCCGTTCGGTGACCAGCGCGCGCAGCCGGCCGGCCGGTACGGTGCGCAGCGCGTAGCCGAGCAGGTCGGCACTGGCCGGGTCGAGCCACTGCGCACCGTCGACGACCAGCAACAGACCGCCGCCGTCCAGAAGTTCGGCGATCGTCAACCGGGCGGCGAGCAGTTCACCGGTCGGCAGCGGCCCGTCCGGGCTGCGGTGCAGCAGGCGGTCGACCACGGCGGTCCGGGCGGGCGGCAGGGCGTCCAGCAGCGGCCGGGGGCAGCCGGCCAGCAACTGCGCCACCGCGCCGAAGGGGTGCTCCTGGTCGCCGTCCTCGGGGCTGATCCGCAGGACCGTCGGGCTCTCCGCCCGCACCGCGTCGAGCAGTTGCGCCACCAGCGTGCTCTTGCCAGATCCCCAGGGCCCGGTCACGGCGAGGCGGCCGTCCTCGCGCAGCACCCGGGTCGCCGTCGCCAGCGCGGCGGGCCACGAGGCGGCGGCCCCGGCCTGCGCGGGTGTCAGGTGTGCTGCCACGACACGGCACCGTAGACGGCACCGTCCGCCCTGACAACCGGCCGGGCGCCACAGCCGAGGCGGCAAGGGTTTCCCCTCATGCCCACCTGACGACGCAAGGGATTCCTCCGATGCCGCCAACCATCCGGGCAGGCCACGGTGTTCACCAGTCCGACCACCCCGACCGCCCCCAGGTCACGGTCCGGTCGGCACCCCCACGAGAGGAACCATGCCGTGCGTGCTCTTCCCCACCGGCCGCTGCTGGCCGGTCTCGCCGCCGCCCTCGCGCTGGCCGGTCTCACCACCCTGCCCGCCGTCGCCGCTCCGCCGGACGCCCCGTCCGTACCGCCCCAGCTGCTGGCCGCCGTACAGCGGGACTTCGGGCTGACGGCCGACCAGGCCCGGGCGCGGATCACCGCCGAGGCCGCCGCGGCGAGGACGGCCGCCCTGGTCCGGAGCCGGGTCGGCGACCGGGCGGCCGGACTCTGGTTCGACGCCGCCACCGGCCGGCTGAACGCCGCCGTCACCACCGGGGCGGACGCCGAGCTGGCCCGGCTGGCCGGCGCCGTGCCGCGGCTGGTCGCGCACGGCCCGGCCGAACTCGCCGCCACCGCAAGGACGGTGACCGCACTGGTCGGCCAGGGCGTGCCGGGCGTGCACTCCTGGGGCCCCGACGTGCGCGGCAACCGGATCGAGGTGACCGTCGCCCGGGCCGGGCGCACGGCGGAGACCGCTGCCTTCCTGGCCCGGCTGGCGGAGCTCGGACCGGTGGTCCGGGTCACCGAGTCCGACGACCGGGCACCCCGGCAGCAGGCCGAGGTGGTCGGCGGCGAGAAGTGGATACCGGGGTCCGAGAGTCCCTGCTCGATCGGTTTCGCGGTGACCCGCGCCGACGGCAGCAGGGCCTACCTGACGGCCGGTCACTGCACCAACGACGCCGACCAGGCCGCCTACGGCAAGGACGGCAGCCGGGTCGGCACCTCCAACCGCAACGGCACGGGCAGCATCAACGCCCGTGAGGGCGACATGGGCATCGTCGACGTCGACCAGGCCGCCTGGACCCTGTCCGCACGGGTGTCCGGGTACGGCCAGGCCGACATCACGGTGACCGGCTCGGTGGACGCCGTGGTCGGCACCGCGATCTGCCGCTCGGGCCAGACCACCGGGCTGCGCTGCGGCGAGGTGACCAAGGTGGACCAGAGCGTCGACTACGGCAACGTGGTCGTCGACGGCCTGTCGTACTCCAGCGCCTGCTCGGCAGGCGGCGACTCGGGCGGCGCCTACGTCACGGCGACCGGGGGCAAGGCTGTCGGCCTGCACTCCGGCGGCGGCAGCGCCACCTGCACCTCGGGCAGCGGTGAGAAGTTCACCATCTTCCAGCCGGTCAACGAGGCGCTCAGCCGGTTCAACGTCGCCCTGGTGGTGGCAACCCCACAGCCCGGTGCGGTCACGGTCGCGGCAGTGCCCGCCCAGAGCACGGTGCTCGGCACCTCGGTGGAGCTGCGCAACAGCGCCCAGGGCGGCACCGCGCCGTACACCTGGGCCGCCACCGGCCTGCCGGCCGGTCTCGCCATCGCCGCCGCCACGGGCACCGTGACCGGCACCCCGACCACCGCCGGGAGCGCCACGGTGACCGTCACCGCCACCGACAGCACCGGCAGGACCGGCTCCACCGGCTTCGGCTGGACGGTCACCACCGGCCAGGGCGGCGGCACCCCCGTGCTGACCAACCCGGGCAACCAGACGGTCTACGTCGGCAAGCCGGTATCGCTCGCCCTCAAGGCCACCGGCGGCACCACCCCGTACACCTTCAAGGCGGTCGGCCTGCCCGCCGGCCTGAGCATCGACCCGGCCACCGGTACGGTCACCGGAGCGCCCACCACCTGGGGCTTCCGCACCAGCACCCTGACCGTGACCGACGGCCCTGCGGGGTGCCCCCACGTAGGCTTCGCTCTCATGAGACTCCAGCTGACCAGGGAGAGCGTCGCGATGGGCGACGACGTGGACGCACCGCACGAACAGGACCGGGACGTCGCGGCGGACCTGACGATCCGTGCGGCGATCGAAGCCGTCCTGGCGGACCGCTACCTCGCGTCCATCCACGGCGGTCGGGCCACCTGGGTGGTCCAGGCCGACGGCGGTACTCCGCTCGCGGTGGTGGCGCAGCAGTGGGGGCAGCAGGCGCGGCTACTGACGGCTGGTCAGGGCGGGCTGGCCGCGCTGGCGGGAGCGGACGGCTCGGTACGGCTGCACTTCGCCTACTACACCCAGCGCGACCCCGACACCGTGTACCGCGAGCTGTCCGAGCACGGGCGAGCGCCGCGCCGCTGACCTACGGCGACGCGGCGCTCGCGCGGTCTCACCCCAGGGCGGGGATCACCTCCGCCCCGTACGCGTCGATGGTGGACTCGATCGCGTCGTGCATCGCGTACACCGCGAACTGGTCCACGCCCAGGTCGCGCAGCTGCCGGAGCTTGGCGAGCTGCGCCTCGACCGGGCCGATCAGGCAGAACCGGTCGACGATCTCGTCCGGGACGAAGGCCGTGTCCGGGTTGCCCGAGCGGCCGTGGTGGGCGTAGTCGTAGCCGTGCCGGTCCCGGATGTAGTCGGTCAGTGCGTCCGGCACCAGGCCGGAGTGCTCGCCGTAGCGGGACACCAGGTCGGCGACGTGGTTGCCGACCATGCCGCCGAACCAGCGGCACTGCTCCCGGGCGTGCGCCAGCGCCTCGGGCGAGTCGTCGGCGGTGACGTAGGCGGGCGCGGCCACGCAGACCGTGATCGAGGCCGGGTCGCGACCGGCCCGCTCGGCGGCGGTGCGGACCGCCTTGACCATCCACTCGGTCAGGTAGGGATCGGCCAACTGCAGGATGAAGCCGTCTGCCTGACGTCCCGTCAGATCGAGCGCCTTCGGTCCGTACGCGCCCATCCAGATGGGGAGTTCGGCGCCGGGCCGCACCCAGGGGATGTGCATCGGGGTGCCGTCCACCTCCGTCTCCCGGCCCTCCGCCAGCTCCTTGATCGCGTGCATCCCGGCGGACAACCGCTCCAGGGTGGCGGGGCGGCGGCCGGCCACCCGCATCGCGGAGTCACCCCGCCCGATCCCGCAGACCGTCCGGTTGCCGAACATGTCGTTCAGGGTGGCGAACAGCGAGGCGGTCACCTCCCAGGTCCTGGTCGACGGGTTGGTCACCATCGGACCGACCCTCAGGCGCGAGGTCTGCGCCAGGATCTGGCTGTAGATCACGAAGGGCTCCTGCCAGAGCACCACCGAGTCGAAGGTCCACCCGTTGGTGAAACCCGCCGCCTCGGCGCGCACCATCCGCTCGACCAGCAGACGGGCGGGCGGGTCGGTCTGGAGCACAAGGCCGATGTCCAAGTTGGTTCTCCTCTAGAGGTACTGACAGGTCGAGCGCGGCTGGTACCGGCCGTGCCCGGCCCGGCCGAGGTAGACGTCACCGTCGACCACCACCGTGCCCCGGGAGAGCACGGTGCGGGCCTTGCCGGTGAGCTGCCTGCCCTCGTACGCCGAGTAGTCGACGTTCATGTGGTGGGTGGCGGCCGAGACGGTCTGCACGGCGGTCGGGTCGTAGACCACCAGGTCGGCGTCGGTGCCCGGGGCGATGGTGCCCTTGCGCGGGTAGAGGCCGAACATCCTGGCCGGGGTGGCGCAGGCGATCTCGATCCACCGACGCCGGGTCAACTTCCCTTCCACCACGGCCTGGTGCAGCAGGTCCATCCGGTTCTCGACGCCCGGCAGTCCGTTCGGGATCTTCGAGAAGTCCCCGCGCCCGAGGTCCTTCTGCCCGACGAAGCAGAACGGGCAGTGGTCGGTGGAGACCACCTGGAGGTCGTTGGTGCGCAGCCCCCGCCACAGCGCGGCCTGGTGCTCGCGCGGCCGCAGCGGCGTGGAGCAGACGTACTTGGCGCCCTCGAAGCCCGGCTCGGCCAGGTTGTCGGTCGACAGGTAGAGGTACTGCGGGCAGGTCTCGCCGAACACCGGCAGGCCCTCGTCCCGCGCCTTGGCCAGCTCTGCCACCGCCGAGGCGGCCGAGACGTGCACCACGTACAGCGGGGCGCCCGCCACCTGGGCCAGCTTGATCGCCCGATGGGTGGCCTCGGCCTCCAGCAACTCGCGCCGCACCTCGCCGTGGTAGCGCGGGTCGGTCTTCCCTGCGGCCAGCGCCTGTGCCACCAGCACGTCGATCGCGATGCCGTTCTCGGCGTGCATCATGATCAGGCCGCCGTTGTCGGCGCCGCGCTGCATGGCCCGCAGGATCTGCCCGTCGTCGCTGTAGAAGACGCCGGGGTAGGCCATGAACAGTTTGAAGGAGGTCACCCCCTCCCCCACCAGCAGGTCCATCTCCTTCAGACTCGCCTCGTTCACGTCGCCGAGGATCATGTGGAACGAGTAGTCGATCGCGCAGACCCCGGCCGCCTTCTCGTGCCAGGCGTCGAGCCCGGCCCGCAGCGAGGAGCCGACCGACTGGACCGCGAAGTCCACGATGGTGGTGGTACCGCCGAAGGCGGCGGCCCGGGTGCCGGTCTCGAAGGTGTCGCTGGCCTCGGTGCCGCCGAACGGCAGTTGCATGTGGGTGTGGGCGTCCACGCCGCCGGGGATGACGTACTGTCCGGCGGCGTCGATCACCCGGTCCGCCGTCCAGCCGTCGGCCACGTCGCTGCCGGTGGCGGCCAGCGCGACCACCTGCTCGCCCTCGATCAGTACGTCCGCGTGCATCTCCTCGGCGGCGGTGATCACCAGGCCGCCACGGATCACGGTACGGGTCATCTGACGCCCCCTCACGCTTCCGTCAGCGGGCCGTAGGCGTCCGGGCGCCGGTCCCGGTAGAACGCCCACTGCTGCCTGACCTGCTCGATCAGGTCCAGGTCGAGGTCGCGGACCACCAGCTCCTCGTCCTTGTCCGAGGCGACCTCGCCGACGAACTGGCCGCGCGGGTCGACGAAGTAGGAGGTGCCGTAGAAGTCGTTGTCGCCGTACTCCTCCACCCCGACCCGGTTGATCGCGGCGATGTAGTACTCGTTGGCCACGGCGGCGGCCGGCTGCTCCAACTGCCAGAGGTAGGAGGACAGGCCCCGGCTGGTGGCGGAGGGGTTGTAGACGATCTCGGCCCCGGCCAGGCCGAGCGCGCGCCAGCCCTCGGGGAAGTGCCGGTCGTAGCAGATGTACACGCCGACCTTGCCGACCGCCGTGTCGAACACCGGCCAGCCGAGGTTACCGGGCTTGAAGTAGTACTTCTCCCAGAAGCCCTTCACCTGTGGGATGTGGTGCTTGCGGTACTTGCCGAGGTAGGAACCGTCCGCGTCGATCACGGCGGCGGTGTTGTAGTAGAAACCGGACTGCTCGACCTCGTACACCGGGACCACGATCACCAGGCCCAGCTCCTTGGCCAGCGCCTGCATCCGCCGCACCGTCGGCCCGTCCGGCACGGGCTCGGCCCAGCGGTAGTGCTCGGGCTCCTGGACCTGGCAGAAGTACGGGGCGTTGAAGACCTCCTGGAACCCGATGATCTGCGCGCCCTGCGCGGCGGCGTCGCGCGCCGCCCGCTCGTGGGCCGCGATCATTGTCTCCTTGTCCCCTGTCCATGCGGTCTGGAACAGGGCGGCACGTACGACACGACTCATGACGGACTCCCTCGCAGCAGCGGTGTGACCGTGAGACTAGGAGTAATGCCCCCCGCTGACCCGCGTCACGCGCCGGGAAGCGGAACTTCTCTCTCACCGAGAGAGCGCTCCCGGCCGTCTTCACTACCCGAACGCCGACCCTGACGCTGAACCTCCGTCAGGCCCCTTTACCTGCAAGGCAGAAGAAGTCCGCGCATTGACGTTGCCATGACTTGAAGGCGATCCGTAGGATTTCCCCGGAGAGCGCTCTCAGCAAGGTCGTCCCCCTTCCTCCCCCACGCAAGGGTGGTTCCCCCATGCCCGCTGCAACTCGCCCACGCCGCCGACCGCTCGGCAGGCTCATGTCCCTGCTCGGCGCCGGCCTGCTGGCGGCCGCACTGCTCGCCCCGTCGGCCCCCGGCGGCACCACCGCTCCGCTCGGCGGCACCGCACCGGTCGCCGCCCAGAGCTGGAACGACGACTTCAACGGGCCGGCCGGCTCGGCCGTCGACTCCGCCAAGTGGACGCTGGAGACCGGCGGTTCGGGCAACGGCAACCACGAGCTCCAGTACTACACACCGGGCGCCCAGAACGCCGCACTGGACGGCCAGGGCAACCTGGTCATCACCGCCAGGCGCAACACCGACTCCGGCCTCGCCTGCTGGTACGGCACCTGCCAGTACACCTCGGCCCGCCTGAACACCGCCCGCACCTTCACCCAGGCGTACGGGCACTTCGAGTCCCGCATCAAGATCCCGCGCGGCCAGGGCATCTGGCCCGCCTTCTGGATGCTGGGCAACGACCTCGGCACGGTGGGCTGGCCCACCAGCGGCGAACTCGACGTCATGGAGAACATCGGCCGCGAACCGGGCACCGTGCACGGCACCATCCACGGCCCGGGCTACTCGGGCGCGGGCGGCATCGGCGCCCCGTACAGCCTCCCGGCCGGGCAATCCTTCGCGGACGCCTTCCACACCTTCGCGGTCGACTGGAGCCCCTCCGCGATCACCTGGTCGGTGGACGGCCACGCCTACCAGACCCGGACCCCGGCCGACCTCGGCGGCAACCGCTGGGTGTTCGACCACCCGTTCTTCGTCATCCTCAACCTGGCGGTCGGCGGCGACTGGCCGGGCAGCCCTGACGGTTCGTCGACCTACCCGCAGACCATGACCGTCGACTACGTGCACACCACCACCTGGGGTGACAGCTCCGGCCTGCCGTACACCGGCCGGATCACCGGCCCCGGCGGCATGTGCGTGGACGTGGCCGGTGCCTCCAGCGCCGACCGCACGCCCATCCAGCTCCACAACTGCACCGGAAGCGCCGCCCAGCAGTGGACGGTGGGCACCGACGGCACCGTCCGCGCCTTCGGCAAGTGCCTGGACGTGGACGGCGCCTCGCACGCCGACGGCGCCGTCATCCAGCTCTACAGCTGCAACGGCACCGGCGCCCAGCAGTGGACCTACCGCTCCGGCCACGACTTCCTGAACCCCGGCTCGGGCAAGTGCCTGGACTCCCCGAACGGCTCCTCGACGGACGGCACCCGGCTCCAGCTGTGGACCTGCAACAACAGCGCCGCCCAGAAGTGGACCCTGGGCTGACCCTTGGACCAACCGGCGGGCGGAGCCGTACAGTCACCGGCCCCGCCCGCCGGCCCGAGGGACCGTCAGCAGGTGCAGCTGACGGTCAGGGTGATGGACGCCGGCGGCGGCGGGGAGCCCTCGTACGGAGCGATCCAGGCACCGACGCCGTCCTCGCCGACGCTGGTCCAGCGGACTCGCTGGTCCGGGCCGAGGGGACTGCCGTCCCCGTTGGTGACCGTCCAGTCGGCGGGGTGGGTACCCGGCGGACAGTGGGCCACCACCCCGTCGGGGGAGCCGGTCACCGAGACGGTGGCGGCACCGTCGGCATGGGCCGGGCCGGCCAGCAGGGCGGCGAGGCCGGCTGCGGCCAGACCCACCCCAAGGAGTCGCTTGCGCATGGATGTCCTTCCGTCGTCCGCCCCGCTGGTTCGTGGACGGTCGACGGCATAATCCCCACTACCCAGCGTGATAGTCCGAACACGATGGGAAGTCACCCGCCCGAGTGGGCAGCGGCGCGGCCCGACCGTGCGCGCCCGAGCTTTGCCCAGGGCGTTCCCGAGCAGGCAAGATGGCCCGGTGACCCTCCTGGACCTGATGCCGAAGCCCGCTACCCCCGACGCGCTGTACGAGACCTTCGCCGAGTGGGCGCAGGACCGTGGCATCACGCTCTACCCCGCCCAGGAGGAGGCGCTGATCGAGCTGGTCTCGGGCAACAACGTCATCCTCGCCACCCCCACCGGCTCCGGCAAGAGCCTGGTGGCCGCCGGTGCGCACTTCGCCGCGCTGGCCGAGGGCAAGCGCACCTTCTACACCGCGCCGATCAAGGCCCTGGTCTCGGAGAAGTTCTTCGACCTGGTGAAGATGTTCGGCACCGAGCAGGTCGGCATGATGACGGGTGACGCCAGCGTCAACCCGACCGCGCCGATCATCTGCTGCACCGCCGAGGTGCTCGCCAACATCGCACTGCGCGACGGCGCCCGGGCCGATGTCGGCCAGGTCGTGATGGACGAGTTCCACTTCTACGCCGAGCCCGACCGGGGCTGGGCCTGGCAGATCCCGATCCTCGAGCTGCCGCACGTGCAGTTCCTGCTGATGTCCGCCACCCTCGGCGACGTCCGCCGCTTCGAGGAGGACCTGACCCGCCGTACGGGTCGCCCGACCACCGTGGTCCGCTCGGTCACCCGCCCGGTGCCGCTGTTCTACGACTACCGCCGCACCAATCTCCACGACACACTGGAGGAGCTGCTGACGACCGGTCAGGCACCGGTCTACGTCGTGCACTTCACCCAGAAGGAAGCCGTCGAGCGCGCGCAGTCGCTGATGAGCATCAACATGTGCACCAAGGCGGAGAAGGACGCCATCGCCGACCTGATCGGCGGCTTCCGGTTCACCACCAAGTTCGGCCGCAACCTCTCCCGCTACGTCCGACACGGCATCGGCGTGCACCACGCGGGCATGCTGCCCAAGTACCGCCGCCTGGTCGAGCGGCTGGCCCAGGCCGGTCTGCTCAAGGTGATCTGCGGCACCGACACCCTCGGCGTCGGTGTCAACGTGCCGATCCGCACCGTGCTGTTCACCGCGCTCTCCAAGTACGACGGCCAGCGGGTCCGGGTGCTGCGGGCCCGGGAGTTCCACCAGATCGCCGGCCGGGCCGGCCGGGCCGGCTTCGACACCGTCGGCCAAGTGGTCGCCCAGGCGCCCGAGCACGTGATCGAGAACGACAAGATGGTCGCCAAGGCCGGGGACGACCCGAAGAAGAAGCGCAAGGTGGTCCGGAAGAAGGCCCCGGAGGGCTTCGTCAGCTGGTCCGAGGAGACCTTCGAGCGCCTGATCGGCGCCGACCCGGAGCAGCTGGTCTCCCGGTTCAAGGTCAGCCACGCCATGCTGCTCTCCGTCATCGGCCGCCCGGGCAACGCCTTCGAGGCGATGCGCCACCTGCTGACCGACAACCACGAGGAGCGCTCGGCGCAGCGCCGCCACATCCGCAGCGCGATCGCCATCTACCGCTCGCTGCTCGCGGGCGGCGTGGTCGAGCGCCTGCCGGAGCCGGACGCCGAGGGCCGGATCGTCCGCCTGACCGTCGACCTGCAGGAGAACTTCGCCCTCAACCAGCCGCTCTCCACCTTCGCGCTGGCCGCCTTCGAGCTGATCGACCAGGAGTCGCCCTCCTACGCGATGGACATCGTCTCGGTGGTCGAGGCCACCCTCGACGACCCGCGCCAGATCCTCGCCTCCCAGCAGAACAAGGCGCGCGGCGAGGCGATCGGCGAGATGAAGCGCGACGGCATCGAGTACGAGGAGCGGATGGAGCGGCTCCAGGACATCACCTACCCCAAGCCGCTCGAGGAACTGCTCGGCCACGCGTACGAGGTCTACCGCCAGGCCCACCCGTGGATCGGCGACCACCACCTGGCCCCGAAGTCCGTGGTGCGCGACCTGTACGAGCGGGCGATGACCTTCTCGGACTACGTCGGCCACTACGACCTGGCCCGCACCGAGGGCATCGTGCTCCGCTACCTCGCCGGGGCGTTCAAGGCGCTGGAGCAGACCGTCCCGGACGACCTGAAGACCGACGACCTCAAGGACGTCATCGCCTGGCTCGGCGAGCTGGTCCGCCAGGTCGACTCCAGCCTGCTGGACGAGTGGGAGCAGCTGGCCAACCCCACCTCCCCGGAGAGCACCGAGGTCCGGCTCGACGACAAGCCCGCCCCGGTCACCGCGAACGCCCGTGCGTTCCGGGTCCTGGTGCGCAACGAGATGTTCCGCCGGGTCGAGCTCTGCGCGCTCGAACAGTACGGCACGCTGGGCGAGTTGGACGGCGAGTACGGCTGGGACCGGGACCGCTGGGCGGACGCGATGGACGAGTACTGGGAGGAGCACGACGACCTCGGTACCGGCCCGAACGCGCGCGGCCCCAAGATGCTGCTCATCGAGGAGGACCCGGAGGAGGGCTCCTGGCGGGTCCGCCAGATCTTCGAGGACCCGGCCGGCGACCAGGACTGGGGCATCAGCGCCGAGGTCGACCTGTACGGCTCCGACGAGGAGGGCCGCGCCGTCCTCCGCGTCACCGGCGTCAACCGCCTCGACGGCTGACACTCGCTCAGCCGGCGGCTCGCGTCCGCTACTCGTAGACGCGAGCCGCCAGCAGCTGTTCCGCCACGCTCCCCCAGGTGACCGGTTCGATCTCGAACGGGCTTGCCGCGTGGCCGAGTTGGGCATCCAGCCAGTCGGCCCACCGCTCCAGGACGGCGGACAGCGTCCCGTGCGCCCAGTCCCCGGTGTCCCCCCACCACGGACCCTTCAGCGCCACGACGGCGGCGACCTCCCGACCGTCCCGGACGAAGTCCGCCGCCAGCGCGGTCAGCAGCACGCCGAGCTCGTCCCGGGTGTTCACCACCGGCTCGTCGAGCTTCACCTCGGCGGCCTCGGCACCCCCGGTTGGCCCAGCGGCGAGCGCACCCAGCACCTGCCGGGCCAGCCCGGGCCAGCCCGGCTCGCCGGGTCCCTCCCCGGGCAGGACCGCCGCCCAGCGCAGCAGGAAGTCATCGACGGTCGGGCCGCCCGGCTCGAGCTCGCGGGACAGTTCCGCCAGCAGCGCGATGAACTCCGCGCCCGATGCCACATTCTCCTGAGTGATCGTCACAGCCAGGAGGTTAGGCAACCGCAGGCGCCCCGTCGACGCGGTTTCGTCGGACGGTCGGCGCTGAGGGTCCGTCATGTCCGCGCGCATGGAGGCCTGGATCTCTTGCAGGGCTTGTACGAGGCTCGTCCGCGCTGGAATGATCACCGATCATGCGTCTCGAAGAACTCGATTCCGGTGAACGCCAGTTGTGGGACTCCTATTCCTACGGTCGGCCCGTCGATGTCCGTCACGACTCGTCAGACGTCGCCCGCCCGTCCGTACGGGCCGAGTGCATCATGGCCCTACTCCTCGGTGCAGGCAGCGAGCCCGTCCCGGGAGAGCGCCCTGCGCTGCGGCTGAGCGGCGCGTCCATCACGGGCAGGCTGGACCTGCAGTTCGCCGAGATCGCCGCGCCCGTCGTCCTGACGGACTGCCACTTCGACGAGCCGCCCCTTCTGCAGGGCGCCAGATTCCGCGAACTCGCCCTCACAGGCTGCACGCTGCCCGGCCTGACCGCCGACATGGCCCAGGTCGACGGTCGGCTCGTCCTGTCCCGCTGCCACCTGACCGGGCCCCTCGTACTCACCCGCACCCAGATCCACAGCGACCTGGACCTGAGAGACACCGTGATCACCGCGCCCGGCGGCGAGGCGATATCCGCCGTACGCCTGAGCACAGGCGGGGACCTGCTGTGCACCAACCTGGCCGTCCAGGGAAGCTTCCGCCTCTCGGCGGCCTCCATATCCGGCGAGTTCGATCTGGAAGGCGCCAGCCTGAGCAACCCCGGCGGGCACGCCCTCGACGCATATCACATCCAGATCGCCGCGGACTTCACCTTCCACCCCGGCTTCAGTGCCGAGGGACGGATCATCCTGTCGGGCGCCACAGTGGCGGCGGCGATCGGCTTCTGCGGCGCACGCCTGGAGAACCCCGGCGACATCGCACTCGAAGCCGTCGACGTCACCGTCAGCCGCAACTTCGACCTCGGCCTTGGCCTCACTGTCAATGGCGGTATCAAGCTCGACGGCAGTCGCATCGGCACCCGCCTCAGCTTCCACGATGCCACCCTGACCCATCCTGCCGACACCGCCCTGTCCCTGCGCCTGGTGCAGGCACGAGAGAGCGATCTGCGCACCCGGCAGCCGATCGACGGCACCGTCGACGCCGGCAACGCCCAACTGGGCACTCTCTACGACGCGCCCGACACCTGGCCCGCCCGCCTCCGGCTGTCCGAGACCATGTACGACGCCCTCGCCGCCCCGCTCACCGCCCTCGAACGGCTCGAATGGGTACGGCGCGGCACCGATGGCTACCTTCCGCAGCCCTACGAACAGCTCGCAGCCGCCTACCGGCGCCTGGGCCACGAAGACGAGGCCCGCACGGTCCTACTCGCCAAGCAACGCCACCGCCGCGCCGGGCTCTCTCTGCACACCCGCATCTGGGGTTACATCCAGGACGCAACCGTCGGCTACGGCTACCGGCCCGCTCGCGCCGCCCTCTGGCTCATGGCCCTGCTCGTACTGGGGACGGTCTTCTTCGCCACGCATCCCCCCGCCCCGCTCGAAGCGGGAAAGGCCCCTTCATTCAGCCCGGTGTTCTACGCGCTCGACCTCCTGATCCCCATCATCGGTTTCGGCCAGAAGGCCGCCTTCGCGCCGCAGGGCACCGGCCAGTGGCTCGCCTACGGACTGACCGCCGCCGGATGGATTCTGGCCACGACGGTGACCGCCGGCGTCTCCCGGGCCATCAGTCGCCAGTGATGAACGGGACCTCGCCCCGGACCTCCTGTGGGGAGGGATCCCACCCGGGTTGCTCGGGCTCAAGGGGCGGCGAGGCTCGCGCGTGCTGCGGTCATGAAGGCGATCTTGTGTTCCTCAAGGTGGTCATTGACCTCGACGTCGCCGATCTCTCGCCACACTGCCTGGTTGAGTGCCCGACCGTATGTGTGCACAGGGGCGTGCAGGTCCGCGTCGCCGAGTAGCACGAGGTGCCGCTCCGCGATCCAGAGCCTGGTCATGGCAGTCGAAGCGGCACTGTTCCAGTCTTCGTCATCGCCCCATGCCTCGGGACGGCTGTAGGCCGCCCGTTCGGCATCCTGGGCGCAGGCGATGAAGTCCTTGATCGCCAGCAGCTGCTCTGCCCGGCGCACCTCGCTGGTGGCCGCTGCCTGGCGCCGTACCTCCAGCCGCTCAGCGGAGCGCTGAGTGGCACGCTGGGAGAGCGCTGTCAGGCCACCGCCGAGGGCGACGCCCGCGAGCGAGAACAGCGGTGCCCACACTTCCATCGCCACCCGGCGTCCCCCTCGGCAAGTCCTTGTGCGTCAGCGTGCGGATGAGGAAGGCTCATGCGCCTGTCCGATCATCCCGAGGAGCCTACAGACCGGAGGATTTCGCGTGCAGGCCCCCGCTCAACCGGCCTGAGCTCCACCGGGACAGACCGTCCGTCAACTCACCTTCGGGGGTGGGGTATTCCCCACCCCCGTCCGACCTGCTGGCCGGATGGGTGCGGGCCCGGTGATCGACAAGACTCCGGAGCATGAGAAACCGCATCGCAGTCCTGGCCACCGTCACCGCCTCCGTGCTCACCCTCTCCGCCCCGCTCGCCCAGGCCGGCCCGGCCCGGCCCGCACTCGGCTGGACAGCCTGTCCGGACGGCAGTCCGGACCAGCGCCAGCAGTGCGCCACCGTCACCGTGCCGCTCAACTACCGCGAACCGCACGGGCAGCAGATCACTCTCGCAGTCTCCCGGATCGCCGCCGAACACCCCGAACGACGGCGCGGCGTACTGCTGATGATCCCCGGCGGGCCGGGCGGCAGCGGGTTGAACGGCCCGTCCAAGGCGGCGAAACAGCTGCCGCAGTCGGTCCGGGACGCCTACGACATCATCGGCTTCGACCCGCGCGGCGTCGGGCGCAGCACACCGGTCGACTGCGGGCTCGCGCACGAGGACCTGGCGATGGTGAAGCTCCGGCCCTGGCCCGCCCCGGACGGGTCGATCACGGGGAACACCGACACCGCCCGCCGGGTCGCCGAGACCTGTCTGCGCAACGGCGGCCCGGTGCTGCGCAGTCTCTCCACGGCCAACGAGGCCCGCGACATCGACCGGATCCGACAGACGCTCGGCGAACGGAAGTTGTCCGCCTGGGGTGTCTCCTACGGCACGTACGCGGGCGCCGTGTACGCCACCATGTTCCCGGGCCGCACCGACCGGATCCTGCTCGACAGCAACGACGACCCGGACCCCGACAAGGTGGGGCGCGGCTGGCTGGCCGCCTTCGGGGCCGGTGTCGAGGACCGCTTCCCGGACTTCGCCGCCTGGGCCGCCGCCCCGGAGAACCCGGACCGGCTGGCTGCCACCCCCGAGGAGGTGCGGCCGCTCTTCCTCGCCCTCGCCGACCGGCTGGACCGCGATCCGCTCCCGTGGCCCGGCGCCAACCCGCCGGTGCTGAACGGCAATGCGCTGCGCGAGACGATGCTGGAGAGCCTGTACGACGACGAGAAGTTCCCCGCCCTGGCCCGGCTGGTGCTCGCCGGGCTCGGGTCCCGTCCGCTGCCCGTCGTGCGGGCGCTGCCGGACGAGGCGCTGCAGAACACCGTCGCCGTCTCGGTCGGCGTCCTCTGCAACGACGTGCGCTGGCCGGGCCTGACTCCCGCGTACGACAAGGCAGTTGCCGCCAGCCGGCTCGAGCACCCGCTCACCGCCGGGATGCCGGTCAACGTGATGCCCTGCGCGTTCTGGCCCGCGCCCACCGAACCGCCGGTCCGCGTCACGCCGGACGGCCCGTCCAACATCCTGCTGGTGCAGAACCTGCGCGACCCAGCCACCCCGTACAGCGGCGCCCTGAAGCTCCGTCAGGTCCTCGGCAACCGGGCCAGGATGGTCGCCGTCGACTCCGGCGGCCACGACGCGTACGCCGCCAACGGGAACGCCTGCGGCGACCGCCTGGTGACCGACTTCCTCACCACCGGCCACCGCCCGGGCCGTGACATTCTGTGCTGACCCTAGAAACATGCTGAAGCGGCAGGGGCTCCGGTCAGTGCCGACCGAGGCCTCGGCTGTCGAGATACTCGATCAGTGCGGCCTCCTTCCGGAGCAACTGGTCGCGGTCATCGGCGGGTAGCGAGGCAAGGGCGTCGACCAGGACGCGCTTGCGAGGAACGTGGACCATGGTGCCCGAGTAGATCCGGCACCCCGAGCACCAGGCAAAACCGATGCAACGCTCGAAGCCGGAGGACTCGGGCGGATGGAAGCGGTACTGGTAGGAGCGGACAGGCTCGTGGCACACGAGGCAGATCCAGCGGTCACCGTCGCGCACGGACCAGCCGTTTCCCCTCTGGCGCCATGACTTCCGTCCGGCTGGTGCTCTTCAAGTTGCCATGCGCACATTCTGCCTTGGGGCGGCGTCAAAGGGACACCCGGCGGTCCGCGGGCGGCGGTCCCGGGTCGGGCCACCGCGAACCGGCCGAGTTCGGCAGCGGCCCGACCCGGGTCGGCGAGCGTCACGCCAAGGCGTCCTCGCCGCCCGCGTTACCGGTGCTGGTCACCGGGCCCGGTGACCGTGTCGGCGTCCACCGTCAGCGGTCCCCTGACCGTGTTGGCCGAGCAGGCCGCCCCGTGGTCCGGGCCGAACAGCACCGGGCCGGTGCTGCCCTGGATGGTGACCGGGCCGGTCAGGTGCGACCCGCAGACCGTGACGGCGAGGGCGCCGGCGGCGGACAGCGGACCGTTGATCTCGGCGTCCGACACCGCCAGGGCCCCACCGGGCCGGACGGTGAGCGGACCGGACTGGCTGGCGCCTGCGGCCAGGCAGATCGCCTCACCGGCCGCCACCGTCAGGGGTCCGTGGTGGGCCGTCGTCAGGCACGGCCGACTGAATCCGACTGTGACCTGCCTGGGCCCGGCCGTCGTGCTCGGCACGAAGCCGGGCGCTCCGCCGTAGGTGGCCGTGACAGCGTGCACCCCGGGCTGGAACCCCTCGGCTCGGAAGGCGGCCTGACCGGCACTCAGCGGGACGGTCGCCAGCGCGGTGGCCCCGTCCGAGAACGTGACCGCCCCCTCCGGGGTGCCTGCGGCCGGGTTCGCCGGGGCGACCGTGGCGATGAAGGTGACGGCGTGTCCGAACAGCGGGGTGGACGTGTCCGCGGCGAGCGCGACCGACGTCCCGTAGCGGAACGAGACCACGGCCCGGCCGTTGCCGTGGTTCACGCCCGGGGCGAGGACGGCGTCGGCCGCCGAGGCGGCCGCGTAGCCACTGCCACCACCGCCGCCCGCGCCGGGGAGGTTGTCCGGGTTACCGCCGCCGGAGCC
This sequence comes from Kitasatospora sp. P5_F3, assembly GCF_054049135.1. Taxonomy (NCBI): domain Bacteria; kingdom Bacillati; phylum Actinomycetota; class Actinomycetes; order Kitasatosporales; family Streptomycetaceae; genus Kitasatospora; species Kitasatospora sp. P5_F3. The sequence continues at coordinate 227,646 of NZ_JBFUMY010000005.1, read as the reverse complement.
GCCCGCGCCGCCGAAGTAGCCGCCGCCTCCTCCGCCACCGCCGTTACCGCCCCGTCCGCCGTTGCCACCGGCGCCGCCGCTGCCGGGGTTGGGCAGGCCCGTGTTGGGGTCGATGTCGCTCCCCTCCCCACCGGGGCCGCCCAGGCGGGAGTTGGGGTTACGAGCGCCGTGCGCACTCTGGGTACCGCCGCCGCCCGCGACACCGGACCCTTCGGGCCCGCCACCCTGGCCGCCGCGCCCACCGATCGGGCCGCCGCCGTCTCCGCCGCGCAGCTGGGGCCCGCCGTTGCCGGCCCCGCCACCACCGCCAGCTACCAGGATCCGGTCGGTCGGACCGAACGCCCCGACCCGAAGGTCGGAGCCACCGCCGCCGGACCCCCCGCCGCCGTGCGCACCGCCACCACCGGCTCCGTGGCCGGTTCCGCCGGGCCGGGCGTACTCGCCGTGCCGGGACGTGCCGGAACTTCCGACGGCTCCCACGGTGATCTGGAGGGCCTGACCCGCGCTCACCGCCAGGGTCGCCCGGGTCTCACCGCCCAGGCCCCCGGGCGCGCCCGCGTTCGGCGGATTGGGGGAAACGAAGCCCGCCGCGCTACCGCCTTCGGCGCCGAACAGGTCGACGCTCACGGCTGTCACCCCGACCGGGACGGTGAAGGTGTCCGTACCCGTCGCGGTGTACACACAGCTGGGCGGCGAGGTGGTGAGGACGCCGCCGCTGCCACAGGGCGAGGGCGTGGGCGCGGACGCCGGATCGGCCGCTGCGGTGAGCGGCGCCAGTACGGCGGCCAGCAGGCCGGTGGCGCTGAGCGCGATCAGTGTCCTGGATCGCGACAGGGTGGTACGAGGGTGGGTCATCGGAGCTGCTACTGCCTCTCGGAGCTGCTGAGGGTGGGTCAGATGCCGTCGTTGGCGCAGAGCGCCCAGGCGTCGGTGTAGGTGCTGGGCGAACTGGGCGCACCGGTGTGGGTGAAGGCCGTCCAGTACGCCGCCGTGGTGGCCCCGTCCCCGACCGGGCTCCCGCCGGAGTCGCTGGGGAAGGAGCCGTTGAGGTGGTCGCCGACCGAGCCGGGCCCGGTGAAGTCGGTGGTGGTGACGCTGCCGCCGCTGATCGCCGCGCCGCCGCTGACCAGCTTCCCGTCGTTCCCTCCGCAGCCGACCGTCACGGTCAGGCCCGCCGTCCCCGCGGTCGGACCGCTCACCTCGCTGTGCCGGACCTTCACGGTGGCACCGCTGATGTCGATGTTGTTGCCGCTGCAGATGGCGTACGCGTAGGTGGTGTTCCCGCTGTTGCCGCCACCGCCGTTCCAGCCGACCGCCGTCCAGGAGTCGGGGTTGGTCTCCCCGTCGGCCGCGGCCTTCTGACCGTAGTCGTGCGCGGAGTTGTTGAAGCTGGGGAAGCTCGCGATCGGCTTCAGGCTGCCGACGCTCGCCGGGGTGATGCGGGCGCCGCCACCGAGCAGCCGGGTGTTGGCCGGGCAGGTGGCGGTGACCAGGCCGACCGTCGCACTCGTGGTGGGCCCGGCGATCTTGTTCATGACCACCTGGGTGTGGTTGATCAGGCTGCTGCTGAAGCACATCGCGTAGGGAGTGGTGGAGAAGTCGCTGTTGACCGCTCCACCACTGCCGCCGATGGCGAGCCAGTGCGTGACGTCGGTGCCGACCACCCCGGTGGAACCGGTGTACTCGGTGCTGCCGTCGGGGCTGGGCGAGGTGCCGTTCACCTTGTTGCCGTTGGACGAACTGCCGGTACCGATGGCCTGGTTGATCCCACCGCCGGAGATCAGGCCGCTGCCGCAGTCCGCGTGGGTGGAGATCTCGGCGAAGGTACCGGCGGGCCCGAGGGTGGCCCCGGGAGTCTTCACCGTCACCCCCACGGTGTTGGCGTACGCGATTCCCGGCACCGCCAGCACCAGTACGGCACCGGCGGCCAGCACCTTGCCGGTGACACGACGCCGTGACAGTCCTGTTCTCATGTGCGTTCTCCCTTACTGAGGTCGGATCGGCCGCGCCGGTACATTCTGATGACTCGCATCTACGACCTCTAAGGGACTGTCAGACCAGCATCTGCAGGGAATAGGCACCTCATTAATTAGCAGATGCGCCACTTGACAGCCGAGCGGGGGCTGCTCTGGCCGGACCGGCTCGGCAGCACCGCCCGGCGCACCGTGTACTCCGCGCCCAGGAGTAAGGCACCCCCTGACGGCCGGTCACACCCGGCGGCCCACCGTTGCGAGCACGGGGTTGGTGACGCGGTAGTGGTGGTCCGCCACGAGCACCCAGGCGAGAGCCCAGCCACGACAACGTGCCAGGTCGCTCCGTCCACCTCGACACACTCGCGGAACCGGCCCCAGGTGTCGGCGCCCAGCAGGGTCCAGGCCCACAGGCGTTCGTGCTGGAGCTCGGCGAGCACGGTGATGATCGCGGCCCGGTGGCCGGCGGCGGTGCCACGAAGGGCGAGCCAGACCCGCAGCAACACTTCGGGCACCGCCGTCCCGGCGGTGATGCTGCGTCAGCCCAGCGCGCGGTCGAGGTTGAAAGCGGCGCTGATCAGCGAGAGGTGGGTGAAGGCCTGGGGGAAGTTGCCCAGCTGTTCTCCGGTCGGGCCGATCTCCTCTGCGAACAGACCGAGGTGGTTGGCGTAGGTGAGCATCTTCTCGAAGGCGAGCCTGGCCTCCTCCAGCCGGCCAGCCCGGGCCAGCGCCTCCACGTACCAGAAGGAGCAGATCGAGAAGGTGCCCTCAGGGCCGTGCAGGCCGTCCGGGCTGGCGGTCGGGTCGTAGCGGTAGACCAGCGAGTCGGAGACCAGGTCCGTGGTGAGCGCGTCCAGGGTGGAGAGCCACTTGGGGTCGGTGGGCGAGATGAGCTTGGCCATCGGCATCATCAGCAGCGAGGCGTCCAGCACATGGTCGTCCAGCCCCTGGACGAACGCCCCTCGCTCGGCCGACCAGCCGCGCCGCATGATTTGCCGGTAGATCGCGTCCCGCGACTCCCGCCAGCGCGGCAGGTCCGCCGGCAGACCGCGGCGGTTCGCCATGCGTATCGCGCGTTCCAGCGCGACCCAGCACATCAGCCGCGAGTACACGAAGTTCCGCCGGCCTGCCCTGGTCTCCCAGATTCCCTCGTCGGGCTGGTCCCAGTGCTCGCACAGCCAGTCCACCACGGCACCGACCTCGTCCCAGCGGTCACTGCTGATCGGCTGCCCCCACTTGTCGTAGAGGTAGATCGAGTCGATCAGCGCACCGTAGATGTCCAGCTGGAGCTGGCCGGTGGCGGCGTTGCCCACCCGGACCGGTGCGGAGCCGAGGTGTCCCTCCAGGTGCGGCAGCTCGTATTCGGGCAGCTCGCTGCGCCCGTCGATGCCGTACATGATCTGCAACGGGCCGCTCGCACCGGTGCCGCGCAGGATGCCGCGCTCGCCGATGAACCCCATGAACGCCTCGGCTTCCGAGGTGAACCCGAGGCGCAGGAGGGCGTAGATGCAGAAGGCGGCGTCGCGGACCCAGACGTAGCGGTAGTCCCAGTTGCGCTCCCCGCCGATCTGCTCGGGCAGGCTTGTGGTCGGTGCGGCGATGATCGCGCCGGTCGGCGCGTAGGTGAGGAGCTTCAGCACCAGTGCGGAGCGGTTCACCATCTCCCGCCACCGCCCGTGGTAGCGCGAACCGGCCAGCCAGTGGCGCCAGAACCGGACGGTCGCCTCGGCCTGCTCCTGCGCCTCGGCGCGCGGGCACGACCGGGGCGGGACGTCGTCGCCGATCTGGTCGAGGGCGAACACGTGGGACTCGCCCTCAAGGAGCTTGAAGTGCGACCACACGTCCAGGCCGTCGCTTTCCAGGGGTGCGGTGGCGGTCAGCGCGAGCGTCAGTGACGGGGAGCGGAACACCGCCGCGTCGCCTTCGAGGTGCGTGGTGTGCGCTTCGGCGCCGTAGCCGAAGCGCGGGGCGATCCGCACCCTGAAGGGGAGGGTCCCGCGGACGCAGACCACCCGCCGGATCAGCCGGTGCCTGGCTGCCTCGCGCGACTCGTCGACAACTGGCATGAAGTCCTGGATCTCCGCCACCCCGTCCGCGGCGAAGAACCGCGTGATCAGCACGTTCGTGTCGGGGAAGTAGAACTGCCGAGTGCGGGTCGGGACCTCGGCGGCCAACTCGAACGACCCGCCCCGGTCGGCGTCGAGGATGGACCCGAAGACGCTGGGCGCATCGAAGCGCGGACAGCAGTACCAGTCGATGGTGCCGTCCGTGCCGACCAGCGCGGCCGTACGAAGGTCGCCGATCAGGCCGTGCTCGGAGATCGGCATGTAGCGGCTGTTGTCCGCCTGCTCGAAACCAGTCGTGTCGAACGCCATACCGGCTCCCTGCCGCTGGGGCCCGGGCCTGGAGATGAAGCCTTGTTTTTTCATGCTAGTACTCCAGTCCTACCTCGCTCTTGGGCTGGTCAGCGGTCTGGTGGCGCGGAGTACTACGGCCTGAGGACGATCTGGCCGTGGGTGTGGCGGCGTTCGAGTTCGGTGTAGGCCTCGCGGACCTGTCCCAGCGGGTAGACGTTCGCGATCGGCACCTCGAGGTGTCCGTCGGCGATCAGGGCGGCAAGCTCGGCGAGCACCTTGGCGCCCGGCCCGGCCGCGCCCCCTCCGTCGGTCTTCACCCCGTGCTTCTCGGCGGCCGCGAAATCGGCGATGGTGTCGACCCGATCGGTCGCGACGCCGAGGGCGAGGGCCAGGGTTGCTCTCGCTCGCCAGGCCGATGACCGTGGCCCCGGTACGGCGCGCGAGCTGGACGGTGAGCGAGCCGACTCCCCCGGCGGCTCCGGAGATGACGACGGTCTCGCCCTCCTTTGGCTGGACGGCGTGTACCGCCCCCCATGCGGTCACGCCGACGACGTACAGGCTGCCGGCCACCTCCCATGAGACCTTCTCCGGCTTGCGCGTGAGGTCACCGGCCTCGACCAGGGCCAGCTCGGCCTGGGAGGCCCGCTTGTTGCTGAATCCGATCACCTCGTCGCCGGGCGAGAATCCGGCAACCCCGGCGCCGGCCTCCTCGATGACCCCGGCGAGGTCGCTGCCCTGCCCGGACGGGAACGTCGACGGGAACATGTCCGCCAACGCCCCCGTGCGGATGACAGCCTCACTGGGGTTGATGCCGGCTGCCTTCACGCGTACGAGGACCTGCCCGTCCCCGGGCACCGGGCGTTCCACCTCGTCGACCCGCAACACGTCGATCCCGCCGAACTCGTCGTACCTGACCGCCTTGGGCATGATCTTTCTCCTTCGACTCGCTGAAGCCGACAGGGGTGCGGGCTACACCCGCCGGAGTTCGAGCACGGGAATGACGCGGATTCCGGCAGTCCGGCGTGCGTACTCGGCAAAGCCGGGGTAACGCCGCGCTTGCTCGGCGTAGATGCGGTCGCGTTCCGCGCCGATCAGTTCGTGGACGGTCACCTGGTAGGTCACAGCGCCGCGTTCGAGGGTGCCATCACCGGCGGCGGTCAGGTTGCGGTACCAGTCCGGGTTGGTGGGTGCTCCGCCCTTGGTAGCGAATACGTAGACGATGTCCGGCGCGGCGTCGTGCGGGAGGTACATCGTCGGGCTGACGTACTCCTGCCCGCTCTTGCGGCCGCGGTGATGGACAAGAACCAACGGAGCGCCCTCGAAGACCCCGCCGACCCTGCCCTCGTTCGCTCGGAACTCTGCGATGATCTTCGCGTTCCGGTCGAGTACTTCACTCATGTCGAACCTCCTGTCATCAAGGTAATTCGCACGGCCGGGGACCGATCCTCTTCAGGCAGGCGTGCCTTCTCGGCCCAATTGGACGTCTCGGCTTAGGACATGGCGGGACTTCTTGTACACCGCAGATGGGTGAACTGAGCCCGGCGGGCGGCTCAGGCGGCGACGGCCTGGGCCATCCGCAGCGGTGCGAGCGCAGCGCTCCAGGCGATGACCTGGCCGAGCATCGTATTCAGGGCGGGCAGGTTGTAGGCACCGGGCTTGAAGACGCTGAAGTTCTCGAATTCGGTGATCATCGACAGTGCGACCTGCTGGCGTACGTCGGCCATCTGGAGCTCGGCGGCGACCGCGCGGAGGTGCTCGACGGCCCGTACGCCGCCGACCCCGCCGTAGGACACAAAGCCGACCGCCTTGTTGTTCCACTCGGTGTAGAGGAAGTCGAGGGCGTTCTTCAGCACACCCGGGATGCCGTGGTTGTACTCGGGGGTCACGATGACGAACCCGTCGAACGAGGCGATCTTGGCCGCCCACTGCCTGGTGTGCTCGTGCTGGTACTGGCCGAACGAGGGCGGAAGCGGCTCGTCGAGGAGCGGCAGGGGGTGGGCGCGGAGGTCGATGAGCTCGAACTCGGCGTCGTCGCGGCGCGAGGCGATGTCGAGCACCCACTTCGCCACCTGTTCACCGTTGCGGTTCGGGCGGGTGCTGCCGAGGATGATGCCGATCTTGAGCATGACGTTTGCCTTCTCATTCTGCGGCGCTTCGTCTGCGGAAGTGCGTTGTCCAATAGATCGCATGCTGTGCAGATGATCTGTCCAACAATGACTGGGTGGGTACAATTCCTTTTATGGGCACCGGGACACCGACCACACCGGCCGACGATGTCGACTCCGCGGGGGACTTCGGTCTCTCCCTCCTCGTCCTGATACGCGCGTACCGGACCGTCGTCGCGTCGGCCCTCGATGACATCCCGCAGGGTGCCCGCGGCTACCAGACTCTCGCCGTCGTCGTCCGAGGTGACCAGGAAAATCAGCTCGCCCTGGCCACGTATTTGGGGATCGACCGCACAGTCATGACCTACCTGATCGACGACCTCGTCACGGCGGGATTGGTCGAGCGTCGGCTCACCCCCACCGACCGGCGCCAGCGCAAGATCGTCGCCACCGCCCAGGGCGTACACACCCTCCAGGACCTGCAGCGGCAGGTACGGGAAGCCGAAGACCGGCTCCTTGAGACGCTCGATGAGAATGAGCGCCAAGCGTTCCGGGCTCTGCTCAGCCGAATCGCCTGCGACGTCCGGGACATGGACCTGGCCGCCGACCCCTGCGACAGCACATCCGACCCGTGCGACGTCGCCGAACCGGGGTCCTAGCCCGACCGCACACCCACTGGCGCGGGGGCCGGGCGACGGCCGGCAGGCCGACCGGTCATATTGGGCGTCCCCGCTGTGGCCGTGCCGGGACTGTAGGTGGGTGGAAAGGGGGTCCGAGGCGGTGCCTCGGCCTGGCGCGCACTCCGCGACGGCGCACCCTCGAAGGGCCGGATGCTACCCGGCGGCCCGGGGCGAGGGCCGGGAATTTCCGGGCTGCTGACCGGGTGTCAGGCCCTCGCCCGCAGGCGGCGCAGCATCCGGGCGTCCTGGAAGCCGACGGTGCGGGCGGCGGATTCGACGGTACTGCCGTGGGCGATCAGGTGTTCGGCGCGTTCCAGGCGCAGTTCCTGCTGGTAGCGCAGCGGGGTCAGGCCGGTGGCCTCGGAGAAGCGGCGGGTGAGGGTGCGTTCGCTGACGCCGGAGGCGGCGGCCAGGTCGGCGAGGCCGAGCCGGTCCGTGTAGCGGGTGTCGATCAGGTCCTGGACCCGGTGGATGGCGTCGCTCAGATGGGTGCGGTGCCGGAGCAGGGCGCTGTGCTGCTGTTCGTCGCCGTTGCGGCGGGCGTAGACCACCATGTCGCGGGCGACCCGGGCGGCCACCGCCGGGCCGTACCGGACGGCGACCAGGTGCAGCGCGAGGTCGATGCCGCTGGCGATGCCCGCCGAGCTGACCACCCGGTCGTCCACCACGTAGAGCACGTCACGCACCACGGTGGCCCGGGGGTAGCAGCGGGCGAGTTCGTCCTGCGCGTCGTGGTGGGTGGTGCAGCGGCGGCCGTCCAGCAGCCCGGCCCGGCCCAGGGCGTCCGCGCCCGCGCAGATGCTGGCGACCGTGCCGCCCGCCGCGTGATGCGCCGTCAGCCGCTCCAGCGTGGCGGGGCGCAGCCCGCCGTTCGCATGCAGGGTGGGGGCGCGCCAGCCGGGCACCACGAGCAGGTCCTCGGCGGTCAGGTCCGGCCAGCTGGTGTCGGCCCGCAGCATCAGGCCCTGCGCGGACGGGACGTCCTCCTGCTCGGCCACGTAACTGACCCGGTAGTCGCAACCGTGGTCCGTCGCGGTCGAGAACACCTGCGCGGGCCCGGCCAGGTCCAGCAGATGCAGCTGCGGAACGAGCAGGAAGACGACGTGGGTCACGATCCGGTCAGCTCTTTCACGGTGGTCACCCGGGCGAACCGGCCCGCGAGGGCGTACTCGGTGCGAGTGACGATCTGATCAGTGGTCAGGGTGAGCGGGTCCGCGAGGATCTCGGCCAGGCTGCGGCCCGCCGGTGCGTCCCAGTGCTCGATCGGGTGGGTCGCGGTGGCGTCGGTGACGAAGGTGACGTCGTAGCCGAGGTCCGAGGCGACCCGGGCGGTGGTCTCGCAGCACTGCTCGGTACGGATGCCGCTGATCACCACCTCCCGCACCCCGCGCTGGGTGAGCTGCTGCTGCAGGTTGGTGGTGGTGAACGCGTTGTGGGCGGTCTTGGTGACGATCGGCTCGCCCTCGGCGGGGGCCCGCAGGCCCTCGATCGGACGGACGTGGCCGAGGGCCGGATCGAAGACCGTCCCGCTGCCGGGCTCGGCGTGCAGGACCCACACCACCAGGTCGCCGGCCGCCCGGGTGGCGTCGACCAACTTGTTCACCTGCTCCACGATGTCGGGGTTGGACACGGCGGCCCAGTTCTCCCGCTGACGGAACGACTCCTGGACATCGATGACGATGAGTGCGCTGTTCATGTGCTCCATCCTGCGGCCCGGCCGAGCCCCGCGACAGACACCATCATGCCCCGCACCGGACCGATCCGGTCAGCCGGGCAGCCGGGCAGCCAGGCAGCGACCGTGCGGTCAGTCGTGGTCGTACACGGTGACCGCCACCCCGGCCCCGGTCAGCCGTGCCTCGATCAGCGGCTCGACCTTCGACCACCGCCCGCCAGCCAGGCCGCACCCGATCCGGGGCATGTGGACGGACGCCCCGAGCTCCACCACCTGCGGCGCGAGCCGCCCGAGCGCGGCGTCGATCGCCTCGTACCGGACGGGAACACCCTGGGACCGGCTGGTCCTGATGCCCCGTTGACCGACCAGGTTGGCCACCCACACGTACCGCTCGACCTGCACCAACTGCACCGCCCCGAGCCCGAAGTCGTTACCCGCCCGCTCCCGGTGCCACCGCCGGAACGCCGCCTCCGGCTCCGGCCAGCGCTTCGACAGGGCCAGCACGAAGCCCTTCCCCCAGCCGCCCAAGTCGTTGCAGACGTGGGCGATCACCTTGACGCCCTTGCCCTGCGGCGCGGTGGCATCCCCACGCACGTAGTTGATCGAATCCCCCATCCGTGCAGCGTAGCCACCACCTCCGACAGCCCCGTACCGAATATTGGTCACCGGATGACGAGCGAACGGTCCTTCTCAAGGGCCGCCCCGGGAAGACGAACCGGTCGGTCGCGTCTCGCCTGAAAGCCATGTACTGCCCGCTAGAGTCGAAAAGGCAGTCGGTCACGGAGGCTCCGTTCCTCGGACTGATGGGCTGCTGACGGCATCGCGGCACACCGACAACTGCGGCCGAGCAGCAGGCGCATGCTGTCCTTGGTTCCAGCAGGACGAATCGGTATACCGCTGGAGTACCATCGGTATACGATTGCGGTATGGCTGATACGACGATCAAGGTTTCCCCTGATACGCGTGACCGGCTGGCTGCCCTCGCGGCGGCCCGCGGTACCACGATCGGCGCCCAGGTGGCTCTGCTGGTGGAGCAGCAGCCCACGGCGGAGCAGATCGCCGAGCGTGTCACGGAGGGCCGTCGGCTGATGCGGGAGCACTTCGGGATGACTCTCACCGACAGTGAGCTGGACCAGGGTCCGGATCTGCTCCAGCGGGTCTACGACATCGCTGCGGCGGATGCTCGCGCCAAGGTCGCCCCCCGGCGTAGCGCGTGATCATTCTGGATTCCAGTGCACTGGCCGCGCTGGCCGACGGCCACGAGCGCCTGCACCGCCTGGTGGACTCCGCTCTGCAGAGCCCGTTCCAGCATCTGCTGGTCCCGGTGCTGTGCCTGGTGGAGGCTGAGGTGAAGGACGAGGGCACGGCGAACGCGATTCTGGCGCTGCCCTCGCTGGAGTTCGAGCCTCTGGATGCGAGTACCGCGGTGATGGTGGCGACGATGGTCCGCGACGGGTTCGGGGGCCAGGATCTGGCCCACGTCATCACCACCAGCCTGCCCACTCCGGTACGTCCGTTGCAGCACCTGATCCTGACGGCCCGCCCCGAGTTGTATCCGCCCGGGATCGCCACCGTCGACATTGACGATCCTCGCCTGGCGCCGTAGGTCGCACTGGGGGGAGTGTCTGGGGACGCGCTTGACCCCCGCGAGGGTGTGCGCATCGTGGCTGAGGAGATCCTGCCCGCCGTGCTGGGCGGGGCTGTGGCGCACGAGCGGCCGGTGATGGTGTTCGCCGTACCCCGGGGGGCCAGAGACTACGGCACGGCCTGGCGGTACGTCAGACCCATCTCGGTCAGTACCTCGACGAACCAGCGTGCCCGTTCCGGCGTTGCCGCACCGGAGACCAGCCGGAGGACGTCCGTACCAGCCACCACCAGATCAAGGTTGGGCGCCGCCCCCCAGAGGCGCTGACGGCCGAGCGTCCGTACCTCCGGGCGGTCCGGGAAGAGCATCCGCTGCGCCCGGAGCCAGTCCACCCACTCCTCCGGGTGCAGCAACGACCGCTGCTCTGGCCAGAGTTCGGAGCTCAGGCCACCGGCCAGATGCATGGTGATCCCTACCAGCAGTTCACCTCCGCCACCCAGCAGCCCCACCCGGAGCTCGCCCCAACCCATCCACGGCACCGACTCAGGCGGCCCGACCTCCAACACCCGCGACAGCCGCCGGACCCCGGCCTCGTTCTTGACCACCAGCTCGGGCGCCTCAGCGTCCTGGTCCAGCGCAGCGATCCACACCGACCGGGTCCGCCCCCATATCTCACGCACTCTTGAAGCTCCCTGTGCCGAGGTCGATTACGGCCTTGTGTACGAATAGGGTCTGGGCGTGTTGGCCCGGCGGGTTGTCTGACTGGTGCTCACCTCTCCGCGGAGCGGTCGGAGATCAGGATGGCGACTGCCGCGTAGGTCTCGTCGAAGTACTCGCGGCGAGCCCCGTGCGGGAGCTGGAACCTCAGGACGACTGGCGTGGCAATGACCCGGTCGGTGAACACCGACTGGTGATCCGGTCCCGCACCGGCCGCACGCAACCGGCTGCAGCCTCGACGCTCATGCAGTCGGCCATCCATGCCTGGGCCAACTCTGCGGTCAGCGAGCCGAGTTGATGGCGCCGGCGGCCGGTGAAAGTACGACGGGACAAGGCCGTGCGGCCTAGGTATTGCGTCGAAGCATGATCGTTACAGTGCGCCACACCGTTCTGCTCTGACACCGGGTCAACCTGAGCCCGGGAGGGCGGAGAGCAGGGCCGCGGCGGCTCTGTCGAAAGGCGCGATGCTGCCCGCAGCGCGACACAGGATGTGGGCGCCTTCGAGCGTGACGATCATGAGGGTGGCCAGATCGGCGGCCTGGGCTGAACTCATTCCGGCCTGGGCGAGTTTTCCGGTGAGCTCGCCCACCCAGCCGGTGAACGCTTCGGCGGCGACCGTGCGCAGGCGGCTCTGACCGGCAATGGCCGCACCGCCGTCGACGGTGACCGCCGCGATCGCGCAGCCGCCGCCCCCGGCGGACGCCTGCACCACAGGGCGGACGTTGCCGAGGAACGCCTCCACGACTTCGCGTGGCGTGTGCGCCGGCAGTGCGTGCAGGTGACCCCGGACTTCCTCCGCGTTGCGGCTGGCGGCTTCGAGCGCGAGTTGCTGTTTGCCGCCGGGGAAATGGTGATAGATCGCCCCGCGCGCGGCACCGCTCTCTGCCAGAACGTCGGTGAAGGACATCGCGGCCAGGCCGTGGCGTTGCAGCAGCCCGATCGCTGCGCTGATCATGCGGGACTTCGTGTCCGTGGCCATCGCAACCCCCCTTGACTAGTACGGCCATCCTACTCCATGCTCACATTACTAGGACGCACGTACTAGTCGACGTGGGCCAGCAGGCCCCGAACCCGGAGGTTCCTTATGGGCAAGACGTTTCTCTACACCGAGATCCAGGCGGCAGTGCCGTTCGAGCAGTTCGAGTGGCACCAGGTCAACGCGGCACTGAAGACCGCGCCGGGTCTGATCCGCAAGACGTGGCTGTCCGGGATCGGCACCCACACCATCGGTGGCTTCTACGAGTTCGACAGCGCCGAGAACGCCCTGGCCTTCGCCCAGGGCCCCTTCGCCGAAGAAGCCCGCCGAGCCGGAGCCCCGGCAACGACACGACTGTTCGACGGCGACATCGTCAAGGACGCCAGCATCGACCTGAACTCGCCCTACTACGCCTGACACCGCAGGTCACTGCCGAGTCGGCTCTGGACGCCGCCTCGCTCCACTACCAGGGCAAGGCGGCCCCAACGGAAAGGCATCTCGATGAACATCACGCGGCACCCCGAGAACACCGTGAGCTGGATCGACCTCGGCACCCCCGACATGGAGACGACGACGGCGTTCTACACCGCGCTGTTCGGTTGGATCGTCGCCCCACCGGACCCCAACGGCTACAGGCTCTGCACCCTGCGCGGACAACTCGTCGCCGCCCTGGGGCCGGCCGAGGACCCCGGCGCACCTTACTGGACGATCAACGTCACCGTGTCGGACATCCAAGCCACCGCCACCCGCTTCACGAACCTGGGAGCCCAGATCATCGTGGCACCCACCCGGGTCGGGACACTCGGCCACGCCGCTGTCGCCCTCGACCCCGTCGGCGCACCACTGTCACTCTGGCAGCCCGGCACCCACACCGGCATGCAGCTGACCCACGAGCCGGGCACCTTCGCCGGCATCAGCCTTCTCACCGACCACCCCGAGCATGCCGCCGCCTTCTACCGGCCGGCCCTGCACTGGAGCTCCAACCCCGAGCACACCGAGTTCCGGTTGCCGGACAACTCCACCGCCGCCACCAGCCCGCCGCCAGGCAAACCAACGGCACAGCGATCACTCTGGCGGGTCAGTTTCGCCAGCAACAGACCCGACGCCGACGCCAAACAGGCCCGGCAGCTCGGTGCGACCGAAGTTCGCCAGGACCCCAACGGAGACGTGGTCCTACGCGATCCCACCGGTGCTCTGTTCGGCCTTACCCAGCACACCCGATAGCTCCGACTCCGTCCGAACACGTTCCCCCGGGCAATGTCGAGGAGTACCGGGGCACCGGCTTGGCGTGGACGTACTGACCTCATCTCAGCCGGTCAGTGGCGCCAAGTAGTCAGTTCGGTTCGATACCAGTCGAGTTGGGCCGCATCCCGGTCTCTTTCGGAGGAACGACCGGCCTATGCGGCTCGACGTGCTACGTTCCGTGCCCTAACCGATGACAGGTGACCCCGGCGGTGCGACAACACCCCGGGGTCCGGCAACAGGAGCGTCAACTCCCGATGCGAATTCATCGTAGCGCCCACGGGCGCAACTTCACCGTGCTTCCCAACGCACTCCTCCAGGACCGGCGGCTCAGCTACACCGCCCGTGGCCTGCTGGTCGACCTGCTCTCCCGCCCCGACGGACGGCGGGAGGACGGCCGGCAGATGGCCGACTCCAGCACCCAGGGCCGGGGCACCGTACGCCGGGCGTTGAAAGAGCTGACAGTGGCCGGGTACTACCGGGTCGACACCGTACGACTGCCCAACGGCACCGTCCGCTCGGAGGCCCACGTCTTCGACACCCCGCAATCGCCTTCGCTGCCGGGTGTCGCCCCTCCGGGTGCCGGTGAGGCGGGTACCGGCCGGGCAGCCACTCCTTCTGTACAGGACCCGGGGAAAGCACCCTCCCTCCCCCGCCGCCGAACTGACGACCAGCCAGCCGGAGCCGAAGCCATTCCAGACGAGACGGCCCGCGCGGCGGCGGACACCCTGCTGCGGGTGGTCCAGCCGGAGCCACGGCTGTGGTTGGGCGAAGCCGAGGCCCTGGCGTTGGCACCGTTGGTGGCACGCTGGGTTGAACGTGGCGGCACAGCAGGCGGTTTGACCCGAGCGCTGCTGGATGGGCTGCCCGGCACAGTGCACTCACCCGTCGCGATGCTGCGCAGTCGCCTGGAACGCAAGATGCCGCCGCTCCACGCCCCCGCGCAGCGGCCGCCGGCCCGATACGCCGAGTGCGACAGGTGCCACGACCCGGTCCCGCCACGGGGCGTCTGCCGCACCTGCACGGGCCTCGGCGGCCGAACGGTCCCGGTCGGCAGCGGTGCAACCGTGGCCCGCAACGGCGCCGCGCGAGCCCGGGCCGCCATGTGCGACGCCAGGAACTCCCTGACGGCCGGGCTCCGTTCGCCGCTGTCCCCGTCACCCCGCTGAGCCCTTCAATGGCGGGATACGGCAGCGGGTCGCGAACCTCCCCCCACCAAATCCGATGGCACCAAAAGCCTCGGACGACCAGACTGCGCTGGTGAACCCCCTGCCGCGGTTGCCCGGCCCGCTCCCTGCACCAGTACAGGACCTGCGCGCCCGCGACCTCGTTCTCGACTATGCGGACATGCACGCCCTGGTTGCCGACCTGGTGCTGCCCGGCGACGCGTCGATGTACGTCATGAGCGCGATGGAAACCTCCCGCGAGCTGATCCGACACTCCTACTACCGGTACGAGTTCGCCACCGTCGCCGTCACCCATTCCCTGTTCGCTCTGGAGCATGTCCTTGCCGAGCGTCTGGCGATCAACGAACCACTCCAGGACCTCATCGAGCGGGCTACTGCTGCAGGGCTCATCGAGGCCGAACTCGCCGCTGAACTCGACCGCAGTCGGCTACTGCGCGACAACCTCAACCAGGGCACCGTGACAAGTGCCGCCCTCCACCCGGCCAGGGCCATCGACATGGTTCGTGCCGTCTTCGATGCCGTCTCCCTACTCCTTCACTCACCATCTGAGGCAGAAGCAGCAGCTGTCGACAGGAGCCGAGCAAGGCCCGAAGACCGACTCGCCCGGCTGTGGGAGGAACACCGTCGCGCCCCGTACCCCGACAGCTTCCGCGGCGTGGACATCGAGGGCGTGGAGCTGATCCTCCTGGACGCCGACGTCTCCGGCCTCGTCCAGAGGGAGCTGAACGTCGGGCTCGACGACAACGGCGTTGCCATCCTCTGGGCGTGCATCGCGGGCCTCGACAAGATCGTGCCTCTGATCAACTCGGAGTACTGCGCCTCCTACTTCACGCAACTTCGGACGATGGCCAAACTCGCAGCAGCGCACTACATCCCCACCGCGACCTGACCGTTGGATCCGAAATTGGAATCTCCGACGACCTGTACGGTGCCGAAACCACACCAAAGGAGTGTCCGAGCGATGGCTGACGTCAGAGTCACCTACGACAAGACTGCGAACGCAGCGTACGTCTACCTCACCGATCCGCAGGTTCGCACCAAAGTCTCGCGCATGTATCCCTGCGACCCGGTGGCGGTCGGCGGCATGATCAACCTTGACTTCGACGAGCAAGGGCGTCTCATCGGCGTCGAGGTTTTGGCGGCCAGCTCCAAACTGCCCGAGTACCTGCTCGATTCGTCTGGACGCCGGAGACGCCGGAGACGCCGGAGACGCCTGAACCGGTTGAACAGGAAAGCTGCCTCACGCCACGTCAAGCCGTAAGGCCCGCCAGCAGGGCCTGTCCGCGTCCTGTAGGACCGAGTGATCTGCCAGCCGGGAGAGCTCGTCGAGGACATCCCCGCCGACCGGGTAGCCGCCCGCGTAGACATCCTCACCGGTGGGCAGGCCGAGCAGGATCCGCACGTCCGCACCGCGGAGCGTCCGCAACGGCAGCGCCTCGATCAGCACCTCAGTCTGCTTCGAGAAGATCTCGAGTTCCCACATCTACTTCTTCACCTTGCGACCCTTGTCTGCGGGGTTGGTCTGCTCGCCTCGATGGCGTCGGTCGTACACACGATCCTGCGGCTCCCGGCGTCGGCTCGAAGTCGCGGTACAGACCCGGCCCTGGTCTCAACCGACCTGGTCCTATTCGCTCGTCACCTCAGGGAATCTGGATCGTCGAGGCCTGGTCGTCGCTCATCGCGGTGTAGACGGTCACGATCGAGCCGATGGCGTCGACCTGGGCCGGCCCGACGATCCGCAGCCATGCAAGGTCGCTGAGTCCGTCGAATCGCCGGACACCGCGGGCGGCGTCAGCAGGCCAGGTATGTGGGAGCTTCGGCAGGTGGATCAAGGAGATCTCGTCGATGAAACTGCCGGCGATCTGCGGGGGTTTGGCAACCGATACGTGGTGAAGGTTGGAGAGGGAGATCACGACGTCCGGCTACGAGCCCCGTCGGCCTGCGTCGATCGGGGTCCGATCCCGTACTTCGAACCGGTATCGTCCGCGCCGGCGAGCATGACCGCTCGTATCCGGTCAGAACGGCTACGACGTCTGGCCATGGTTGCAGGCGTGCCGTACCGTCACGGCGTGGCGAGGACATTGCGGTTGGCGGTCGCGCAGAGCACGGTGCCGGAGGACCCCACGGATCGAGGAGCACTGCGGGCGGCAGGGCAGGAGATCCGGGCCCTGATGATCGAGGCTGCCGGAGCAGGTGCGCGGCTGGTGCAGTTCCCCGAAGGGGCGATCACCTACCCGAGCAAGCACGTGATGGCGGCCGGGCCGACCGGCGAACTGGTTCCGGCCGACTGGAGCCGGGCCGCGTGGGAAGTCCTGCGCGAGGAAGCGGAGTTGGTCACTGCGCTGGCCGGGAAGCTCGGCCTGTGGACAGTGTTCGGATCCATCCACCCGCTGACGCCACCGAGCCGGCCGCACAACAGCCTCTACGTCGTCTCCGACCACGGTCACCTGGTCGCACGGTACGACAAGCGGTTCCTGTCGCACACTGAGGTCTCCTTCCTGTACTCCCCGGGACGGCACCCGCTCGTCGTCGAGGTGGACGGCATCAGGCTCGGCTTCGCGCTGTGCATCGAAGCCAACTTCCCGGAGGTGTTCGCCGAGTACGAGCGCCTGGACGTCGACTGTGTGCTGCTATCCGTGATGGTCGACGACGCGCCCCGGGCCCGTGTCGCCCAGGCGTACGGAACGCTCCACAACTACTGGCTCGGCTACTCGGTCCCGGCCCAGTTCAGCGCCACAGTGCCGTCCGGGATCGTCGCGCCCGGCGGCCGATGGCTGGCGCGCTGTCCTGCGGACGGACGTCCCGCCCTGGCAGTCGCGGACATCGACCTCGACTCGAAGGACAGGGACATCGAGATGGCCGTTCGTTACGCCCGCCCGTGGCGCCGCTCAGCCCGAGCCGGTCTCTACGACGAGCGGATCCCGGTCGGCGACCCCCGCAGTGACACCCGCACAGCGTTCTGACCGGCGGGGTGGGCCACTGCGGCCTTCGCGTCAAGTCCCGTAACTCTTAGGCGAGTTCCGGATCACGCGAAGGCCGCCCAAAGACAGCTGAGGTCAGCCCTCGAGTACGGTGAAGGCGAGCGGGCCGGACGGTCCGGGCTGGCCTGCGCCGTTCGGGTAGCCGTACTGGGCCGACCGGCCGCCGGTGGACGTGACGGTGAAGCCGACGGTGTAGCGGCCGGGCGCCAGGTAGACCTGGGTGCTCAGGTGGATCTTCCCGTCCGGGCCCTCCCCGGCCCCACCGCTGCTGCCGCCGTGCGACACGCCGTTGGCGTCGTAGACGGTGAACGAGGCGCCGTTGATGCCCACGGGCGAAGTCGCCTCGATGGCCAGGCCCAGCTGCTGCGGCATCTCACTGGCGCGCATCTCGGTCGCACTCAGCACCGCCGAGGTGGCCACCGGGTCGGTGCTGTCCGGCAGTTGGGTGGCCGTCAGGTCGAGAGCCGGGCCTCCGAAGGCCGCTCCGTACGCCGCCGAGGCCCCCGAAACGTCCCGGAACGCGATCCCCGTGACGGTGCAGCTTCGGGGGTAGATCGGCGGGATCCACAGCCGCACCGCGAGCGTACCGTCGGCCTCCAGTGCGGGCGCCTCGACCGTCTGGTCGCTGCAGTCACCGGTGGTCAGCACCGTGGCCGAGGCGATGGCCCCGCTCAGTCCGACCGGCTTCAGCCCGACGGTCACCTCGGTCGGGGAGGTCCAGTTGTTGAACACCTTCGGGCTGATCGAGAAGTCGGTCGCCTTCAGCACGGCGTTCCGGGTCAGGTGCAGCGGAGCGAGCTCCTGATTGCGGTGCACCGCGACATTGCCGGTGTTGTCCGTCAGCCGGACCCGGGTGATCTTCCAGTCACCGGTGGCGGCGTTCGCCGGGAGCTCCACCTCGACCCGGCACCGGACCTCCTCGGTGTCACCGTTCGCGGGGCCGGCTCCGCAGGTGTACTGACGGTTGCTGTCGGCCTCCAGTACGAACCCACCGGTCAGGGTGGTGCCGTCCGGCCCACGGACCGTCAACTCCCCCTTGAGAACGCCGGCTTCGTAGTCGGCAGCGACCACCTCGTAGGAGACGGCCACCGGTCGGCCGTCCACGTACCGGTACTCCGGCTGTCCGTACGTCAGGTACGCGTTCTCCACACTCGGACCGGTGGTGTCGGTCAGCTCGGTCGCGGTGAAGCTGTTCGGGAAGTCACCCAGCCGGGCCCGGCCGAGCGAGAGCTCGGTACCCCGGTCGTCGGCGGCGGTCAGACCCACCACCGCCCAGGTGGCGTTGGCCACGGCCGCGTAGCGCGGCACCGGGAACGCGTAGCGGTAGGTCGCCGACTGTGCCGTCCCCGAGACCACGGTGGCCCTGGTGTCCCACTTCCGCTGGAACGCGAAGCTCACCGGGTACCCCCGCCCGACCGGACGGCCGTCCGGACCGACCTGCTGGATCACCACGTTGCCAAGGACGTTGGTGGCGGCCTGCTCGGTGTCGGTCACCGTCCACTCCACCGTCGCCCGGGCACTGCCGGAGGTGGCGTCCACCGACGCCTGGGCGAAGGCGAGCGCGGTGAGCGCAAGGCGCGGCTTCGGCGTCGCCGCTGCCCCGGTGGCCGTACCGCCCACCAGCAGTGCGGCGGTGAGCAGGCCGGTCGCCCCTCGACCGATGGCTGTTGCTGTTGCTGTTGCTGTTGCTATGGAAAGTCCCATCTGATTTCCCCCTGGATGTCTGCGTACCGTCGAGAGCGACGGCTGGGCGATGCTGACATGACCACGGGGCCCTCACAACTGCTTTACCGCACCAGCTCATCGCGCCAGTTCAGCAGCACGGCCGGGGCGGACGGCGGTGCGCCGCCCGACCCCAGCCCCGGAGATTCTTCGTCAACAGTCAAGGATTACCGCGCCGTTGTTCTCCCTGGCCACGTCGTCACGCGCTGGCCGGTGCCGCGTGGTGGGCGCTCATCGGCCCCCGTCCTTGCTGCTCGTGAGGTCGATCGCCCATTCCAGCGCAGCCATGACG
The DNA here is from genome assembly GCF_054049135.1 of Kitasatospora sp. P5_F3. Taxonomy (NCBI): domain Bacteria; kingdom Bacillati; phylum Actinomycetota; class Actinomycetes; order Kitasatosporales; family Streptomycetaceae; genus Kitasatospora; species Kitasatospora sp. P5_F3. The sequence goes on along the minus strand of NZ_JBFUMY010000005.1, from coordinate 208,160 downwards.
TGGTCGGGCTGCAGGCCGGTGTGCGGGTCGGGCTCGACCAGCAGCGTCGGGCATCCGGCGGCGGCGCGGTCGGTGGCCCACTGGTGGTCGAGTTCGGTGAAGTCGTCGTCGATCCACGCGGCTGGGGCGCCGGCGAGCCAGGTCTCGACGTGGTCGCGCTTCCACAGGTAGCCGTCGGGGTGGCTGGTGGTGATCGGCAGGCGGGGCAGCTCGATGTGTTCGAAGGCGGGCAGTCCGAGCAGGGGGCCGATCAGGCGGGGTGCGTCGATGCGCCAGGTGGTGCACCACACCGGCCGCACCATGCTGGTGTGGACGGCGCTGGTGATCAGCTGGCCGTGCTGGGGGTTGAGCCAGACCCAGATCGGGTCGGGGTATCCGGTCAGGTGGACTTGGTGGCGAGTGTGGGTCGCCGGCGTGGACTTGTCGGCCGCGGGGAACGGGATCAGCACGCCGTCTATGTCCAGCAGCAGGTACGGGATCTCGTGCATCGGTGCCTCCCAGAGGGTTGGTCAGGGCTTCCGAGCGGTGATCAGGAGGGTGGTCGGCCAACGTGCATCGGCCGGGGCGAACAGGTTCTGCATGCCGGTGACCAGCAGGCCGGCCCGGTTGAGTGCGCGGACCCATCCGGCCGGGCCGATGTCCCAGCGGTCGACTGCGGCGCTGGTGCCGTCCGGCAGAGTCACCGTGTCGCGGGTCTGCGGGCTGACGGGAACGGTGCCGGTCCGCTGCGGGTGCGGCAGAGAGAAGGCGAGGACACCACGGCGGGCCAAGCGGCGCGAGCACGCGGCGAGCACGCGGGTCGGCTCGGTGGTGCCGATCGCCCCGAAGACGGAGACGATCGCGTCCAGCCGCTCGGCGCCCCGGCTGAGGTGAACGGTCGCGCTGGCGTGCACGAACTCGGCGCTGGTGTGGCCGTAGTGGGCTTTCGCGCGGCGGATCTGCCCGGCCGAGCGGTCCACGCCGACGACCGCTGCCCCGGCTGCGGCGAGATGGGCGGTGTTGTGGCCGGCACCGCAGCCGAGCTCGACGACCCGGTGCCCCGTCAGGTCCTCGCCCAGGAGCTCGGCGGCGGGGCCGATGCCGGGCCGCTGTGTCCACTCCATCCGCGGTGGTGGATCCAGGCGGCCCGCCGGCCGCTCGGCGAGGCGATAGGCGGCGCGGGTGTCCCAGGCGTCCACGTCACGGTTCCAGGAGCGTGACGGCGGTCGTCAGGTGACGACGGACGACGTTGATGTACACCTCGTCCTTGGAGGGGTCGTTGATCCAGCGCAGGGCCTGCTCGATGAACCACTCGATCGCCCAGACTCGGTGCCATCCGAGCGCCCACGCCTCGGGGGCGAGGCCGCCGCGCTCGGCCAGGGCGCCCGGGTTGCCGCCGGTAGCGACGTACGCCTCGATGAAGGGCCGGAGCCGGGCGGGGTCCGCGTCGTCGATGGTGCCGTGCCACGAGGCGAGGTCGAGCAGGCCGGGGCCGTTGAACGCGCGGGCGAAGTCGAGCAGGTGCCAGCCGTCCTCGCCGATGTGGAGGCTGGTGGGGTGGAACTCGGAGTGCACCAGGCCCCACGGTCCAGTGGTGGCGCCGTCGGCACGCTTGGCGGCACAGGCGGCGAGCGAGTCCAGCATGTCGGCGATGTCGTCGGTGCCCCTGGTCCACCGGCCGCTCGCGCGCAGGCGCTTGAGGTGGCCGAGCGCCAGAGCGGGGAGGGTGGCCAGGGCATCGTCGTCCAGGACCGGGAGCATGGGCAGCGGGTCGGTGGCATGCAGGGCGACGGCGGCCACGACGCCGTCGGTGTCCAGCGCCTCGCGTACGGGCTCGCCCAGGTCCTCGATGACCATGCCGAGGATGTCGTCGCGCACGATCGCGCCGATGACCGCAGGCACCGGGATGTTGGCCTTGCCGGCGGCCCGAAGGACCTGGTCCTCGCCGGTGAACGGCTCGGTGGCGAACTTGTAGATCGCAGTCGTGCCGTCGGGGAAGGTGAGGCGCTCGACCCCGGACAACGACCAGACGCGCATCGGGTCGCGGGCGGGCTGGGGCAGGCCGGCGCCGGAGCAGATGTCGGTGAGGAGGGTGGTGACGAGTGTGGTGTCCACGGGGGCTCCGAACTCTCTTGGGGAAACCGGGGATTGGGCTGGTCCGGGGCGGCCGGCGCCCCCGCCCCCCCGGCACCAGTGCTCAACTCGAAGCTCAGGCCGGGGTCACGCGGTGCGACTCGACCTGCTCGATCCACTCGGCCTTGAACGCGGCGAGCTCGGTGGCGAAGTTGGCCATCAAGGTGCCGTACGGGGCGACCACGCCGCCGGACTGGTCGGGGACCGACTGGCAGCCGTGCACAAGCCGGCCGCCGAGCGCGGTGTGCGCGAGGATGCCCTCGATCCGGCGGTGCTCGTTGAACCAACCGCCGTGGTAGATCTCGTCGAGCATCTGGCCGTCCTCCTCGGAGAGGTCGAAGACGACCCCGGTGGCGGAGGGGAAGAACCAGCACGGCCCGACGTTGGAGATGTGCCCGTTCAACTCGACCTTGTTCAGGGCCATGAACGTCGCCGCCTCGCGAAGCATCCTGAGGTGGTCGGCGGTGACCTGCGGCAGGCCCAGGGCAGCCAGGTGTTCCTCGCGGAACAGGTACGAGTACACCTGGTAGGCGATGGCCAGGACCTCGCCGGCGTCGGTGGTCGAGCGGCCGTGGGCCTTGATGAAGTCCAGGGCGATCTGCTCGACGGCGGACGCCTCGCTCTCCCTGACGTGCAGCAGGTCGGACTGGACGGTGGCCCAGTCGATGACGAGCCAGGAGTCGGTCTCGAAGCGGAAGAAGTACTGGTCCGGGTCGATGGCGATGCGCTTGCCGTCCACGATGATGCCAGGCAGGCGGTTCCATCGCTGGTCGAACGCCTCGGGCAGTTCGACCGTGATCGTCGTGGTGTCGACGGTGCTGGTCACTTGGGTCTCCGTTCCGGGTGGGCACCCTGGCTGGGGTGCCGTGCGGCTTGGCCGGCCGCCCCGGATCAGGAAGGGGTTCCTGTCTCACCCGGGGCGGCCTGGAGACCACAGTGCCGCCCCGCCGAGTTCCGCATCCGCAGCCCCGCTGTGGGCCCGCAGTCCCACTGCGGCTCGGTCTAGACCTGTCTGGTGCGCGGTCCGGGATCGGGGCTACCAGCGGCAAGTTGGGCGAGCCGGTACTGGGCGTCAGCCATCTTGGGCTGGTAGATGCTCAGCTGTGAGCCAAGGGCGGTGCGAAGGTCCGGGGCGAGCTCGGCGCGGGTGACCTCCTCGCCGAACCAGTCCGTGGCACGGGTCTGGCGCCGGTTCTCCTCGAAGTCAGGCCGGTAGACGAACGGGCCGGTGATCGTGCCGAACGCGAAGGCATGATTGCCGTTGATCGGCATGACGATCTGGTCCCGGCCGGCGACGTTGTCGATGAAACTGCTCAGCTGGGACACGACGTTGACGGCGGCGCGGTAGGTATAGAGCTTTCCGCTGTCGAGCCTCGGCTTCTCCATGAGAGCGGTGATGGCCGCCTCGCGCGTGGTGGCGGTGAGGTCACCGATTTCCCGGAAGCTGAGCGTGGTGATTTGGTTGGCGAACGCGAACTGTGCTCGCTCGCCGGTCTCCCCGGCCCGGACAACCCATATCGTCATGCTTGGCCCATTCCCGTTCGTGCCGATCCTGCGGAGATCATTGTGGCGTTCGGAGTGGGAGGTCCAGTTCCTGTTCCATCTGCGCGATCGTGTGCGCCGGGTCCATGGCGAGGATGGTGGCGATGCCGAGTTCGTCGGCGGGCGCCAGGTTGCGGGCGGTGTCGTCGACGAACACGCAGGCGTCGCCTGGCAGTTCCATAAGGTCGAGCATAATCTCGTAGATCTCGGGGTCGGGCTTGCGCATCTTGTAGTGCTCGGAGATCAGCACGGTGTCGTAGAGCCGGTCGACGTCGTAGCCGTCGTAGATGTCGAATGGCCCGCTGCCAAGGCTGTTGGAGAAGATCCCGACCTTGATCCCGGCGGCGCGGGCAGCCTGGGCTGCGGCGATGACCGACGGCTCCGGGTGCAGGTCTTCCAGGACCCGGCCGAGCAGGTTGGTGCCGTCGATGCCGAGCAGGGCGGCCGTTCGCTCGTTCCACTCTGTCTGAGTGATCGTGCCGCGCTCCAGGTCCGCGTACAACGCGACGCCTTCGGGGTTCATGGCGATAGCGGACAGGAAGGTGCCCTCCGGCAGGCCGGCTCGGCGGTCGAAGCCGAGCGCGCATCCGGCGACGCTGGTGGTCAGCACCCCGCCGAAGTCGAGGATCAGGCCCGTGCGGCGGCTCATGCGGCGCTCCCGGTGGTCTTGAGGAGGGTTCGGGTGTCGATCACGTGCTCGCCCAGACTCCGTGTGGCGGCCGTCTTGTGGAGCCGCAGACTGCGGTGCAGTTCGGTGACGCGGCGGAGGGTCTCGCGGTGCTGGACCTGGGCGACCAGTTCGAGGGCGGCGTGGCCGTCCTCGCAGGCGGCCTCGACGTTGTGGGCGCCTGCGTGTGCCTCGGCGCGGGAGATGTAGGCAGTGCAGCGGTGCCGCAGCATCTCGGGCGACAGCCGTTCGATCGCCTGGTCCAGGGACGGCAGGGCTTCGGCGTGCCGTCCGAGCCGGACCAGGTCGCTGCCCTCGTAAGCGTCGGCCTTGGAGAAGTCGAACCAGGCGATGCCGCCCCAGCGTTCGTCGTCCATCGGGCCGGACAGCAGGGTGCGGGCGTCCTCCATGGAGGAGCGGAAGCCGTGCTCGTCACCGGTGGAGGAGTACATCTCGGAGGCGACCGCGTTCGTCCACGCGCGCATCCGCTTCGACGCTCCGCGCTCGGCCGCGTCGACGGCGGCGAGCGCATAGTCCAGACCGCCATCCGGATCGCCACCATAGGAGGTGCGGAAGGCCCGTCCGCCGAGGATCAGCGCGGCCAGTTCCGGGCTGCTGATCTCCTTGGCGATCTGGTAACCGAGGTCCATGTAGGCGTCAGCCTGTTCCTGGTCGCCGAGGTCGAGCGAGAGCAGGACCGCGGCGAGCGCGGCCATCTCCGCCATATGCGTTAGCAGGGAGTTCCGCAGGTGGAGGGGCTGGTCCTTCGGCCGCAGTGAGATGACCAGCTGCAGCTGGTCATGGGCCACCGGGACCAGGCTGGAGGCTGGGAAGGACTTGTAGGAGCGGCGGTAGCTGCCGCCGATCGACCGCAGCTCGTCCACCGTGGCCTGGTCCACGCTTCCCCCCGACGGCCTGCGGACCTGGGCTCGGGCGTCGGGCGACAGACCCGCGATGGCGGCGGTCAGGCCGGCCAGCGAGCCGAGGGTGAAGGTACGTCGAAGCACAGTTTCTGAGCTTTCCGCATCGGGCGAAGGCGCGTGTGGCGAAGGCGAGGAAGGCAGGTGTGATCTGGGTGACTGTGTTACCACAGGAACCGTGCCGTACCGCACGTCAAGCGCCAGAACATGATCAACCGTCAGACCTAACGCACCCGCGACCCTCTCCGCCATGCTCAGGCTGTCCAGTGCAGCGACCCCGCGCTCCACCTGTCCAATCCATGATTCGGACCTGCCCATTTCGGCACCGAGCTCGTGCTGAAGCAGGCCCTTGCGCCTCCGGCCCTTCTCGATGCGCCGACCGATGATCTTGTCGATCTCCATCACTGGACACACCCCGAAGTCCGTGATCGCTCCACTACAGGCGGCAACCGTACTCGCCGGGGCCGCTCTGTTGGCGGGGAACGGTCGACTCCGTACCTCAACCGAGGGAACGAATCCGGCGGGGCGGGCCCGAGCCGGACCCGTTGACCCTCGCGGCGGCGGACACCCTGCTGAGGGTGGTCCGGCCAGAACCCCGGCTGCGGCTGGGCCAGACCGAGGCGCTGACGCTGGCACCGTTGGTGGCACGCTGGGTGGAACGTGGAGGCACAACAAGCGAGTTGGCCCGCGCATTGTTGGACGGCCTGCCTGGCACGGCGCACTCGCCCGTTGCCGTGCTGCACAGTCGCCTGGAGCGCAAGATGCCGCCGCTCCGCGTCCCGGTCGAACGACCGGCGGCCCGGTACGCCGAGTGCGACAGGTTCCACGACCCGGTACCGCAACGAGGCGTCTGCCGAAACTGCACGGGCCCAGGCCGCGATGTGCAGCGCCAGGAGCTCATTGACGGCCGGACGCCGTCCACCGGTCGCGTTGCTCCACCCCTGACCAGGCGTTAGAGTCCGTCGGGTGACTGCCGGGTCGGCCTTGAGCCATACACGAGTGAGACGCCCGGCTCTGGCGTGAGCATCCGGCGGGCCAGAGGCCCGCCCCCTCCGCGTCTTCGCTTCCAGCGCCCTTGCGCGGCGCCTCCTCTCAACGGAATCCAAGACTCGGAGAAGCAGCACAGATGCCGCACGACCACCAACTGCCTGTCACAGCCGTCCAGTTGAACCACACCGTCGTCCACGCCACGGACCGCCGGCTGTCGGCCGAGTTCCTCGCCGAGATCCTGGGGCTGAGGGTCAGCGCCCCGCTCGGCCCGTTCCTGCCCGTCGACCTGGCCAACGGCGTGACGCTCGACTACTACGAAACACGCGACCAGCCGATCCAGCCGCAGCACTACGCCTTCCTCGTGCCCGACGATCAGTTCGACACCATGATCGCCCGCCTCGAAGCGATCGCGGTCACCTACTACGCCGACCCCAGCCACACCGACCCCGGGCAGATCAACCGTCTCTTCGGCGGCCGCGGCGCCTACTTCGCGGACCCGGACGGCCACAACATGGAGATCATGACCCGGCCGTACGCCCAACGGTGAAACCTTCCCTGAGCAGGGCCGTCAGGGTCCGCAGGCTGACTGATCAGGAGGAGGAGCAGCGGCTGCAGCAGATCGTGCGTCCGTCGGCGCAACGCCAGTGCCCGCCACCCTGACGTCCTAGCCGCAGATCCTCAAGTCGAGGACTGCATGACGAGCTGCTCACCCTCTCCCTCCGGTTCCTCGAAGTTGGCCAGGTAGCGGTTGAACAGCGCCTCGTCCACGGTGACGGCGTTGGCACCCGCTACGCCGCTCCGTACTTCGAGGCGGCGCTCCAGCGTCGCCCGGTCAGCCTTGAGGTGGACCAGTTCCCAGCGGCAACCGTGGCTCTCAATCAGCGCCTTGTAGTCGTCGCGGGCGGCGCGACTCCAGAAGCTGTAGTCCACCACCACGTCGCGCCCGGCCCGCATCAGCTCGACCAGTTCCTGCCGTTGCTCGCGGCGGATCACTTCCTTGAGCCGGTCGAACGCCTCAGCTTCCAGCACCACGCCGGCGTCGCGCTGCCCGAGTCGTTGCCAGACCACTTCGTCGATCGACAGCCGGGCGAAACCGCGTCGCACCAGATCCATCGCGTAGGTGGACTTGCCTGCTCCGGGAAGACCGCACATCAGCACCACCGTGCTCAATTGCTCTGTCACGGAGCCAGGTTAGACCGACCAAGCCGGCGAACCTTTGCGGTCAGAGCACTACTCGATCGGTGACGACACCCTGTGAGGCGTCAGCCGCCAGCGCACGAGAACAACAACGTCCACCTGTCGCTACGTCCTACTCCTCCGGCTCCCAGGCGCGGAGCAGGTCGAGCAGCCCCGCGTCTCCGTCAACGCGCAGGGAGTCGGCCTTGATACGGTCGTACAAGTAGAGGACCAACTCACTGGCCGTGCCATGGACGGCGGCGCCGGCTGCGTCCGAGTCCTCGCCGGTCGCGGCGGTGGGCGCGGGGATGCGGGTGGAGCGCGCGCCGTCGCCGTCGACCGTGAGGCGCCAGGAGCGGCCCTCGGCGGCGTGGAAGTCGAAGGCCGTGGGCTTGTGCGGCCAGGCACTCTGCGCTGCGCAGACGGTGAACAGGAACTCCTCGACACCGTCGAGGGCGACCTCGGCCGGCAGCGGCTGCGGGGCGCCCGCGGCGAGCTGGACGTCGTAGGTGTGCACCGCGCTCTCCTGGACCCGGTGCCGGGCGACTCCGCCGGAGGTCCGCGGCGTCTGCAGGGCACTCCACCACGCCCAGCAGCCGGCGTCCGGTCCTACCTCGCGCAGGGCGCTCAGCAGAAGCTGCGTCGACGCGGCCAGCCAGGCCAGCAGGGCCTCACGCTCCCGCGGCAGTTCCAGAGCGGCGCGCGCAGCGGCGGCCTCGGCCGGGGGAGCGTCGGCAGGCCCCGCACCGACGATGGCGGACCAGAAGCGGTCTCCCCCACCCAGGTGCTTCACCAGATCGAACAGCGTCCACCCGGGGCAGGTCGGCACCGGTGCGTCGAGACTGGGCGCGGCGGCGACCGCGGCGCGGAAGGCGGTCGACCGTTCATCGATCAGTCGCAGCAGGTCAGTGAACTCAAGATTCTTTTCCACGCCGGATGTCTATCACTGTGCTCCGGTGATCGGACAGCGATTTTCACAGTCGCCGCCGGTTGGCCGCTGCGGACGTCCTCGCCTCCCACCGCTCAGGCACCCGGCGACCCGCGCGCAGGCCGTGCACGCGGTGCACGCGGTGCACCGTGGCCCGACAAGTGCCGGACCACGGTGCACGGGTGACGGTGGCGATTCCGAACGAGTGTCAGCAGTCCGGAATGACTGCGCCGTTGTTGTCCTTGGCCACGTCGTTGCCCCAGCGGGACAGGTAGAACGCCGACACCCACTGACCACCCGCTCCGACGTCCGGATCGGTCTTCAGCCACCAGTGGTTGAAGCTACTCCCGCTCGAAATCTGCCGCCCCCAGGCCTTGCAGAACACGTAGTTGGTGCCCTGGTAAAGCGTCCCCGTTGCGGCCGTACTGGTCGGCGAGCCGAACACCGAAGCATTGGCGAAATTGTCCACCCAGTACTTCCCCGTGGTCGGCGGAGCGCCGCCGCCCGCGCAGTCGGGGATCACGGTGCCGTTGTTGTCCTTGKCCACGTCGTTGCCCCAGCGCGAGAGGTAGTACGCCGAGACCCACTGACCCCCAGGACCGACGTCCGGATCCGTCTTCAGCCACCAGTGGTTGAAGCTCCCGCCACTCGACACCTCCCGCCCCCACGCCTTGCAGAACACGTAGTTGGTGCCCTGGTACAACGTCCCCGTGGCGGTCGTACCGGTCGGCGAACCGTAGACCGAAGCGTTCGCGAAGGTGTCCACCCAGTACTGGCCGCCACCCGACGGCGGCGGGGTCGTGGAGCCACCACCCGGTCCGTACAGTCGGATTGAGCCGTAGTAGTCGCCGTGCGAGTACAGCGTCGCCACCTGGACGTAGCCGCCGGAGTACGGCGCCTCGGCGATGTACCCCTGGCCCAGGTAGATCGCCACGTGGTGGATGCCGGCGGCCGTTGCCCCGTAGAACACCAGGTCGCCGGGGAGCAGCGGGGCGAGCCCGTCGCCCCGGTAGTAGCGGGCCACCGCGCGGGACGTGGGCCACTGGGTGTACGTGGTTCCGTTGATCACGTCGGCGCCGACCGCGAGGTAGTAGGCGTAGCGGACCATGCCCGAGCAGTCCAGCCCACGCACGTTGCAGTCGTTGGGTGCGCCGTTGGAGGCATCACAACTTCCGTACGAGGGACCGGGTTGGGCGCCGTGGCCGCCGCCCCAGGAGTAGGGGGTGCCGATCAGGCCGCAGGCGGCGTTGACGGCAGAGGCGGCCTGCGGGGCGGCGCCGGAGGCGAGGACGCCGCAGGCGGGGGCCGCCTGGGCGGGCTGGACGCCGGCGAAGAAGACCGCGAGGGACGCGATGACGGAGAGCAGAGCGGCGTATCTCAGCGGGCGAAGTATCCACCGTGGCACCAGGTTTACGCGCGTAGTCACAGGGCCGTCCAAGTCTGTGGGGACCGGGGATTGATGGCGGCCATTCAAGCACCGGCGCAACGCACGCCGATAGTCCTCCGACCCACACTCCTCAGTGACTTCTCAGGTCGGCCAGCAACACCCTGACGGCCCGTCGGGTGCTCGCCGCCATGTCGACGGCGCCCGGGTCGAGCAGCCACTGCACCTGGAGTCCGTCCATCACCGCGACGATCGCGGCGGCCACCGACCCGACGTCGAACTCGGCCCGCAGCTCGCCGAGTTCGGCCGCCTCGACCAGCGCCTCGGCGACCATCGCCCGCAGGCCCCGGTACCGCTCCCGGAAGTAACCCTGGGCGGGATGCCCGTCCGTGACGCTCTCGGCGGAGAGCACGGTGTACAGCCGGACAATGCCCTCCCGTTCGGCGTTGTGCCGCGCGGTGTCGACCAGGTGGTCCAGGAAGGCAAGACCGCGCGGCCGTTCGGTGCCGAGCTGCTCGATGTCCGACTCGTCGCGCAGCGCCAGCACCCCGCTCAACAGCGCGGTCTTGGACCGGAAGTGGTGCAGCAGTCCGGCCTGGGTGAGCCCCACCCGGTCGGCTATCTCGGCCAGCGAGGCGTGGTGGTAGCCCCGAGTGGCGAAGGTCTCCATCGCGATCCGGAGGATCTCCTCGCGCCGGCTCACCCGGGCCGGTCTGACGGTCTGTCCGCTCTTCATCGCCCGAGTGTACGGGCGCCGCGCCGCTGACCACGGGTTACTTCACGAGTAACTTCAAGTATTGAACAAAGAAGCGCCAACTACTTACCAACCACTCGGTAGGTCTGCTTTCATGCTTGCTGCCACGCACCTCCGGCACCCACCCAGGACTGGAGACACCTGCATGAAACGGCACACCCTGCTCGGCGCTGCCCTGCTCACCACCGCAACCATCGCTGCTGGCACGCTCTCTGTCGTACCGTCAGCAGCCGCGGGCAGCACCTCGCCCTACCTCAACCCCCGCCAGCCGGTGGAGCGCCGGGTGAACGACCTGCTGGCCCGGATGACGCTGCCGGAGAAGATCGGCCAGATGACCCAGGCCGAACGCAACGCGGTCGACGGCGACCAGGCGAAGATCACCGAGCTCGGCCTCGGCTCGCTGCTCTCCGGCGGTGGCTCCACCCCCACCCCCAACACCCCGGCTGCCTGGGCCGACATGGTCGACGGTTACCAGGCCCGCGCACTGGCCGGCCGGCTGCACATCCCGCTGCTGTACGGCGTGGACTCGGTGCACGGCCACGGCAACCTGGTGGGCGCCACGGTCTTCCCGCACAACATCGCCCTCGGGGCCACCCGTGACCCGGAGTTGGTCCGCGAGGCCGCCCACATCACCGCGACCGAGACCAGGGCGACCGGGCCGCAGTGGGTGTTCGCCCCCTGCCTGTGCGTGGCCCGGGACGACCGCTGGGGCCGCACCTACGAGAGCTTCGGTGAGGACCCCGACCTGGTCACCAGCCTGGAGACCGCGATCGACGGCTTCCAGGGCCGCGACGCGAGCCAACTCGACCGCCCCGACCGGGTACTGGCCACCGCGAAGCACTTCGCGGGCGACGGCTCCACCGCCTACGGCTCCTCGGCCGGCGACTACAAGCTGGACCAGGGCGTGACCATCACCTCCCACGAACGGTTCGGCCGGATCGACCTGGCACCGTACGTCGCGGCGGTCCGGGAGCACCGGGTCGGCAGCATCATGCCGTCCTACTCCAGCGTGGACTGGACCGAGGACGGCGTCGGCAACCCGGTGAAGATGAGTGCCCATCACGAGCTGCTGACCGAGGTGCTCAAGCAGAAGATCGGCTTCGACGGATTCCTGATCAGCGACTGGGACGCGATCAACCAACTGCCCGGTGACTACCCCGCCCAGGTCCGGACGGCGGTCAACGCGGGGCTGGACATGTTCATGGTGCCGTACAGCGCCGCCAAGTTCGAGCAGGCGCTGCTCACCGAGGTGCAGGACGGCCGGGTGACCACCGCCCGGATCGACGACGCCGTCCGCCGGATTCTCCGCGCCAAGTTCGAACTCGGCCTGTTCGAGCACCCGTTCACCGACCGCCGGTACGCGGGCACCATCGGCTCGCCCGAGCACCGCGCGGTGGCCAGGGAGGCGGTCGCCAAGTCCCAGGTGCTGCTGAAGAACGACCACCGCGCGCTGCCGCTCAAGCGCGACCAGCGGATCTACGTCGCCGGCGCCAATGCCGACAACCCCGGCAACCAGGCCGGCGGTTGGACGGTCAGCTGGCAGGGCGCCTCCGGCGCCACCATCCCCGCCACCACGATCCTCGAGGGCATCCGCCAGTACGCCCCGGACGCCGCGTACAGCCTAGATGCCTCGGCCCCCACCGCCGGCTACCAGGTCGGCATCGTGGTGGTCGGCGAGACCCCGTACGCCGAAGGCGTCGGCGACGTCGGCAACAACGGCCACACCCTCGAACTCTCGGCCGCCGACCGGGCGAACATCGACCGGGTCTGCTCCGCCATCGCCACCTGCGTGGTGCTGGACGTGGCCGGGCGCCCGCAGATCATCACCGACCAACTGCCCAAGCTGGACGCCTTCGTGATGTCCTGGCTGCCCGGCAGCGAGGGCGCCGGCGTGGCCGACGTGCTGTTCGGCGAGCGCGGCTTCTCCGGGAAGCTCCCGGTCAGCTGGCCGCGCAGCGAGGCCCAGGAGCCGATCAATGTCGGCGACCGCGACTACGACCCGCTGTTCCGGTACGGCTTCGGCCTGACCACCCGCCGCTGATCCCCCACATCAGGAGCGAACACCCGTGAATCCAAGACAACGACGCTACGGCATACGCCTGTTCACCGCTGCCACCCTGCTGGCACCGGCCGCCCTGGTCTCCTCCTCCGCACCCGCCGAGGCCGCCGTCCCGACCGGCTGGACCACCCTGGTCAACCGCAACAGCGGCCGCTGCGTGGACGCCGCGGCTGCGGCCACCGCCAACGGCACCGCCGTCCAGCAGTACGCCTGCAACGGCACCAGCGCGCAGCAGTGGCAGCTCCAGCCGACCGACTCCGGCTACGTCCGGATCGCCAACCTGAACGACGCCACCAAGGTGATCGACGTGACCGGCGTCTCGACCGCCGACAGCGCCAAGCTCCAGCTCTGGGCGTACGGCGGCGGCGCCAACCAGCAGTGGCTGCCGGTCGAGGAGGCCGGCGGCGGCTACCACCTCGTCAACCGCAACAGCGGCAAGTGCCTTGACGTGCCCGGTGCTTCGACGGCCGACAGTGTGGTGCTCCAGCAGTACGCCTGCAACGGCACCACCGCCCAGTCCTTCACCTTCGGCGCCCCGGTCACCCCCGGCAATCCCGACCTCGGGCCGAACGTCACCGTCTTCGACCCGTCGATGCCCGCCGCCTCGATCCAGTCCAAGCTGAACACGGTCTTCCAGCAGCAGGAGACCAACCAGTTCGGCACCCAGCGCCAGGCCCTGCTGTTCAAGCCCGGCAGCTACAACGTCGATGCCAACGTCGGCTTCTACACCCAGGTCGCCGGTCTCGGCCTCTCCCCCGACGACGTCACGATCAACGGCGGGGTGCACGCCGAGGCGGACTGGTTCCAGGGCAACGCGACCCAGAACTTCTGGCGCTCGGCCGAGAACCTCTCGGTCAACCCGCCCTCCGGGACCGACCGTTGGGCAGTTTCGCAGGCCGCCCCCTACCGCCGGATGCACGTCCGGGGCAACCTCCAGCTGGACGACGGAGGCTGGTCCAGCGGTGGCCTGATGGCCGACTCGAAGATCGACGGCCAGGTCCGCTCCGGCTCCCAGCAGCAGTGGCTGTCCCGCAACTCGCAGTGGGGCAGCTGGAGCGGCTCCAACTGGAACATGGTCTTCGTCGGCGACGTCAACGCCCCCGCCAACACCTTCCCGAACCCGCCCTACACCACGGTCGCCCAGACCCCGGTGGTCCGCGAGAAGCCCTTCCTGTACGTGGACTCCGCCGGGGCGTACCGGGTGTTCGTGCCCGCGCTGCGCAGCAACTCCACCGGCACCAGCTGGAGTTCGGGCAGCCAGCCGGGCGCCTCGCTGCCGATCGACCAGTTCTTCGTGGTGAAGCCGGGCGCCACCGCGGCCCAGATCAACGCCGCACTCGGGCAGGGCAAGCACCTGCTCTTCACCCCCGGTGTCTACCACCTGGACCAGACCCTGAACGTCGCCAGGGCCGGGACGGTGGTGCTCGGCCTCGGCCTGGCCACCCTGATCCCGGACAACGGGATCACCGCGATGACGGTGGCAGACGTGGACGGCGTGAAGATCGCCGGGCTGCTGATCGACGCGGGCCCGGTCAACTCCCCGGTGCTGATGCAGATCGGACCGGCCGGTACGGCCGCCCGGCACAGCGCCGACCCGACCTCGCTGCACGACGTGTTCTTCCGGATCGGCGGCGCGGGCGTCGGCAAGGCCACCCAGAGCCTGGTGGTGAACAGCTCCGACGTGATCGGCGACCACATGTGGATCTGGCGCGCCGACCACGGCAGCGGCGTCGGCTGGACCAGCAACACCGCCGCCACCGGGCTGGTGGTGAACGGCACCGACGTCACCATGTACGGCCTGTTCGTCGAGCACTACCAGCAGCACCAGGTGATCTGGAACGGCAACGGCGGGCGGACGTACTTCTACCAGAACGAGATGCCCTACGACCCGCCGAACCAGGCCGCCTGGACGAACGGCGCCACCAAGGGGTACGCCGCGTACAAGGTGGCCGACTCGGTCACCACGCACGAGGCCTGGGGCCTGGGCAGCTACTGCTACTTCAACGTCAACCCGGCGGTGGTGGCCGAGCACGCCTTCGAGGTGCCGAACCGCAGCGGCGTGCGATTCCACGACATGGTGACCGTCTCGCTCGGCGGCACCGGGACCATCAACCACGTGATCAACAGCACCGGCGGACCTTCCAACTCCGGCAGCAACGTGGCCAACCTGGTCAGCTATCCGTAACGGCCCTCAGGGCCACACGATCAGAGCTTCCTGATCAGAGCCACATGAACGGCGCCCGGGCGGTGAACGACACCGCCCGGGTCGCCGTGTCCAAGGTGTTGTCGGTGGCGGCCGCCCGCTGGTCGGCGAAGCGCGAGGAGGTGACGGTCAGGTAGTGGCCGACCGCCTCCACCTGAGTACTGGTCACCGGCTTGGCCGCGCCCGGTGAGGGGGAACCGGAGGCCGCCGGGGTGGCGGCGGGGTCGGCCGTGACGAAGGCGATCGCGGTGCTGTCGGCCGCCAACACCTGCCGGGCCTTCTCGGCCCCCGCCTGGTCGGCGAACCGGAGCACCGTCACGCTGCTGGTCACCTGCCGGTCCTCGCGGAGGTACCCGACCGCCACATAGCCCAGGCAGCCGGTCTCGCGCAGCACGTCACGTGCACGGTCGGCCATGGTCTCGACGCAGGGCTCGCCCTGGCGCCCCGCGGTGCGCAGCGCCTTGAACCCGTCCTGTTCGATCGGCTTGGCGGCCGGGAAGTACCGTTCGGCCACGAAGAAGTCCTTCTCGGACAGCGGCTGAACGGGCGGCACGGAGTCGGAGGAGACCACCTGGATGGTCCGCCCGGCGCCTTCCAGCCAGTCGCCGGTCTTGGCCACCACCACCCCTAGGGTGATCGCCACCGCGCCGACGGTGCAGAGGGCGATCGTCCGGCGTCGGCTGCCGTGCGCCCGATGGGTGTGGCGTTCCCCCTGCGTGGTCATGGCGCAGATTCTAAACGGATGATCCGACGAGCGGACCCACGGGGGCGGCGCTGTACCGCACCGGGGTGACTGTGACAACCCGCACACGTTCCGAGAGATCTTCTGGGTGGTTCCCTCTGGCGCGACTCCACGTCCCCCGGGCAGGATCAAGTCCATGGATCTGCTTGACACCCTCACCGCCAAGGGCTTGCGCCGGGAAACTCCCACCCGGGAGGAGGCCCTGGCCGTGCTCGCCACCACCGACGACGAGTTGCTGGACGTGGTCGCGGCCGCCGGCCGGGTGCGCCGTCAGTGGTTCGGCCGCCGGGTCAAGCTCAACTACCTGGTGAACCTCAAGAGCGGCCTCTGCCCCGAGGACTGCAACTACTGCTCGCAGCGGCTCGGGTCCAAGGCCGAGATCCTCAAGTACACCTGGCTCAAGCCGGAGCAGGCCGCCGAGGCCGCCGCCGCGGGTCTCGCGGGCGGCGCGAAGCGGGTCTGCCTGGTCGCCAGCGGACGCGGTCCGACGGACCGTGACATCGACCGGGTGGCCGACACCATCGCCGCCATCAAGGACGCCAACGAGGCCGTCGAGGTCTGCGCCTGTCTGGGCCTGCTCTCCGACAACCAGGCCGAGCGGCTGAAGGCGGCGGGCGCCGACGCCTACAACCACAACCTGAACACCTCGGAAGCCACCTACGGCGACATCACCACCACCCACACCTACGCGGACCGGGTGGACACCGTCACCAAGGCGCACGGCGCCGGGCTCTCCGCCTGCTCCGGCCTGATCGCGGGCATGGGCGAGAGCGACGCGGACCTGGTGGACGTGGTCTTCGCGCTCCGCGAGATCGGCTCCGACTCGGTGCCGGTCAACTTCCTGATCCCGTTCGAGGGCACCCCGCTGGCCAAGGAGTGGAACCTCACCCCGCAGCGCTGCCTGCGCATCCTGGCGATGGTCCGGTTCGTCTGCCCCGACGTCGAGGTGCGGATCGCCGGCGGCCGCGAGGTGCACCTGCGCTCGATGCAGCCGCTCGGCCTGCACATCGCCAACTCGATCTTCCTCGGCGACTACCTCACCAGTGAGGGCCAGGCCGGTCAGACCGACCTCGACATGATCGCGGACGCGGGCTTCGAGGTGGAGGGCGCGGGCGAGCCGACCCTGCCCCGGCACCGCTCGGAGGCCGGACTCGGTGGCGGCTGCGGCACCGGTGGCGGCGGCTGCGGAAGCTCCGGCTCCGGCGACGCCGAGGAGGCGCACGCCTGCGGCACCGGCGGCTGCGGTCCGTGCGGCGGCCACACCCCGGAGGCCACCGACACGCACGAGAACGACGAGCTGCGCTCCGACCTGGTCCGGGTCCGCCGCCGTGGCGCGGGTACCGAACTGGCCCCGAACGCCTAGGAACTGACGCACCGTGAGCACCCTTCTCGACCTCGACCGGGCGCACGTCTGGCACCCGTACGCGCCGATGCCCGGCACCTCGACCCCGTACGTGGTCGAGTCCGCCGCCGGGGTCCGGCTCCGGCTCGCCGAGCCGGTGGCCGGGCACCGGGAGCTGATCGACGGCATGTCCTCCTGGTGGGCCGCGATCCACGGCTACCGGCACCCGGTGCTGGACGAGGCGGTCCGCGACCAGCTCGGCCGGATGAGCCACGTGATGTTCGGCGGGCTCACCCACGAGCCCGCCGTCCGGCTGGCGGCCAAGCTGGTGGAGATCACCCCCGAGCCGCTCCGGCACGTGTTCCTGGCCGACTCGGGTTCGGTGGCCGTCGAGGTCGCGATCAAGATGTGCCT
Organism: Kitasatospora sp. P5_F3; assembly: GCF_054049135.1. Classification (NCBI taxonomy): domain Bacteria; kingdom Bacillati; phylum Actinomycetota; class Actinomycetes; order Kitasatosporales; family Streptomycetaceae; genus Kitasatospora; species Kitasatospora sp. P5_F3. The sequence continues at coordinate 190,927 of NZ_JBFUMY010000005.1, read as the reverse complement.
GCAGTACTGGCAGTCGACCGGCCGGCCCGAGAAGCGCCGGATGCTCACCTGGCGCGGCGGCTACCACGGCGACACCTTCCACCCGATGTCGGTCTGCGACCCCGAGGGCGGGATGCACCAGCTCTGGGGCGGGGTGCTGCCGCGTCAGCTGTTCGCGGGCGAGCCGCCGGCCGGTTTCACGGCCGAGCCGGACGAGGCGTACGCCGAACAGCTGGCCGCCCTGATCGCCGAGCACGCGGACGAGCTGGCCGCCGTGATCGTCGAGCCGGTGGTGCAGGGCGCGGGCGGGATGCGCTTCCACTCCCCCGCCTACCTGCGGCTGCTGCGTGAACTCTGCGACCGGTACGGCGTGTTGCTGATCTTCGACGAGATCGCCACCGGCTTCGGCCGGACCGGCGAGCTGTTCGCCGCCGACCACGCGGGGGTCTCCCCCGACGTGCTCTGCCTGGGCAAGGCGCTGACCGGCGGCTACCTGACCATGGCCGCCACCCTGTGCACCGCGCGGATCGCCGACGGCATCAGCCAGGGCGAACTGCCGGTGCTGGCACACGGGCCGACCTTCATGGGCAACCCGCTCGCCGCCGCCGTCGCCAATGCCTCGATCGACCTGCTGCTCCGGCAGGACTGGCGGACCGAGGTGAAGCGGATCGAGGCCGGACTGACCGAGGGGCTGGCCGAGGCGGCCGAGCTCCCCGGCGTCGCCGACGTCCGGGTGCTCGGCGCGATCGGGGTGGTCCAGCTCGACCACCCGGTGGACGTCCGGGCCGCCACCGAGGCCGCCGCCCGGGAGGGCGTCTGGCTCCGGCCGTTCCGCGATCTGCTCTACACCATGCCGCCGTTCATCACCTCCGACGCCGACCTGGCCCGGATCACCACGGCCGTGGCCGCTGCGGCGGTGGCCGGGTGACCGCCACCGTCCTGTTCGTCACCGGCACCGGCACCGAGGTCGGCAAGACCGCCGTCACCGCAGCCGTCGCCGCCCTCGCCCCGTCGGTGGCCGTGCTGAAGCCCGGTCAGACCGGGGTCACCGCGACCGAGCCCGGCGACGCCGAGGAGGTCGCCCGGCTGGCCGGCCCGCACGTCACCATCCGCGAGCTGGCCCGCTACCCCGAGCCGTTGGCCCCCGACACCGCCGCCCGCCGGTCCGGCCTGCCCGCGCTGCGGCCGCAGCAGGTGGCCGACGCCGTGGCCGAACTGGCTTCCGTACACCGGCTGGTGCTGGTCGAGGGCGCGGGCGGCCTGCTGGTCCGCTACGACGCCGACGGCCATACCCTCGCCGACCAGGCGCTCGCCACCGCCGCCCTCGGCCTCCCGGTCCAGGTCCTGCTGGTCGCCTCCGCCGGGCTCGGCACTCTCAACACCACCGCCCTGACCGCCGAGGCGCTGCGCCACCGCGACCTGGACACCCTCGGCGTGGTGATCGGCAGCTGGCCCGCAGACCCGGACCTCGCCACCCGCTGCAACCTCACCGACCTCCCCCGCGCCGCCGGGGCCCCGCTGCTCGGCGCACTCCCGCACGGCGCCCCGCACTCCCCCGACTTCCCCACCCTCGCCAAGTCCTTCCTCGCCCCACCCCTCGGCGGCACCTGGGACGCAGCCGCCTTCACGGCGGCCCACCCGGCCTGATCCACCGTCGGGTTCAGAGTGTCCGCAGGGCCACGCCGAGGTCCGGACCGCAGTTCTCCCAGCACAGGATGTCCCCGGCCTCGGACACCAGGTCGCCGAGGTACCAGTCACCCTCCACGGTCCGGACGACGCAGAATCCCTCCTCCACGTCGATCCCGTAGTCGACCTGGAGCAGCGTGCCCTCGTGCGTGACGGTGCCGAGGGTGTCGAGCGGCCTGGCCTCCCGGCTGCCGGTGAGGCGCTGGATGTCGGCCAGGTACCAGGGCTCGGGCAGGCGGTCGTCGCGGGGGGCGGCGGCAGGGAGCAGCTCGACCACTGCGTGGCCGAGCCGGGGCCTGATCCACTCCTCGTCGCGTTCGATGCCGAGGACTCCGCCGAGGAAGGCCATGTCGAAGGTGCCGGCGGGGGTCTGCCACCGGAACGGGACCCTCGAGACGTGGGAGGGGAAGTCCCCTGCGGATGCACTGTCCGGGCCGAACTCGTCCTTCGGGCGCGGCCCGTCGTCGGTGTACCGGTGGGCGAAGAAGGCGTTGATCCAGCCGGTCACCGAGGCGCCACCGGATCGCGACCGGTACTTGTAGAGCGAGCGCCAGAACTCCTGCTCAACACCTCGCCCTGCCGCCGTCGCGGCGATCTCGTCCAGTACCGGGTGCAGAGCAGTGAACCAGGGCCGCAGCCCCTCGAACCGGTCGGCGAGCCCGCGCACCCGCACCGCCAGCAGGTCCCAGTCCCGGGCCGTTCCCTCCAGCCGGATCCGGGGGATGCCGCACAGGGTCCTCCAACGGAAACGGTAGTACGGGCTGACGACGTCCATCAGCGCCACCAACGCGGCGGTGGCATCGGCGGACGTCGTGGTCGAGAAGGCCGGTTGGAAGAGCTCGGCCATCTCGGTTCCGATCCGCTCGCGCAGCGGCTCCTGCACCAGGTTGATCGAGCGCTCCCAGTCCGAGGGCGCCGAATCGTCGTACACGGTGATGGTCTGCCGAAATCCCGGCGTACCAGTGAACAGCCCCTCGTACGCAACGGAGTTGAGGCGAACGTGCACGGCCACCTCATGCACGACCGCGTACCACAGCAGATCCGGCGAGAGACTCAGCGGAAGGTGCGCGGTGAAGGACAGGTGGAGGGCCCGCAGCAACAGACTGGAGTTCGGCTCGATCGCCCCCGGAGCCGCGGCCTCCCAGCCGACCAGCCGGTCGGTGCTCCGATGGCGGAAAACCGCCGGATCCCGTAGAACAGCCCGCAGGAACCGCTCGTTGCCGATCTCACCGAGTTCCCCGGCAAGCCGAACAGCCTTGGCGTTCCCCTCCGGGTCATCCGTGAGCGGCAGGTAAATCTCGAAAGCCATATCTCCCCCTCGGTCGTCATCCCCGATTCTAGGAACAGCAAGGGCATTCCGACGGTGTGTCAGATTTGAGCTTTCATCATCTCTGGGCCCACCGCCTTGACCTCGGGTTTTGTTGAGATTGAGTGAGCATTTCAAGGTGGTCGGTCCGGTCATCGGTTGATAGCAGTTAGATTGCCTCGCAATACGCGGGTCTGTCCCCCTCTCTCTTCGGCACAACAGGTCGAAGGGTCAGCCGCGTGGGAAAGGCAACAGGCACCCTCACCCATGAGTGCGAACACCACCACCCAGGCCGCGTCGCCTCCGGAGACCCCGGACCACGGCGCATCGGACGGCGGCCACCTGAAGGCCGGGCTCAAGAACCGGCACCTGTCCATGATCGCCATCGGCGGCGTGATCGGAGCCGGCCTGTTCGTCGGTTCCGGCGCAGGCATCGCCTCCACCGGCCCCGGCATCCTGCTGTCCTACGCGCTGGCCGGTGTGCTGGTGGTCATGGTGATGCGGATGCTCGGCGAGATGGCCGCCGCCGACCCGCAGAGCGGTTCGTTCTCCGCCTACGCGGACCGGGCGCTCGGCCGCTGGGCCGGGTTCAGCATCGGCTGGCTCTACTGGTTCTTCTGGGTCGTGGTCCTCGCGGTCGAGGCCACCGCCGGCGCCAAGATCCTCAACTCCTGGGTCCCCGGCGTGCCGCAGTGGGCGTTCGCCCTGGCGGTGATGGCCGTGCTGACGGCGACCAACCTGTTCTCGGTCGCCTCGTACGGCGAGTTCGAGTTCTGGTTCGCGGGCATCAAGGTGGTGGCGATCATCGCCTTCATCGTGATCGGCGGTCTGGCCGTGTTCGGGCTGCTGCCCGGCACCGACGCGGTCGGCATGACCAACCTGACCGGCAACGGCGGCTTCCTCCCGCACGGGGTGGGAGCGGTGTTCACCGGCATGCTGACCGTGGTCTTCGCCTTCATGGGCAGCGAGATCGTCACCCTCGCGGCCGGCGAGTCCGCCGACCCGGAGAAGGCCGTCAGCAAGGCCACCAACAGCGTGATCTGGCGGATCGGAGTCTTCTACCTCGGCTCGATCGCGATCGTGGTCACCCTGCTGCCGTGGAACGACGCCTCGGTGAAGGGCAGCCCGTACGTCGCGGTACTGGAGCACGTGGGCATCCCGGGCGCGGGCCGGGTGATGGACGTGATCGTGCTGACGGCCGTGCTCTCCTGCCTCAACTCGGGCCTGTACACCGCCTCCCGGATGGCGTTCTCGCTCGGGCAGCGGGGTGACGCTCCCCGCGCCTTCGCCCGGGTGAGCGCGCGCGGGGTGCCGCGTACGGCGATTCTGTCCTCGGTGGTCTTCGGCTTCGTCGCGGTGTTCTTCAACTACACCTCACCGGACACCGTCTTCAAGTTCCTGATCAACTCCTCGGGCGCGGTGGCGCTCTTCGTCTGGCTGGTGATCTGCTTCTCGCAGCTGCGGATGCGGAAGATCATCGAGCGGGAGTCGCCCGAGCGCCTCACCGTCCGGATGTGGCTGTACCCCTACCTGACCTGGGCGACGATCGGCCTGATCGGGTTCGTCATGGTGTACATGTTCACCGACGCCGACGGGCGCACGCAGATGTACCTGTCGCTGGTCGCCGCCGCCGTCGTGCTGATCGCGGCAGCCGTCGTGGACCGCCGCCGCAAGGCCGCCCTCCAGGCCTGACGCCGCTTCAGGGGGTTCGGGCTCGGCACTGTCCGCGAGCCCGAACCTCCCCGGTCTCCTGCCCCGACCAAGTCGAAACCCGCTGGTAGGTGGGAATGACGGGCCCGTAGAATCCCCTGCTTGTGACCGAGATCAGTACCGACCCGAACAGCATCCCCGCCGCACCCGACCGCTCGCCGCTGGCTGCGGATGCCGAACTGGTCGGCGCCGCCGTGGCCGCCGCGGGCCGGGGCATGGTCGACCGGGAGACGGTGGCCGAGGTGGTCATGCTCTGTGCGGTCGCGGGGGAGCACCTGTTGGTCGTCGGTGCGCCGGGCACCGCGAAGTCCGAGGCCGTGCGCCGGATGGCCGGTCAGCTCGGCGGCCGCTACTTCGAGTACCTGCTCGGCCGGTTCACCGAGCCGAACGAGCTGTTCGGCCCGGTCGATCTGCGCGGACTCCGGGAGGGCCGGGTCGAGTTCGAGACCGCCGGGATGCTCCCGGAGGCCGAGATCGCCTTCCTGGACGAGGTCTTCCTCGGTTCCACGGCGGTGCTGAACACCCTGCTCGGACTGCTCAACGAACGGGTCTTCCGCCGGGGCCGGACCGTCCTCGCCAGCCCGCTGCGGATCTGCGTGGGAGCTGCCAACCACCTGCCCGAGGACCCGGCGCTGGCCGCCTTCGCGGACCGCTTCCTGGCCCGGGTGTTCGTCGAGCCGGTGGCCGACGCCCGGTTGGAGGAGCTGCTGGAGGCCGGCCGCCGCCCCGCCGCCGCGCCGACCGCCCACGGCACCCCGGGAAGCATGCTCGCCGCCGTGGACCGGCTGGCCGCCGCCGCCCGCGCCTGCGACCTCGACGAGGTCACCCCGCTGGTCGGGACGGCGTTGCGCCGACTGCGCAGCGCCGGGGTGCCGGTCAGCGACCGACGGGCGGTGCGCTCGCAGAAGCTGGTCGCCGCCGCTGCCGTGCTGGACGGCCGTACGGTCGCCTCCGCGCGCGACCTCTGGGTGCTGCCGCTGGTCGCCCCGACCGCCGACACCCAGGCGCTGGCCCGGGACACCCTCGCAGATCTGGTGGAGAAGTCCGCCAACCGCAGCCTGGTGCACGCCGCCGAGGAGCTCTCCCGCAGCACGGCCGCCCGCGCCGAGCGGCTGGCCCACACCGGCACCGCGCTGCTCGCCGAGCACCGGGGCCTGCCCGAGGGACGGGACTCGCGGCTGCGGCTGGAGGCCGCCCTGCGCGAGATCGACGCAGGCTTCGACCCCGCCGACCTGCCGGCCGCGCTGACCGGGATACGGGCCGAGCTGGTCGCGGCGGTAACCCCCTCGTGACCCTCGCCCAGCTCGGCCCGTCCTTCCCCCTCCAATGGGAGCGCCGCGAGCCGCCGCTGCCGTCCGTCGCCGTGCTCGCGGTCGGCGCCGCAGTACCCGGCCTGGCCGTCGCGGCCCGGGAGCGGGTCCGTGGCGGGGCCCGCCTCGCCGTACTCGCCGAGGACGGTCCGAGCCTGCCCGCCACCGACCGGGTGCTGCTCGTACTCGGCGCGGAGCAGGACCTGCCGTGGGCGGACGGCGCTCGCTACCTGGGCCGGGACGCGGGCCTGCTGACGCCCACCACCGCCCGCCCCGCGCCCGCCGCCACCCTCTGGCGCCGAGCTCTCGGCGCGGCGGAGGGTCAGCTGTGCGTGCTCGTCCCCGGTCGCGCGCTGGTCGCCGACCCGCCGGTGCCGCTCGTCTCCGGGGACGCGCTTGATCCGTTCACCCGGCCGACCGGCACCGATCCCGACAGCGGAGCGGACGGCACCTCGTGACCCGGCCGGTGACGACCTCCCGACTGCCCGCCGCCCTCGCCCCGTGGGCCGCTGCCCTCTCGGCGATCTCGCCCGAACTCGCCGTCGCGCTGGGCCCGTTGCTGCGTCGCCTGGACGCCCTGGTCGGCGAGCGCGAGCCGGTGGCCGATGTCCACGGTGACCCCGACGGCCTCGGCGGGCTCGCCCGCTCGGGGCGGCCTGACCAGCTGCTGCCGTCCGAGTGGCTGCTCGCGGACGAGTACCCCGAGGAGTTCCTCCGCCGCCTGGTGGACGGTGAACTACTGCACCTGGCACCGGAGTTCAACAAGCCCACGGTGCGCGGCCGGATGGTCGCCCTGGTCGACGCCGGCCCCACCCAGGCAGGTGCCGGGCGGCTGGTCCAGCTCGCCGCGCTGCTCGTCCTGCACCGCCGGGCGGCTGCGCGCGGTACCGAGCTGGTCGTCGGCGTGCTCGGCAACCCGTCGGTCCGCCCGCTGACCGGTGACCTCGCCGAGCTGCTGCCGGCCTGGCTGGCCGCCCGCCGGCCCGCCGACCCGACGCCCTCGGACGTCGAACTCGCCCTTGCGGGCCTGGACGCTGCCGACCAGGCCTGGCTGCTGACCTCACCCCGGCTGGCCGAGCGGATCCCGCCCCGCCCCGGGGTCCTGACCAGCGAGCCCGCCCGCTGGTCAGCCGACGGCGCGACACACGTGACGATCAGGCTCGACGGTACGACGGCCGAACTCCCGCTGCCCGCAAGCCGGATCGCCGTCCGGGCGCTACGCGGGGCGGAGTTCCGCCGGGGCGGTCCGGTCGCCGTCGCCGCACCGGCCGACAACGCCGGGGAGGCAGGGCACCCGACCCTGCCCGTCTTCACCACCGAGGCCCGGACCCTGCTGGCCCGGGGAGAGCAGCCCACCACCCTGTTCTCCGTCAACCTGCCGAACCACGACAGCCGCGGCGGCGCCACCACCCTGCGGATGCACCGCCACGACCTGCCAGGACCGGTGCTCGCCGCCGGGCGAACCGGCCGCCGCCTGATCGTCCTGTGCGTCGAGGGCGACCGCCTCACCACCCATGTCATCGGCCGTCGGATCGGCGAGCCCGGCGCGAACACCGCCGACCTCGCGGCCTTCGGGGTCGAACCCGCCCTGTTGGCAGAGCTGTTCGCCGGTCCGGTGCTGCCGCTGCTGCGCCGGAGTGCGGATCTGGAGCTCCCGCTGGCCGGCCGCTGGTGGCGGATCAGGCCGGACGGCCGGGTCGCCGACGACGGCGCGGTCGGCCGGGGGACGCGTGGCCGCACGCCCTTCAACCGGTTCCGCGAGCCGAGGCTGTTCGACGGCCGGCTGCACGACGAAGCACGCGGCGTCCACCACTTCGTGCACAGCTGCGGCTCCCAGGCCTGGTCGCACGACAGTCGGACCTGGGAGGTGCGCACGGCGCAGGGCTCCGCGTTCCGCCTCGCGTTCTCCGAGCAGGCCGAGGTGATCGGCCTCGTCCACGGACCGCAGCCAACGCTGATCACCCTCAGCCGCGCCGGTCACCTGGTGCGCAGCGTCAACGCCGACGGTGTGCGGACGCTGACCCGCTTCTCCGGCGGCCCGGGCACGCCCACCGTGCACCCCAGCAGGCCGCTGATCGCCGCCGAGACCCAGCCCGGCCGGATCGTGATCGGCGACCTGACCACCGGCCGCATCCAGTTCCTGATCGGGGGCACCGAGTGAGCACCACCCAGGACGCGGCGTTCCGCGCCGCCGTCACCGCCACCGGGTTCGTCCTCGACGTACCCGTGATCGGCGCGGCCGAGGCCGCCGAGCGGGTGCTCGAGTCCTGGCAGGACGGCGCCGAACTGCGCCGACTGCCGGACGGTCGCTGGCTGTTCACCCTGGCAGCCGCTGTGGAGATCCGGGCCGACCGGGCTCCCGGGCTGCCCGTGGTGCGCACGGGTACGGGAGGGTCGGCCTCGCTCGGAGCCGACACCTCCCTGGCGATGTCCGGTCAACTCGCCCTCGCCTCGGGCGGCCTGACAACCACTCAGTCTGTCGCGGGGCTGGTCGAGTTGGACCCGTCCGACTGGCTCGACCTCTCCGGGCTCACGGTGCACCGCCCACGGCCGGTCGGCGCCGCCGCGCCCGAGGCCGCACCCGTCGTCGAGGCCCTGCCCGAGAAACCGCGCCCCGACCTGCGAGCGGCGGCCGGCATCGCGCCGCCGACGGAGCGGACCCGGCGGCTCACCGAGGACACCCCGGCGGCCTCCCGTCGCCGTCGGGCGTGGTTCCCGTCGCGACTGCGCCCGCCGGCCTGGCTCGGGCCGCTCGCCGTCAGCACGGTGGCGGCGCTGCTGGCCGGCCTGCTGCTGATCGCTTCCTCCGCCCGGGTGGGCCTCGATCACGACCCGCGCAGTTGGGTGCTGGGACTCGCACTCGCCGTCATCGTGGCGGTCGCCCGGTCCCGCAGAATTGCGCGGGTCGCCGCAGCCGCCCCGCCCGCGGCCGGCTCCGGCTCCGGTACCGCTGCCGAGGCTGCGTCCGGTCGCGCGAAACCGCGCCGACCGCTGTTCGGCCCACTGCTGGCCCGCCTGACGATGCGTACGGCGGGCAACCTGGTCCGCGGCCGACACGCGCGCTACCTGCGTGAGCTGACCAGGTCGTTCGAGCAGCGCCAATGGGACGATGCACTGCGGGACGCGATCCGGCTGGCGGACGAGCGGCCGGCGGGCCAGAAGTCCTGGCTCACCCTCGGCCTGCCCCGCCGCCACACGGGCGAGCTGCGCCCCACACCCCGGGCCGGCGAATCGAGCGCCTCGTCCCCGCTCTCCGGCCGCTCCGTGCACCAGCACCTCGCCGCGCTCTACCGCCGCGCCGCCGAGGACCTGGAGCGTGCGGGCCGGATCGACGAGGCCGCCTTCGTCCTCGCCGACCTGCTGGACGCTCCGGCCGAGGCGGTCGCGCTGCTGGCCCGGCACGGCCGGCCTGCGGCGGCGGCCGAACTGGCGGAGGGCCGGGAGCTCGCCGCCGACCTGGTGGTCCGCCTATGGTGGCAGGCGGGCGAGCGCGAGCGGGCCGTCCGGACGGCACACCGCCGGAGCGTCTTCGCCTCGGCCGTCGAACGCCTCTCGGCCGAAGACCCGGACGCCGCACGCGAGTTGCGGGCCGCCTGGGCGGCACACTGCCGGGACTCCGGCGACCGCCTGGGCGCTGCCGAGGTGCTCTGGCCGGACGAGTCCCTGCGCCCCTCGGCGGTCGCCGACCTGCGCGAAGCGGTCGCCCTCGGCGGGGCGACCCGCAGCCGCGCGCTGCCCTACCTGCTGGCGCTCGGCGCGGGGGATGCGACCCACGCGCTCGCCCTGGCCGTCCTCGACAGCGGGGGCGACCCGACCGTCACCGGGCGGTCGGTGCTGGCCGCCGGGCTGGCCCGACTCCCCGCCGCCGACCCGGCCGTGGACCGCGAACTCGCCACGGCGGCGGCCCGCGCGGTGGTCCGGGACGGCGGCTTCGGCGGCGACCTCAACGCGCGGGACACGCGCTCCAGCCACCAGCGGCTGCTGGGCCGGGCCGACCCGCTGGTGGTGGCCGACCTCGCCAAGCCGCACCGCCCGGCCCCGCACGGCGTGCGCGCCGCCGCCGTACACAGCGCCGCCGACCGCCCCGGCACGCTGCCGGTGCTGGACGCGGCGCTGCTGGGCTCCGGCGCCGTCCTGGTCGCCTGCGGCCAGGCGGGCGTCCACCTGCTCACCTCCGACGGCCGCACCAAGGCCCAATGGGACGTGCCCGCCGACCAGTTGGTGCTCGCCGACCACGGCGGCTCCGCACTCCTGGTGGCGGGCTACGGACAGACCAGGGAGATCACCCGACTGGATCTCGCCACCCGCACCATCCGCCCCTGGACGACGCTGCGCGCCCGGCAGATCACCGGCTCCTACGACGGCCGCCACCTGGTCACGGCCGACGGCGAGGGCATCGTGGTACTGGACACCCTCGCCCCCGGCCCCACCGTGGTCTGGCGCGAACTCGGCGGCCCCGAGCGGCTGGTGGGCACCGTCGCCCGCACGGCCGACAAGTGTTCGGCCGTCGTGGTCTCGCCGCTGCCCGACGGCCCACCGCTGGTCGAGCTCTGGCGCTGGGACCTGCCCGGTTGGGAGCTGCGCTCCCGGCTGGCGCTGGACTCGTTCCACCCCGACCACTGCGTGCCGCTCGCGAGTGCGGGGCTGCTCACCGCCGTACCACAAGCCGACGACGAGGTTGACGGGGCGTCGGACCGGACCGTCCTGAGCCTGGTCGCCGGGCTCCCGCCCACGCCCGCCGACGACGTCGCGGGCATCGCGCCGTCGGGCCCGATCGGCGACGGCGACCACTGGGCGCTCCCGGTGCCCGACCCGGCCGGCACCGGATTCCTGCTCCACACGGGCAGCGGCGCGCGCCCGGCCCCGACGGCCACCGTCCTGTTCCCGGGGGCCGACCTCCGCCACACCCCGGGCCTGCGGCGGCACGCCGACGCGGTCACCTACTGGCACCGCTCCGGCCGCATCCTCGCCACCACTCCGGACGGCGCCACCGTGCTCGCCAACCTACGCGTCACCGGCACCCGCTGACCGAACGGGCGCCGCTAGGCGGAGGCGCGCAGCACCAGCACCGGTTCGAACAGCACCGAGGTGGCCCGGGCCGTCGGCTCCGCCAGTTGGGAGAGCAGGATCCGGGTCATCTCGGCGGCCATCTCCTCGACCGGCTGACGGATCGTCGTGAGCAGCGGGCGGCCGACGGTGGCGGCACTGCTGTCGTCGAAGCCCACCACCGCGACGTCCTCCGGGACCCGGCGGCCGTGGTCGGCGAGCACCGACAGTGCGCCCCTGGCCATCAGGTCGTTCGCGGCGAACACCCCGTCCAGGTCCGGGTGTTCGGCCAGCAGCCGGGTCATCGCCTGCTCGCCGCCGAGCTGGGTGAAGTTGCCCTCGGCGGACGGTACGTACGGGTGGCCGCGCCTGGCCATCTCCTCCCGGAAGCCCGCCAGTCGGTCCCGACCGGCGGGGACTTCGGCCGGGCCCGCGATGGTGACGGACTGTCGGCTGCCCCGGCCGGCCAGGTGTTCGGCGGCCAGCCGGCCGCCGTCCCGGTTGGCCACGTCCACGCAGCTGAGCGGCAGCGGCTCGGCCGGGCGGCCGAACAGCACGGCGGGCAGTCCGGCCGCCAGCAGCAGGGCGGGCAGCGGGTCCCCGGCGTGGGTGGAGACCACCAGCGCACCGTCGGCATTGCCCTGGCGCAGGTAGCCGAGCACCTGCTCCCGGGCCGCCGGGTCGTCGGCGAGCATCAGCACGGGGTGCACGCCGAGCGGGCGGAGTGCGCTGAACACCCCGCTGACCACCCGGCCGAAGAACGGGTCGGTGAAGATCTGACTCCGGGTCGACTCCTCGTCGTCCACCGCGGCGCCCGTGCCCGAGACCACCAGGGCGACCGCCCCCGCCCGACGGGTGACCAGCGAGCGGGCGGCGCCGTTGGGCACGTACCCGGTGGCGGCGACCGCGTCCCGGACGGTCTGCTGGAGGTCCGGGTCGACGTTGCGGACGCCGTTGACCACCCGGGAGACGGTGGCACGGGAGACGCCCGCGACCCGGGCGACGTCCTCCAGGGTGGCCGTCTTCCGATCGGCCGCCGAGGGTAGGGCTCTGCTCATGGGGTCGTTTATAGCACGGCGAGAGAGCGCTCTCCCACTGCTCTCCGAACTCACGTCAGTACTCCACCCAACAGATCAGCACGGTCGTCGCCACGGTCAGCGCGACATTGGCCCGCGAGCGCGGCGGGGCCCCGAAGGTGGCGGGCAGTGCCGCGACGTCCACCGTCAGCACCGCGTTGTCCTTGCGCACCACCACCGAACCGTCGGCCCGGGCGAACGCTCCCTCCCCCATCCCGTCCACCACCGTGACCGGCCCCGCCACCGCCCGCTTCGCCTCGAAGAACGCACTGGTCGCGGCCGCGTCCGGCAGGTCCTTGACGGCCAGTCGGATGGTCGAGCCGTCGGGGTAGACGTAGTCGCAGGCATAGACCTGCTCGGCCCAGCTCGGCTGAAGCGGCGTCCGTGCGGCGACCCCGAGCGCGCCGGAGATGTGCTCGGCCGTCCGACCCGTGCAGACCAGCCTCGCCTCGTCGGACGGTCCCTTGCTCACCACCGCCGCCGGGGACACCGGCGCCTCCGGGGCGGCCCGCGCTCCCGCGCAACCGCTCACCGCCAGCGCGAGCACCAGCCCCCCGAAGATCCGACTCCTCATCTCAACTCCCCTACAACAGACGGACGATGCCGCGCCGGCGACCGCACGAACGGTCACCGGCGCGGCGCCGGAACGGTTCGGTCAGGGCAGTTGGTACTGCGCGTTGAGCGCGGCGCCCCGACCGGGCTGGGTCTCGTCGTAGCCGCGCGCGTCGCACTGGAGACCACCGATGACGCAGTGGTTCACCAGGGCGGCCAGCGTGGGCACGTCCCAGGCATTGAAGAAGTCGTAGTGGAAGGAGAAGCCCCGTCCACTCGACAGGTGCAGCTGGCTGAGGTCACCGCTGCCGGCCGGGAAGGCCATCTTGAACTCGATCATCGGCAGCGCCACCGGGTGCGAGGTGGGGCAGATACCGTTGATCGGGTACGCCATGTGGCTCTTGTGGTCCGGCGTGTCCAGGTACAGACCGTTCCAGCAACTCGGCGCCTGGTACCGCAGGTTGATCTGGGTGCCGGCCGGGCAGCTGACCGGCAGGTCGATGTTGCGGTAGCTGTCCCCGCACTCCCAGCCCGCCACGTAGCCCGGGTTGGTCGCGAACTCGGTCGCGGTCGCGCTGGGGCTGCCGACCACGAACCTCAGGCCCGGCGGGAACGGCCGCACGCTGGTGTAGTCGATCACCCCGGTCTTGTAGTAGATCACCTGCGGGCCGACCGGCTGGACCGGCGCGCTGCCGTTGTACATGGTCGGCATCCAGTAGCCCGACCGGTCCCCCGGCGCCACGCAGGAGGTCGAACCCGCCTGCAGCGAAGCCAGGGTGGAGTTGGCGTCCGTCACAGTGCTGCCCAGGAAGGTGTGCATGTGCGAGGCGCCGGCCTGGCCCGGGAAGACGATCGGGTCGTCCGGCAGATTCCGGGTCACCGAGCAGTTCGCCTGGAACTCGTGGAAGTACGCGTTCGGCGGCACCTTCGTGGAGGGACTCACACCGGTCACCTGCGGGTTGGCCAACACATAACCCGTGGTGCCGAGTTGGACCGATCCGAACACCTTGAACTCGTACAGCGAGTACCCGTACCCGGTGGCCCGGGCGGTGCCGAACAGCCGGAGGTACCGGCCGGTGGCCGCCAGGTTCACGGTCTGGCTGCCGCCGGTCGCGTTGGCGGTCGAGTACACCGTGCTCCAGTTGACGGCGTCCGGGGACACCTCCAGCCGGTAGCCGCTGGCGTACGCGACCTCCCAGAGCAGCTCGACCCGGCTGATCGAGGCGTTGCCGCCCAGGTCGATCCGGATCCACTGCGGGTCGCTCCACTCGCTGGCCCAGCGCGTGGAGTTGTCGCCGTCGACGACTGCCCCGGCCGGAGTCGAGGTGGTCTCGATCGAGGAGGCGACCACGGGCCGGGACTGCGAGATCAGGCTGTCCGCGGCGGTCGCCTGCTGGGTTGCGCTGCCCAGGCCGAGCAGCGAGAGCAGGATGGCGAACGAGGCCAGCAACGCTGTCCGGCGTGGTCTGCCTCGGGGGTGGTACCGAGTTCTCATCTGACCCTCCAGGTCAAACGAACGGGTGGGGGGATCACCCGGGGCCGAAGTCGAGGACCGGCCCCGGGAGTTCTGTGGTCCCTCGGGGCTCAGGAGTAGACGGCGAACTCGTAGAGCGAGTTGCCGTACGCGGTGCCCCGCTGGGTGATGTTCAGCCGCACGTAGCGGCCCGAGCCGGTGACGTCGAAGTCGTCCACGCCGCCGCTCCCGTTGCCGGTCGACCAGAGCGTGGTCCAGTTGGCGCCGTCGTTCGAGCTCTGCACCTGGTACGCCTTGCCGTAGGCGGCCTCCCAACCCAGCTGCACGTGCCGCAGGTTGGTCACCTGGCCCAGGTCGACCTGGAGCCACTGGCCGTCTGCCCACTCACTGGCCCACCGGCTGCCCCAGTTCCCGTCGGTAGCGTACGAGGGCAGGTACGGAGCGCCGTTGCCGACCGCCTGGTAGGTCGAGGCGGTGGTCGGCCTGCCGAGCGCGACGTTGGTCCCGCTCACCGGCGGGGCGACCACCCTGAACGACTTGGTCTCGATGCCGACGTTGCCGTGGCCGTCGTAGGCGTAGACGTAGACCTTCCAGACGCCCAGCGTCTTCGGCGCGGTGACGGTGAACCGGCCGTCGGCGGTCTGGGTGAAGCCCACCTGCTGGAAGCCGGTGCCGCCGCCCAGGTACTTGGCGCAGTACAGCAGTTGGTACCGGATCAGGTCCCCGTCCGGGTCGGTGGCGTTGGCCGCGATGGTGAAGGTGCCACCCGCCGGCACGGTCGCGGTGTTGCTCAGCGACAGGTCCGAGATCACCGGCGGCCGGTTGCTCCCCGGGTTGCCGCCGTAGCCGCTGGCCACCGAGTAGTAACTGAGCCGCTTCCAGCCGCTCGGCACGGTGTTGTACCAGACGCCGCCGAAGTCGTTCTCGGTGCCGTAGTGGAACACCGTCGCCCCGAGCGAGACCCCCGTATGGCCGCTGATGCAGGCCCAGTTGGCCAGGTACGCATCGCGCTTGGCGATGTCGCTGGGCTCGGTGGGCACGCCGTTGGCGTCGTTCGGGACCTCCCACTCACCGGCCTCGCCGGACTCGGTGATGATGTACGGCTTGGTGTAACCCCCGCTGATCCAGTCGGACTTGACGTTGCAGACCGAGCCGTAGGAGTTCACCGCGAGCAGGTCCAGGCTGGGCGTGTAGTCCTTGTAGTACTTCCACGCACCGGTCCAGGCGTCCGTCGAGGTGACCGGGTGGTCGGTGTCGATCGCGTGGATCGCCTTGGTGACCTCCTCCACGTACCTGGCGTAGGCGATCCGCTGCTGCTCGACCGTGGTGCCGTTGTAGGTGTGGTCCTGGGTGGTCAGCAGCACCTCGTTGCCGACATCCCACATCAGCACGCCCGGGTGGCTCTTGTAGGTGGTCACCCACTGCTTGATCTGGTCCAGCGTGCTGGTCTTGTAGGCGGTGTCGTTGACGTAGTCGGCGCCCTGGTTGAGCCAGAAGCCGTTCACCACCCTGAGGCCGTGCGCGGCGGCGGTGTCCAGCAGCGGCTTGCTGCCCGCGTCGGTGCCCCAGGTGCGCAAGGTGTTGACCCCCATCGACCTGAGGTCGCGGATGTAGGCGTCCGCCGCGCTGTTGGCGGGGCCCCAGGTGATGCCCTTGACCTGGTACGGCGCGCCGTTCACGGTGAGCTGCCAGTTGCCCTGACTTCCCGTCACCTTGACGGTGGAGGCGCCGGTGGGCACCGGCGGGTCGGTCAGCGGGGCGGGGGCGGTGCCGGTGGTCTGCGAGACGGTCACCTTGTCGATGCTCAGCGCGCCACCGGAGGAGGTGTCGGCGCCGGGCGAGGTACAGCCGCAGACCGCGTTCGGGAAGCCGCCGCCGATGCCGAGGTTGAAGACCAGGTAGAAGCCGTGCTGCACGGCGTTCCGCCAGGTGGCCACGCCGACCTGGGACTCCTTGACCCGCCAGACCTGCCGGCCGTCCAGGTACCAGCGGATCTCCTCGTCCGTGACGCTGCGGTCGATGATCGCCGAGTACGTGTGGTAGCCGGTCTGGCAGCCGGTGCAGCTCGCCAGGCCGCTGGTCATCCCGTTGTACTCGTTGCAGTTGCCGCCGGGAGCGGTGCCGCAGTGCAGGGTGGCGGAGAGCTGGCTGCGGCCGTTCACGTTCTCCAGCACGTCGATCTCGCCCGCGCCCGGCCAGGCCGTGAGGCTGGTCCGGTTGTCCGCGCCCATCAGCCTGAACGAGGGCCAGTAGCCCTGCCCGTTGGCCGGGTTGGGCTGCTTGACCGTGGTCGAGATCTGCAGCTGGCCACCCGCAGGAGCCGTGAAGTCCGAGCGGCGGCTCTCGATCCGGCCCGAGGTCCAGGCCGTGCCGTTGCGCAGCGCGGTCAGGTTGAGGTTCCCGGCACCGTCCAACCCGACGTTCCCGGGTGCGTTGGTGTCGGTCTGCACCTCACCGGTGCCCCAGTTGGCCGGTCCGCCAGGGTAGTTGGTGCCGGTCTGGACGATCCAGTCCGCCGCCGATGGGCCGGTGCCCGCCCCACCCGAGAAGTCCTCGTTCCACAGCGTGGTCCAGTTCCCGGGCGGCGGGGTGGTCGGAGTGGTCGGATCGGTGCCGGTGCGGACCTGCAGCTCCCAGAGCGAGTAGCCGTAACCCGTCCCGCGCACGGTGCCGTTCATCCGCACGTACCGCGCGGTACCCGCGACGCTCAGGGTCTCGGTGCCGCCCGCACCCGTCGTGGTCGAGTACGCCGTGGTCCAGCTCGCACCGTCCGTCGACAGCTGGATCTGGTACGCCTTGCCGTACGCCGGCTCCCACTGCAGGACCACCTGGCAGACCGGCTGGGCGGTACCCAAATCTACCTGGAGCCACTGCGGGTCCGAGTTCGAACTCGACCAGCGCGTACCGGCGTTGCCGTCCACCGCATTGGCCGCCGAGGTCCCGTAGTTCTCCTCGGACGAGGCCGTGGCGGCCTTCCCCTGCGCGGCGTTCGCGGCCCCGCAGCCGCCCGCACCGCCGGCCGTCCCGAAGACCTGGAACTCCCAGAGCGAGTAGCCGTACCCGGTGCCGCGCACCGTCCCGTTCATCCGGACATACCGCGCGGTACCCGCGACGCCCAGCGTCTCCGTCCCGCCCGCACCCGTCGTGGTCGAGTACACCGTGGTCCAGCTCGCCCCGTCCGTGGACAGCTGGATCTGGTACGCCTTGCCGTACGCCGACTCCCACTGCAGGACCACCTGGCTGACGGCGGCCACCGCACCCAGGTCGACCTGGAGCCACTGCGGGTCGGAGTTCGAACTCGACCAGCGCGTACCGGCGTTGCCGTCCACCGCGTTGGCGGCCGAGGTGCCGTAGTTCTCCTCCGAGGAGGCCGTCACGGCCTTGCCCTGGGAGAGCAGTGCGGGTGCGGCCTGGGCCGCCGTGGTCGGAAACAGCATCAGCAGCGCGGCGACCAGCGCCAGCGCGACCGGACCGGCCACCGAGCGCCATCGAGTGGGTGGCGAAGTGGATTGCTGGACAGTGGAGTTGAGCATGACGGGACTCTCCAAGGTGAGCAGTGCGGAAGGGGGGCACCCGCGCCGTCACCTACCGCCGGCTCCGAGGGGGTGGCCGGGCGACGGCAGGGCTGGGTCGGGCGTCCGCTGTGGGAGAGCGCTCTCCTGGCGTTGAGATGGTTGCGCGGGTGTTTCCGTTGTGTCAAGCACCTTGGCGCACTCGGTGCCTGACGCCGACTTCGACCGACCCCCTTGACTTCTCCCCCGGCCGGGTCCAGGCTCCAGCCTCACGGGAGAGCGCTCTCCCACTGCTCCGATCCGCCCGCCCGTGCCTCGGCCGACGCATCCCTCCACCGCCGTGCCCCGCCCGGCCGTCACCCAGGAGATCCACCCATGCCCAGCAGCTCCGCCAGACCCCGCCGCCTGGCCGCCGCCCTCGCACTCACCCTGCCCCTGATCGCCACCGGGTGCTCCAGCAGCGGCGGTTCGGCCTCGGACGACCCGAACGCCAAGATCACCCTCACCGTGAACCTGTTCTCCGACTTCGGGTACGCCGACCTGTACAAGCGCTATCAGGAGCTGCACCCGAACATCACCATCAAGGAGAACCGGGCCGATCTCGGCGCCCACCACCAGAACCTCCGGGCCCACCTGCTGGCCGGCTCCGGCTCCGCCGACATCGAGGGCATCGAGATCGGCCAGGTGGCCGGCTTCCAGCCGCAGGCCGACAAGTTCGTCAACTTCCTCTCGCACGGGGTGAGTCGCGAGCAGTGGGTGCCGTCCAAGACCGCGCCCGCCTCCAGTCAGAACGGCTCCGCACTGTTCGGTCTCGGGACCGACATGGGCGGTATGGCACTCTGCTACCGCACCGACCTGTTCCAGGCGGCCGGCCTGCCCACCGACCGCGACCAGGTCGCCGCCCTGATGGCCGACTGGCCCGCCTACACCGCCGCCGGCAAGCAGTTCCTCGCCAACAGCCCGAACAAGAAGGTCCGTTGGTTCGACAGCGCGGGCAACCTGTTCAGCGCCGTGATCGCGCAGGCACCGGTCGGCTTCTACGACGAGTCCGGCAAGCCCGTGGTGGAGAGCAACCCGGCCGTCAGGGCCGCCTTCGACTCGGTGGCCGCCGCCGTCCAGGACGGCCAGTCGGCAGCGATCCAGGCTTTCACCCCTGCCTGGGACACCGGCTTCCAGCAGAGCCAGTTCGCCACGGTGGCCTGCCCGGCCTGGATGAGCTACCAGTTCAAGGCCAACCCGCCCGCCGACGGCGGGAAGTGGGACCTGGCCCGGATCCCCGGCGGGGGCGGCAACTGGGGTGGCTCGTACCTGACCGTGCCCAAGCAGAGCAAGCACGCCACCGCCGCCGTCGAGCTGGCCAAGTGGCTGGCCGCGCCCGAGCAGGAGTCCTGGCTGTTCACCGAGAAGGGCTACTTCCCCTCCGACCAGGCGCTCTGGAGCCGGCCCGAGATCGCCGGGCACACCGACCCGCTGTTCAACAACGCGCCGACCGGCCGGATCTTCTCGCAGTCCGCCAAGGATCTGAAGCCGCAGCCGCTCGGCGCCCACGGCGCCGAGATCGGCACCGCCCTCGGCAACGCGCTGACCTCCGTCGAGCAGGGCAAGACCGACGCCGCCGGGGCCTGGAAGAAGGCCCTGGCCGACATCGCCAACATCACCGGCTGACCTCGCGTCACCTCCCCCCGAACCGCGGTACCGGCACCGGCCCTGACACCGGTGCCGGTACCGCCCAGCACCGTCAGGAGCACGKATCCATGGCAGTACCGGCCACCGCCGCCCGGCCSGGGCGCGCCCGGGCAAGACCGGCCAGCCGCCTCGACCGGGCAGTCTCGCCCTACCTCTACATCGCCCCGTTCTTCCTGGTCTTCGCCGTCTTCGGGCTCTTCCCGCTGCTCTACACCGGGTACGTCTCGCTCACCGGCTGGCGGGCGGATGTACCGGGCAGCGAGAGCCAGTGGGTGGGCCTGGAGAACTACCGCCGACTGCTCGACGACCCGTTCTTCCGCAACGCGCTCCGCAACACCCTGGGCATCGGCTTGCTGGCCACCGTCCCCCAACTGCTCTTCGCGCTCGGCCTGGCCCACCTGCTCAACCACCGACTGCGCGGCCGCACCCTGCTGCGCCTCGGTGTGCTGCTGCCCAACGTCACCTCGGTGGCCGCCGTCACGCTGATCTTCGTCCAACTCTTCGGCCGTGACTTCGGCCTGGTCAACTGGGTGCTCGGCCTGTTCGGCGTGGACCGGATCGACTGGCAGGCCGGCACCCTCTCCTCCTGGACGGCGATCGCCACCATCGTGACCTGGCGCTGGACGGGCTACAACGCGCTGATCTACCTCGCCGCCATGCAGTCGGTGCCGTACGAGCTGTACGAGGCGGCGGCGCTGGACGGGGCGAGCCGCTGGCGGCAGTTCCGCTCGCTCACCGTCCCGATGCTGCGGCCCACCATCCTGTTCACCGTGATCGTCTCCACCATCGGGGCTCTCCAACTCTTCGGCGAACCCCTGCTGTTCAGTCAGCAGCAGGACCCGGCCGGCGGCGGTTCCCAGCACCAGTTCCAGACCCTGGCGCTGTACTCCTACAGCCAGTTCTGGGGCCGGTTCAAGTACGGCTACGGCGCCGCCGTCTCCTGGGCGATGTTCCTGCTGATCGTGGGGATCGTCGCCGTCAACCTGCTCGCCGCCCGCCGCCTGAAAGGGGTCGACGCCGAATGATCCGCGCCGCCCGCAACCGTCAACTCGGCGCCGGGGCAGGGGTGTACGTCACCCTGGCCGTCGCGGTGCTGCTCTCGGTCTTCCCGCTGTACTGGACCGTGGTCGGCGCCTCCCGGAGCAACACCGAGATCAACTCGGTGCCGCCGGCGCTGCTGCCCGGTGGCAACCTGTTCCACAACATCGGCCGGGCCTTCGAGCAGACCGAGATGGGCCTGGCCCTGGCCAACTCCCTGCTGGTCTCCGGCACCGTGACCGTCTGCGTGGTGCTCACCTCCACGCTGGCCGGCTTCGCCTTCGCCAAACTCCGCTTCCCCGGCCGCAGTCCGCTGCTGGCCGCCGTGGTGGCGACCATGATGGTGCCGACCCAGCTCGGCATCATCCCGCTCTACATCATGATGGCCAACTGGTTCCACTGGGCCGACCACCTGCAGGCCCTGATCGTGCCCGCCCTCGCCAACGCCTTCGGCCTGTTCTTCATGCGGCAGTACCTGCTCGGCGCCGTTCCGGACGAACTGCTCGACGCCGCAAGGATCGACGGCTGCCGCACCTTCGGCCTCTACCGGCACGTGGTGCTGCCCGCCGCCCGGCCCGCGATGGCCGTGCTCGGCATGCTGACCTTCATGGCCACCTGGAACGACTTCTACTGGCCGACGGTCGTGATGACCCAGCAGAACCCGACCGTCCAGCTCACCCTCTCCGAGCTCGCCAGTGGCTACCTGCGGGACTACTCCCTCGTCCTCACCGGCGCCCTGGTCGCCGGCCTCCCCGTCATCGCGGCCTTCCTGGTGATGGGCCGTCACGTCATCGACGGGATCATGCAGGGAGCCGTGAAGGGATGACCACCATCGACCGTCTGCTCGCCGGCCTCGACCTCAAGCAGAAGGTCCGCCTGATCTCCGGCGGCGGCACCTTCCGTACCAGCCCCGAGCCCGATCTCGGCCTCGGCCCGCTGGTCACCTCGGACGGCCCCGTGGGTGTCCGGGGCGAGCGCTGGGACGAGACCGACACGGCACTGCTGCTGCCCTCCGCCACGGCGCTCGCGGCCAGTTGGGACGAGGAGCTGGTGACGGAACTCGGTGCGCTGCTGGCCGCCGAGGCCACCCGCAAGGGCGTCCACCTGCTGCTCGCCCCCACCCTCAACCTGCACCGCTCCCCGCTGGGCGGACGGCACTTCGAGTGCTTCTCCGAGGACCCGCTGCTCACCGGCCGGATCGGTGCCGCCTACATTCGCGGTGTCCAGAGTGGCGGGGTGGCGGCCACCGCCAAACACTACGTCGCCAACGACTCCGAGACCGAACGCCTCACCCTGGACGCGCGGGTGGACGAACGTACCCTGCGCGAGGTCTACCTGGCCCCGTTCGAGGCGGCGGTCGAGGCCGGGGTGTGGGCCGTGATGTCCGCCTACAACCGGGTCAACGGCGAGTCGATGAGCGAGAGTTCACTGCTCACCGAACCGCTCAAGGGCGAGTGGGGGTTCGACGGTCTGGTGGTCTCCGACTGGGGCGCGGTGCACTCCACCGAGGGACCTGGCGCGGCCGGGGTCGACCTCGCCATGCCTGGACCGAACGAGCACTGGGGCGATCGGCTGGTCGCCGCCGTCGAGTCCGGCCTGATACCGGAACAGGTAATCGACGAAAAGGTCCGCCGCTACCTCCGACTCGCCCACCGGGTCCGCGCGTTCGGCCCCTCCCCCGCGCCACGGCCCACCCCCACCGACCCGGCCACCCGGGGCCTGCTCCGACGGGCCGCCGCAGCCGGCGCGGTGCTGCTCCGCAACGAGGGCGGGCTGCTCCCGTTCGATCCGGCCCGGCTGCGGCGGATCGCCGTACTCGGCCCGAACGCCGCCACCGCCCGGGCCCAGGGCGGCGGCAGCGCCGAGGTCTTCCCGGTCGCCACCGTCTCCCCACTGGCCGGTCTGCGCGCCGCACTGCCGCCCGGGGTGGAGCTGTCCCACCTGCCGGGCGTACGCACCGGCACCCGGCCTACCCCGCTGGAGGCAGCCGACTGCCGCAACCCTCGGACCGGCGAACCCGGCCTGCTGGTGCGCTACTTGGACGCCCTGGAGGGTGAGCTCCACACCGAGCACCGGCTCAGCGGCCGAGTGCTCGAACCGTCCGTCGGGACGGACCTGACGACGGCCCGGACGGTCGAGATCAGCACCGTCTTCCGCCCGCCGGTCGGCGGTCGCTGGCGGCTCGGCGTGATCGGCCTCGGCCGGATCCTGCTCCGGGCCGACGACCGCACCCTGGTCGACGAGTACGTCGCTCCCGAGTCCGACGACCCGACCTACCTGCACGTCTCCCCGTCGTACCGGCAGGTGGAGCTGGACCTCCCGGCGGGCCGCGAGGTCACCCTGCTGGCCCGGCGCACCGTCGAGGCGGCGCACGGCCGGGCCCTCAGCCTGGCCGCCGACCCGCCCGGCGGCTCCGAGCCGGCGGCGGCGGTCGCGCTGGCCAGGGAGGCGGACGCGGTGGTGGTCGTGGTCGGCACCACGGAGGAGTACGAGTCCGAGGGCTTCGACCGCCCTGATCTCCGACTACCGGGCGAGCAGGACGAGTTGGTTGCGGCCGTGGCCGCCGCCAACCCGGCCACCGTGGTGGTGGTCAACTCCGGTGGGCCGGTGCTGATGCCGTGGCGCGAGCAGGTCGCGGCGGTTCTGCTGACCTGGTTCCCCGGGCAGGAGGGCGGCGACGCACTGGCCGAACTGCTGCTCGGCCGGGCCGAGCCAGGCGGTCGGCTGCCGACCACCTGGCCCGCCGGCGAGGCCGACGTCCCGGTGCTCGACACCCGTCCGGTCGACGGCGTGCTGGCCTACCGGGAAGGCCTCGACGTCGGCCACCGGGGCTGGCTCCGGACGGGGTCCGAGCCCGCGTACTGGTTCGGCCACGGCCTCGGGTACAGCAGTTGGGAGTATCTCGGTCTGGAGCTGCCCCGACAGGTCCTGCCCGGCGAGTCGTTCACCGCCGTGGTCACCGTGCGCAACACCGGCCTCCGCACCTCACGGGAGGTGGTGCAGCTCTACCTGGCCCGGCCCGACAGCGCCCTGCCGCGCCCGGTCCGCTGGCTGGCCGGCTTCGCCACCGTCACGGCTGCGCCGGGCGAACGGGTCGAGGTGACGGTGCGGGTGGCGCCCCGCGCGGTGCAGCACTGGTCGGTCGCCGACGGCGCCTGGCGCACCGAGCCGGGGAGCTTCACCGCAACGGCCGGGCCCTCCGCCGCGCAGCTGCCACTGTCGGGCACCCTCTCCGTGCACTAGGGCCGCACCCGGCAAGGTTTGCCCCGTCGCGTCGTTCGGTGCGTGCTCTCGGCGTGCCGGACGAAGGCCACTCGTAGCGGAGCTACTTGGGCCTTTGACCGGTGCGGCGAGAGTGCGTGCCGGGCGGCGCGACGGGGCAAACCTTGCCGGGTGCGGCCCTAGGGGGTAGCGGGGCTCCTTGTCCGCCCACAGGTGGACGAGGAGCCTCATCCGGTCGCATGACCCGCCTCCTCCGCTGAGTTGACGTTCCGTCAGATGGCCAAGCCTAGATTCGGAGGCATGAACAGACGCCTGACCGCCACCGCCGCCCTGCTCGCCGCTGCTCTCGCCCTGCCGCTGGCCCCGGGCGTCGCGGGCGTCGCCGCCGCTGCCCCGGCCACCGTTCAGCAGGCCCGCACGAAGCTCGAACTCCCGCACCCCACCGGCCGGTTCGCCGTAGGCCAGGACGTCCTGCACCTGGTGGACCGCAGCCGGGTCGACCACTGGGCGAAGTCGGGCCCGCGCGAGCTGATGGTCACCATGTACTACCCGGCCCGCCCCGGCACCGGCCACGCCGCAGGCTACCTCGGCACCGAAGAAGCCCGGTTGCTGCTGGCCGCCCGGCGCCTGGATCAGCTGGTCCGCGCCGACGTGCTGGCCCGCACCCGGGTCAGCTCCCGCGCCGACGCCCACCCGCTGGGCGGCCGGTACCCCCTGGTGGTGCTCTCCCCCGGCCTCGGGGTGCACCGGGCCGGCCTGGGCGCACTCGCCGAGGACCTGGCCTCCCGGGGCTACGTGGTGGCCTCCGTCGACCACGCCTACGAGAGCGTCGGCACGGCCTTCCCGGGCGGTCGGATGCTGGAGTGCCTGGCCTGCGAGCAGCTGGGCGAGGACGGACGCCCCGCAACCGACGGCCGGGCGGCCGACGTCTCGTTCCTGCTGGACCGGCTCACCGGGCGTCACCCGGCCTGGCGCAACGCCGAGTTGATCGACCGACAGCGGATCGCCATGGTCGGGCACTCGATCGGCGGAGCGGCGGCCGCCGCCACCATGGCAGCCGACCGCCGGGTCCGGGCCGGGATCGACCTGGACGGCAGTATCTGGTCCCCCGCCGATCTGGGCGGCCGCCCGTTCCTGCTCCTCGGCGCCGAGAGCTCGCGCCCCGGCGGTGACCCGACCTGGGATGCGAACTGGCCCCGGCTGGACGGCTGGAAGCGCTGGCTCACCGTCACCGGCTCGACCCACTTCAGCTTCACCGATCTCCCGGTACTCGGCGACCAGTTGGGCCTGCCCGACCCCACCTCCCCGCTCACCGGCGCCCGTTCCACCGAGCTGACCAGGCGCTACGTCGGTGCCTTCCTCGACCTGCATCTCAAGGGCCGCCCGCAGCCGCTGCTGGACGGTCCGTCAGCGGACGCTCCCGAAGTGCTGTTCCACCGGCCCTGACCGCCGCTCTCCTCCTGCGCGAACGCCCGCAGTACGCCCAAGCCGTCTCGCAGAGTGAGAAATCGCCTCGGCCGCGGCGGGCACCCGCTGCTAGAACATGACCCCATGGAGAACATCAAGATCCGCACCGCGACCCGATCCGAGGTGCCTGGCCTGCTGACCTTCTGGTCCCGGGCCGCCGAGGGCACCAGCATCACGGACGACGAGGCCGGCGTCGCGCGGCTGATCGAGCGTGACCCCGAGGCCCTGATCGTGGCGGAGCTGGACGGGCTGGTGGTCGGCACCGTGATCGCCGGCTGGGACGGCTGGCGGGCGTCGCTCTACCGACTCGCGGTGCTCCCCTCGCACCGGCGACAGGGCATCGCCAAGGCACTGCTGGCCGCCGCCGAGGACCGGTTCGTCACCCTCGGCGGCCGCCGGGGCGACGCCATGGTCCTGGAGGACAACGAGCGCGCCCACCACACCTGGGCCGCCGCAGGCTACGAACGCGAGGACCGCTGGCGCCGCTGGACCAAACCGCTGACCGCGAGCTGAGCCCGCCCGGCGCCACCTCGAAGGACGCGGCGGCTGACGCCCCGTCAGGTGGCGTAGGGTCTGGGGGCACCAGCGCCGGTCTGGTGCAGTGGGAAGGCAGAGCATGAGTTCAGCCGTTGTCGACACCGCAGCCCTCCAGGAGTTCGTCCGGGCGCAGACCCGGCTCGCCCCGGTACCCTTCGTGCCCGAAGTGCAGCTGCACCAGGCGGCCGAGGCCATCGGACTGTGGGAGCAGACCGAGCAGGCCAAGGGCGAGATCGGCCTGCCGCCACCGTTCTGGGGGTTCGCCTGGGCAGGTGGTCAGGCGCTGGCCCGGTACGTGCTGGACCACCCGGAGCTGGTAGCCGGGCGCAAGGTGCTGGATCTGGCGGCCGGTTCGGGGCTGGTCGCGGTCGCCGCCGCACTGCGTGGCGCGGCCGGGGTGACGGCGGTCGAGATCGACGCCTACGCGGTGGCCGCGATCCAGATCAACGCCGAGGCGAACGGCGTGGCCGTGGACGCCCGCTGCGAGAACCTGCTGGACGGCGACGGCGCACCGGCCGAGGTGGTGCTCGCCGGCGACGTGTTCTACGAACGCGCGATGGCCGAGCGGGTGCTGCCCTTCCTGACCCGGGCCGCCGCCAGGGGCGCGGTGGTCCTGATCGGCGACCCCGGCCGGGCGTACCTGCCCCGGGCGGCGTTCGGCTCGGTGGCCGTCTACCAGGTGCCGACGGCGGCCGACCTGGAGGACCGCCCGGTGAAGACCACGACGGTGTGGCGGCTGGGAGACTGACACCGCCGACCGGCGGGGCTACGTACCGTTTTCATACCGAACAGGTGATGAGCTGCGGAAACGCTCGCGGGTCGGTGGCCCGCCGAGTAGCATCCGGCTCACGCCCTCCGGCGCCCGTACCCCGTGTCGCGCTGCCCGGTCGGCTCATCACGCGGGGGCACGCACGAACGGCTCCGCGCACTCGGTACGCGCGCCACTGCTGTCGCGCGATCTGCGGAAGGGCAGCGACTTGGCGGATCGGCTCACCGGAGGAGACTCCTCGCTGCTGCGTCGGATCAACGCCGCGGTGACCCTGCGGGCACTCCGGGACGGACAGGCGGTCACCCTCACCCAACTGGTGGGCGACACCGGGCTCTCCCGGCCCACCGTCGAAGGCGTGATCGAGGGCCTGCTCGAGGCCGGACTCGTCGCCGAGGTCGAGCAGTCCCAGGACGGCGGCCGCCAGCGCGGTCGCCCCGCCCGCTGGTTCAGGTTCCGGGCGGAGGCCGGGCACATCCTCGGCATCGAGATCGGGGTCCACGAGATCCGGGTCATCCTGGCCGACCTGACCGGCAAGGTGCTCGGCAGTCACGCCAGAGCCGCGGCCGAGACCCTCGACCCGGAGGAGCGGCTCACCCTGACCCGCACCACCGTCGCCGAGGTGCTGCGCAAGGCCGGGGTCTCCCGGGACAGCCTCTGGGCGGTCGCGGTCGGTAGCCCCGGCATCGTCGACCGCGAGGGCACCGTCAAGCTCGGCACCGCGATGCCCGGCTGGACCGGACTCGACCTCGGCGCGCGGCTGCGCCGCTCGTTCCGGTGCCCGGTGATGATCGAGAACGACGCCAACCTGGCCGCCATCGCCGAACACTGGCAGGGCGCGGCAGTCGGCAAGGGCGACCTGGTCTTCGTGATGGCCGGGCTCAGCCCCGGCGCCGGTTCGCTGATCAACGGTCGGCTGCACCGGGGCTTCGGCGGCGCGGCGGGCGAGATCGGCGCCCTGCACCTGCTCGGCCAGGAAGCCACTCCCGAGCGCCTGCTCTCCACCACCGGGAAGCCGCTCGACCCGCTGGACGAGGCCGCGGTGGCCCGGGTGCTCCGGCTCGCCCGCGAGGGCGACCAGGTGGCCCAGGTCGCGATGGACCGATTCCTGCGCCGGCTGGTGCACGATGTCGCCGCGCTGGTGCTGGCCCTCGATCCGGAGATCGTGGTGGTCGGCGGCTGGGCGGCCGGTCTTGACGGCGTGTTGGAACCGCTGCGCGAACAGCTGGAGCTCTACTGCCTCCGGGCACCCGAGGTGGCGCTCGCCGCACTCGGCGAGGAGGTGGTGGCGATGGGCGCGCTGCGCGTCGCGCTGGACACCGTCGAGGAGCAGCTCTTCGCCGTGGACTCCCCTGGCGCCTCGGCCCGTCCGGGACCGGACGGATCGGGGGCACTGTCACGCTGTCAGGAGGCTGCGCCGACCGGCTGCTGGGCCTCGACCGGGGTGACCTCGACCAGACCGGTCTCACCGAAGGTGAGCTTGCAGGTGTCGGCCCGGTAGGTGGAGACGGCGACGGCGACCAGGCGGCCGGCCGAGGCGTACTGGCTGGTGACGATCAGCACCGGCGTGCCCGGCGGGCGCTCCAGCAGCGCGGCCTGGTCGGCCTCCGCGACGCCGAGCTCGACCGAACGCGACTCACCCTCGATGCCAAGCCGCTCCAGCCGACGGAGCACCGAACGGGCCGGCTCGCCCTCGCCGCCGACCACGTGCGGGACGGCGGGCAGCTGCGGCAGCACCGCATCCGGAACGTGCAGCGACTCGGTGGCCATGATCTGACCCTGCACCAGCCGCAGGCGGCGGACGGTGTGCACCGTCTCCCCCGGCGCGATGCCGAGCGCCAGCGCGATCTGCGCGGAGGCCGGGGCGCTCACGCAGTCGACGCTGCGCCAGGACTGGCTGCGGGCGGCGCCGGGCCAACCCTCCTCACGCCGGCTGACCGGGACGCCGACCCGGGGGGCGGCGATCAGGGTGCCGATGCCGCGGCGACGGACCAGGCGGCCCTCCAGCTCCAGCTGGTCGAGCGCCTGCCGCAGGGTGGCCCGGGCCACGCCGAACCTGGAGGCCAACTCCCGCTCGTTCGGGAGGATTTGACCGGTGGAGAACTCCGCGTCGATGGTGCGCACCAACACCGTGCGCAGGTGCCAGTACTTCGGCTCCGGTACTGCCGCGAGCTGTCCCTGCCCCACCGTGTCCTCCACCCTGAAGGACGCCGGGCCTGCCCCACGCCCGATGTTCCGGCAGGTGGGAGGGGCGGGCTTTATCCGTCCTTCTTTATTAAAGGTCTTTGCAGTAAGCAACCTAGGGGGTGGTCGCGGAGATGGTCAAGACCAATGGCGCCGCTTGACGACGGCCGAACAAGACTTCACAAACCGTTCACGACCCGAACCGGCCCGGCACGCCTCGGCCCGACCGGCCGGATACCCTTCTCCGGTGACGATCGTGACTTCGGTGAACGTGAACGGGATCAGGGCAGCCGCCAAGAAGGGCCTGCTGGAGTGGCTGGCGACCACCGAGGCGGACGTGATCTGCCTCCAGGAGGTACGCTCCGATCCCGGCCAACTGCCGCCCGAGCTACGCGACTTGACCGACTGGCACGCTGTCTGGGCACCGTCCGCCAGCAAGGGCCGGGCCGGCGTGGCGATCCTCTCCCGACAGGCACCCACTCGGACCGTGATTGGTTTCGGTTCGGCCGAATTCGACATTTCGGGCAGGTATGTCGAAATCGACCTGCCCGGCCTGACGGTCGCCAGCCTCTATCTCCCCTCCGGCGAGGTCGGCACCGAGCGCCAGGAAGAGAAGGAACGCTTCATGGCCGAGTTCCTGGTGCACCTCACCGAACTCCGCAAGCGCGCCGAAGCCGACGGCCGCGAGGTGATCGTCTGCGGCGACTGGAACATCGCCCACCGCGAAGCCGACCTGAAGAACTGGAAGGCCAACCAGAAGAGCGCCGGCTTCCTCCCCGAGGAGCGCGCCTGGCTCTCCCGCGTCCTCGACGAGGTCGGCTACGTCGACGTGGTCCGCGCCCTCCACCCCGACCAGGAGGGCCCCTACTCCTGGTGGTCCTACCGCGGCCGCGCCTTCGACAACGACTCGGGCTGGCGGATCGACTACCAGATCACCACCCCGGGCCTCGCCGCCCACGCCACCACCGCCGTGGTCGAACGCGCCACCGAGCACGCCGCCCGCTGGTCGGACCACGCGCCCGTGACCGTGGCGTACGACCACCCGTAGGACGCTCTGGCACGAAGTCCCCGGCCTGATGCCGGGGGCTTTGGCGTATCTGGCCGAAGTCCTGACACGAGGATCGCTCACGGAGCAGGATTCCAGCACTGCAACCGACTCGACTCGGGAGGGCCGTATGGCGCTGGAGTTCATCGCCAAGGATGAGAAGTCAGGGAACACCGGAAGCCCGACGTTGTGGGTGGATCCGGATACGGCGGACGTGATCGTTCAGGGGTGGAGGATCGACGACGCCACGGAAGCTGACTGCCTCAAGACCGGTAGCATCCCGGATCACGAAGCCGTGGTTCGTCTTCCGGCTCGCATGGTGACGGCACTTAGGGAGGCTTGCGATGCCGCAGAGCGAACCGGACTTCTTTGAACTGCTCCGCGCCGCTGAACACTCTGTCGTTCACCTTGAGTTGCGGGACTCCTACGCGGTCTCGGACGACATTGCGGACGAGGCCAAGGAGTTCAAGGCATGGCGGAACGGCCACGTGATCGACTGGTCCGACCGTTCGTCCTGGTGGAACTCCTTCCACACGGCCGTGATCGAGGCCGTGGGCCGGGGTGTGGTGATGCGCCGGGCCCGGGTCGTGTCCGAGCCGGTCACTGAGTACATCCGCTATGAGCACTACCTGACGACAGCCAACATCACCGCAGGAGAGCTGGTTCGCTGGCTTCCGCGCAGGCAAGCCACCGACATTGCGTTCCCCGGTAACGACTTCTGGTTGTTCGACGGCCAGGTACTGATCGTGAACCACTTCACCGGCGACGGCCAATGGGCCCAGCCTGCAATGGAGTTGTACGAGGACCAGGCGACGGCTGACCTTTGCGCTTCAGCCTTCGAAGCTGTCTGGGAACGTGCCGTCCCTCATGAGGACTACCAAGTCGCGGCAGAGGTCCAGCAGGCGTAGGCGGCTGGCCGACAGCACACCATGTCCTCTCCTCTGTCCAGTGCGCAGCAGGCGCGCAGAGAGATCGCTCAGAGGCTTCACGGCCTCCGACGTACTGCCGGGCTAAGCGGCAAGGAACTGGCCGAACGGTGCGGTTGGAACCAGGCCAAGACTTCCCGTATCGAGAACGCCCGGACCGTGCCCTCTGACAGTGATGTTCGGGCATGGTGTGCTGCCTGCCGGGTGCCGGAGCAGGCGGCTGATCTGATCGCCGCTACCCGGAACGCTGACGCCATGTATGTGGGCTGGCGCAGGCTGCACCAGTCCGGGATGCGCCGGAACCAGCAGGCCGACGTGCCGCTGTACGAGAGCACGCGGCAGTTCCATGTGTACCTGTCGAACGTCATGCCGGGCCTGACGCAGACTCAGGCGTATGGGGCTGCTCTCCTCCGGCTGATCACCGAGTTTCAGGGGACGCCGGACGACTCGGAGGCAGCGGCGGCGGCCCGGGTGGAGCGGAACCAGGTGATGCGCCGAGGTGATCACCGTTTCGCCCTGCTGATCGAGGAGCACGTCCTGTACCACCGGTACGGGGATCAGGACACGATGCAGGCCCAACTCGGCTACCTGCTACGGGCAATGGAGTTCCCTTCGGTCTCGATCGGTGTCATCCCGACCGCCGCGCAACGGCTCATGTGGGGCATTGAGACTTTCATGATCTTCGATGAATCGTTCGTTCAAGTGGAGACCTTGACCGCATTGATCAGCATTCGCACCCCTGTAGAGGTGCGGGCCTACGCGGCTGCCTTCTCGCGCCTGGCGGCCATGGCTGTGTTCGGTGCCAGTGCTCGGGCCCTGGTGAACCGGGCCGCTGACTCTCTCGGGTGATGCCGTGCATAGACGTGCATCGCACCTAGAGAGCCTGCCTCTCGCTTTCCTACCCTCGTACCACCGGATCAGGTAGCGGCGCAGCCGCATCAGGCTGAGGAGGCGTTGTGGACCTGCTGACCAGAGGCACCACCATCGGGTTCACGGTGTCGATCGAGGACGTAACCCATCCGGCAAGGTTCTCTCGGCTGGCGGATGCCCTCATAGCCCTGTGGGGCTCGCTCCGTGAGCTTCCGTTGGGTGCGACTCAGGCAGACGCCTACCAGGTGTATCTGACCGGCCCGGAGGCTGAGCAGCGGGTGGCAGAGCAGTTGGAGAGTTGTGGGGCTATCGCCTTGACGTTCGAGATGGCGGGCCGTAGCCACCTGGTCGAGATCGTGGCTGACAGCTCGAAGCGGTTTCCGTGGACGGTCCCAAGCTGACCCCATGGATTCCGGCTGCTGGTTCGAATGTGAACCCCATGATCTTGCAGAACGACGGAGGGCACGGGGGCACCCCCGCGCCGATCCAGCCGCCTGCACCCCCGCCACCGCCATCCCCCGACAGCGGGTCGCCGCCCGGCGATGGGGGCCACCGCAAGTGACGGACACCCTCAACGAGGGTACGGACCGCCCGGGCATCTCGCTGGGGCGGTTCCTCCTCAACAACGGCTCCATGTCTCCCAGTTGGGAAGACTCGTTCAACGCGGTGCCCCGCTCCTTGTTCATCCCTGATCTGATGTGGGCCTGGACCGAGGAATCCCAGTCCACCGTGGCTGTCGACCGCCGCACCGACCCGGATGCCTGGCAGCGTGCCGTGGACTCCAACATCCCGATCGTCACGCAGTGGGATGACGGGGCACACGAAGGCACCGAAGCTGGGCAGGTTTCGACCAGCAGCAACAGTCAGCCCAACGTCGTCATGGCGATGCTGCGGGACCTGGACATAGCGCCCGGCATGCGGGTACTTGAGGCTGGTACCGGAACGGGCTGGAGCTCCGGTCTGCTCGCTCACCGGCTCGGCTCCCGACAGGTCGTCAGGACGGAGGTGGACGCGACGGTCGCGGCCACCGCCCGCACCGCGCATCGACGCGGCGGACTCACCCCCGAGGTCATCACCGGGGACGGACGGCTCGGCTGGCCCGCAGGAGCCCCGTACGACCGGATCATTGCCACGTACGGCGTGAAAGAGATCCCCAGCGCTTGGATCCAGCAGGTGAAGCCCGGGGGCCTGATCATGGCCCCGTGGGGCACGCACTACTCCTTCCGCGATGCCGTGGTGAAGCTGACCGTCGGCAGCGACCACACCGCTTCGGGTCACTTCACCGAGCTGGTCGGCTTCATGAAGGACCGGGGCTCACGGACGGCATTCCCCGCTCACTCCGAATACGTCCCGGACTTCCCCGGAGACGCGAACACCGAGCACCGGACGATGCTCACGGCGGGCGATCTCGGCGGGGTCTGGGGTGTGCAGAAGTTCGTCATCGGCCTGGCGGTGCCGGACGTGACACACGTGATCCACGAACAGGTCGACGACGCGACGACCGCTTGGTTCTACGGCCTCGGCGACAAGGCGTGGGGGGCCGTTGTCTGGCGCAAGAACCAGCCGGAGACCACCGTGTACCAGTCCGGACCCCGACGGCTGTGGCAGGCCGTAGAGCAGGCATTGCAGTGGTGGCAGGCCGAGGGCAGGCCGGGAGTCGAACGCTTCGGGCTGACCGTGGCGGACGGCAGACAGGTCCCGTGGCTGAATCACCCCGACAACTGGGTGCCGCAGTACCGCTGACAGGCCGGCCGACTCGTAGCAGCCAGACGCACAACGTCCCCGGTCCTCAAGGTCGGGGGCGTCCTGTTCCTTCGAGCACGGGACTGTTAACAGTTGTGAGACATGCCTGACGCAGCGTCAGCGGGTCGTCTACCGTGACGCCTGCCCAACCAGTCGTCTTGCAAGGGAGCACCGTATGCCCCGGAGCCGGAAGCTCCATCGCCTGAGCAACCCCGACACTGCCGAGCGTCACGCGCAGCGCATGCTGTTCCGCCACCTCCGCGATGACACCAACGCGAATCGCGGTCGGATGTCCAAGCGGGTTCGCGAGCTCCAGCTCCTCCTGGCGATGGACCCGGTCGAGTTCGAACAGCTCATTGCTCGGCTGATGGAAGCCATGGGCATGAAGGTCGAGCTCACGGCCCGGTCCCGGGACGGTGGGGTGGACGTACGCGGCATCGACACGGACCCCTTCCGCGGTGGGAACGTGATCGTGCAGGTGAAGCGGTATCGGGACACCGTGACACCCTCGGCCGTACGTGACCTGTACGGCACGCTGCAGCATGATCGGGAGGCGACGAAGGCTGTACTGGTCACGACCAGCAGGTTCGGTCCGAGCTCCCACCAGTTCGTGGTGGGAAAGCCCATCACCCTGATCAATGGCGCCGAGCTGGTCGGCCTGCTCAAGCATCACGGATTCCATGAGGTCTTCGCAGCCGCTCACCACGGTGCTACCGATGTCGGAGACGGGGACGACCTGTCCGGGATCGAGGTCGCACCTGAACCTTCCCGGCTTCTTCTCCACTGGACCGGCGAGGACGAATACGACATCGCGGCGCTGGTTTGCCAGGGGAACAGGGCACTGTCGGATGAGCACCTGGTGTTCTACAACAACGGTTCCACACCCGATGGTTCGGTACGGATGGTCACCGGCTACGGTGACGCGAAGGCCTGCCTGATGGTGGACTTCGACGCGCTTCCCGCCGAAGCCGACCGGCTCGTCATCGTCGCCGCCGCTGACACCGAGAACCACCCGACAGCCACCATGGCCGGATTCGCCGGGCCGGCGCTGATCCTTGAATCCGGAGCCGACGATGCCCCGTCCGTAGTGCACCTCGCCGACGGCGCCGTGACCAACACCGCGATGCGCCTGGGCCGGTTCGACCGCGACTCCGCCGGGGACTGGGCCTTCACCCCGGCCCTCGCCGGCTACGCGGACGGGCTGCACCAGGCCGTCGTCGCCTACGGCCTTGAAGTCGTTGACGCGTAGGCACCAACAGTGCAGGCACGGCGGTGTCCGGCCTGAGACCGTTGGGATCTCCGGACATGGCGCCGTGGCAGCGCGACCGTGACGGATTCCCGTACCAGCGGGGCCAGTTGATACACCACTCGGATGCCGGATCGCCCAGGCCGGCACAGACCCCCGAACAGCCCTTACTCGAACACCTGGACCCCGTTCGAAAACGCGTCGTTCCGCTGGCGGATCGACTTCCTAATGACCATCCCCGGCCTCGCGGCCAAGGCCGTCTCTGCCGTGGCCGCGAGGGCTTCCACCCATGCAGAGCGCTGGAGCGACCACGCACTCGAGGCGCGGGTGACGGAGCCACGTCCAGGAGGTTGACGCCGCGGGCCGGCTGGCGGGCGCTCTCCGTGCCCGCACCCGGGTCGAAGACCCCGACGCCCTCGCCACTGCGCTCCTGGAAGGCCAGGGGCAGTGCGGTCCGGTGTCCTGGAGCACCACAGACCGTGGCGTCCGGGTCAGCGGCGGTGGGCTGTCCTTCCGCAATCCGGCCAACGACTTCGCGCTGCCAGCCCACCGCCTGGCCCGCGTCTCCGCCGCACTGACGCCCTGACCAACGTCCGGGCCCGCCACGCACTCTGACGGGTCAGTACTCGCAGTCGTAGATCGCCCGCAGCCACAGTTCGCGGACGGCGGGCATCCGCGCCAGCGTGTACTGGAACGCGTAGCGGGACGGCCAGAACTGCGACCGCGGAAGTGGCAGGAGCGGGTCGTCGCGCTCCACGCCCGTTGGCAGCCCGCCGACCACCGGCAGCCGCGTGCGTTGGGGCGGGAAGGCCAGCTCGGCCCAGAGCATGGCCTCGACGGGCACGACCACCGGACCGCCGCTCGGCTGCCACACCTGGCCGGTCTGCGGATGGAGCGGCACCAGCACCAGTTCGGCGGTCGGCTGGCCGATCCCCGGGCCCGCCAGGCTCAGCAGCTTCGCGCCCTCCCCGGAGGGCAGCAGCGGCGAGGGCCTTGCCGAGGAGTTCCTCGACCGGGCCGGGCGCCACCTCGACCGGAGCGCCCCCGGCAGCGACCATGACATGGGCGAGCGCCACCCCGGCCGGGATGTCCCGGTACTCGCTCAGCCTGTGCCACAGCGCACCGTCGGCCGCCAGCTCCGCCCAGTCCATGACCGGCCGCTCCGGCGGGCCGGGCAACCGCACCACGGCCTGCGGGAGGAGCCGGACCATCTGCCACTGCCCGCAGTCGTCGATCCGCGATCCGACCGGCCACCCGCAGTCCAGGCAGGCGAGGTTCGGCCCGCCGCTCCCGTTGATTCCCATGCAGTAACCTTCGGTACGCTCGGGGATCTGCCCGGTGCCGCGCATGTCTCAGGGTGCGAGCAGGACGGTGTCTGACGGTCCGTCGGACAGGCCGCCGAACCGAGTGAAGATCCCCCGCGCCGCCGCCTCCTGAGGCCCGGCCTCATCCCACGGCCGCCATCCGATGCCCGACAAGCGGCGGGACGACTGACTTGGGCGCCACTGGCCGACTGCCCCCGTTCGCGGCCAGGCGCAGATCCGGTGGCGCCTCACTCATCACGAAAGACCCACCGGTCAAGATCAAGGGGCAGACCCCAGTGGCCGTCGAGATCATGTGTCACAGGACGGGCCATTTGCAGAGGTAGTTGGCCGGCAACTTGGCGACTTCTCCGGTCGGTCTTGTAGGCGGTGATGAGATCGAAGAGCAGCCAGTTTCTGATCCGCCGTCTTGGACTTCGATTCACCTTTGCCGACAGGCACCTTGCCACCCGCCTCGGACTGGGCGCGAACCGTCAGAAGTCGCGGAGCCGGCCGACCGGGACGATGGCGGTCCAGGCACCCTTCTGGACCTGGTAGATGGAGGCCACCTGGTTACGGGCATCGCCGAACTCGTCGAAGGAGACGTCGCCGGTGACACCGAAGAACGAGATGTCCTGAAGGGCGTCCGCGACGGCCTTTCGCAGTTCAGTGCCGGTGAGGTCCGTCCCTTTCCCGCCCTGGCGGGCTCGGCCGACGGCCTGGATGAGGGCCCAGGTGGAGTCGTAGGCGTAAGGGCCGAACGGGCCAGGCTCCTCCTTGTAGCCGGCCTGGTGATAGGCGTCAAGATAGGTGAAGGCGGAGGCGAGACCCTCCACCGAGATGCCCGGCTGGCTGGAGAGGTCGCCGTTGGCGGACGGACCTGCGGCCTTGACGTATCCGTCGGTGTGCAGGCCGTCGCCGCCGGCCATCGGTGCCTTCACTCCGGCGGCCTTGAGTGCCGCGGACAGCGGGCCGCCCTCAGGGTGCTCGCCTCCGTAGTACACGATGTCGGGGTGGGAGGCCGCGATCTGCGAGGCCAGCTTGGTGAAGTCCGTGGTGCCCTGCTCCACCGTGGCCCGGAACGCCACCTTGCCGCCGACCTCCTCGAAGGCGGTCGCGAACTCGGCCGCGAGGTTGGTGCCGTACGCCTTGGTGTCGCTGACCACGGCGGCCCGGTTGGCGCTCAGCCGACTGTGCGCATACCGGGCGAGCAGCGGGCCCTGGACGGCGTCGGTGGTGACGGTGCGAAAGTAGGTCGGGTACTGGCGCTTCTTCCCGCCGGCGCGGTAGTCGGCACCCCAGGTCAGCGCGGGTGCGGTGTTGGACGGGGAGATCTCGGCGAGGCCCGCCTTCGACAGGACCGGAGCCATCGCGAGGGCGCCGGACGAGGTCAGCGGGCCAACCACTCCCACGACCTTCGGGTCGGCGGCGAACGCCTCACCGTTGGCGCGGGCGGCCTGTTCGTCGGCCTGGTCGTCCTTGGCGTCCAGGATGAACTTCACACCGGGGACGGTGTTCTTGGCATTGGCTTTGGCAACAGCCAGCTCAGCCGAGTATCGGATGCCAAGGCCCAGGTCGGCGAGATTGCCGGTCAGCGGACCGTCAACGCCGATGGTGACCGTGATCGTCGATCCGGACCCCAGGCCGCCCGACGAACAGCCGGACAGCAGCACCGCGCAGACCACTCCAAGTACAGAGGCTCTGGGCAGAGTAGAACCGGTCACCGTGCATCCCTTGCGACGTTGGGCTTACTCATGGGACGCCGGACCGCGGCCGYCCACGACCGCAGGGCGGCGGGACGGCGCGAAGGAAGGCACGATTAACCATCTGTCCGGCTAACTCTGCACAGGGACAGGGTGGTTGGCGCCTCAGTGGACCGCCCGGCGAGGGGCGGCGGACCGGGTCCAGGAGCATGCCGCGCGCCCGGTCCGGATCACCGACCGGCGTCCATGGGGCGTGACCCTACGGTGTGCCGCCGGGGGCGTCAACGGGTTCGCCCAAACACGGTAGGTAGCGGCAAAACGCCTGCCCACTCCCCGGATTGTCACCCCACACAGGGGCTCCGGGGGCGGCGGGACAAGCGGGATGTGGCTACCTCACGCCACGTCAGCAGAACTGCTGATACTCGCTCTCTACAGGGCCGACCGCCCAAACGGAGGCACGCGCGCTGTCCGCCTGGAGTAGGTGTGACGCCTCGACGTCATCCGCGCCCTCCACCCCGGGCCTCGCGGCCAAGGCCGTCTCTGCCGTGGCCGCGAGGGCTGCCACCCATGCAGAGCGCTGGAGCGACCGCGCACGCGTCATCGCGGTCTTCGATCACGGATAACCGGGCTACCGGAGTGGACAGTTGAGCAACAGCCACGTCCAGGAGGTTTCTGGGGATGAAGTAGGTGCGAGGGCCGTGCTGGTGTGCACGGCCCTCGCACCGGGTGTGGGGCGCCCCGTTCCCGCCCTCGTCGTCCGGATCTGCACATGGTGGTGAGCTGTTCGGTGTGCCCTGTCACCTGTACGCGATGCTGAGCTGCACTGTTGGTGAGGAATCGAACCCCTGCGTTGCTCTTCACGCGCCAAGGGCCGGATAGACCGCCGACCCGCGGTGTGTGCACGCCTCCGTGACGACTACCTGCTTCCCACACCCAGCTTGTGGGATCAGTCCTCGATCAGGTCGATCTCCCAGTTGGAGCGCTGGATCAGGGTGTCCACCTCGCGGATCTCCTTGGCCAAGACATCGGCCTGGGCGCGAAGCTCGGCGACCGGCAGGGCGGAGAGGACCCTGAGTTCGGACCGCAACTGCCGTACGGCTCCCCGCTGGTCGCGTCCGGAGGCGGCGTCGGCGGCTGCGGTGATCACCGAGTGGCGCAGCCGCAGGACGTCCCGGCGGGCGAGGGCRTCGGTAAGAGTGCCGCCGCCCTCGATGACCGCGGTGGAGTTGGTCCGGTTGATCTGACGGATCAGCCGCTCCAGCTCGTCCAGCACCTCCCCGGCCTGCGCCAGGATCTCCGCCGCGTTCTCGGCCGGTTCCTCGCCCTCCTGGTAACGGGCACTGCCGACGACGCGCGCCCGCAACTGCTCCACCCGCCGCACCGCAGCCGCGCGCTCCGCGAGCGCTTCAGCCAGTTTCACCGCGTCATCACCTTCACCGTCCACTGATCGTCAGGTAAGTATGCACACCGGCATCTGACCGCTCGGTTCACGGGGGCGGGGCCAGCCGGACCGGCCCGGCGGGCGTCGAGCTCGAAGACGATCAGCGACCCGCTGCGCCACTCCGAAGTGGAGTCCGTGCCGGACATCCGCCTCCCGTGCCGGCGCCAGGCTGCCTCGCACGAGCCCGCTACTGGTTTGGTCTGAACCCGGTCCTGATGGGTCAGCGGGCGAGGGAGACGGCGAAAGGCTTGAAGCCGTGTCGGCGCAGGATGTGGGGAACCACGAGGATCATGGCCTCGGTGGCGCGGGCTGTGGTGATGCCGCCGAGGTCCTCGATCCATCCGGGCTGCCAACCCAGGTCGCCGAGCAGGCCGGTGACGGTCTTCTTCGCGTTCTGGTCATCGCCCGAGAGATAGGCGGTCGGTGGGGTGGCCAGGGATTCGGGAGCGGTCATGACCATGAACAGCATGGTGTTGAGGGTCTTGACCACCTGGGTGTCGGGGAGGGCGGCCTGGAGTTGCTCGGCGAGGCTGCTGCCGGGGTAGCACAGGTCGCCGGGCAGGCCGTCTTCGGCGTCGCGGGTGGCGTTGGAGACATCGACGAGGAGCTTTCCGGAGAGCTCGGTGCGCAGGCCGGCCAGGCGCTCCAGGGAGGTGTCGCCGGGCGTCGCGTTGATCACGATGTCCGCGGTGCGGGCGGTGGTGCGCTGGTCGGCGAAGACAATCTGCGGGGCGATGCCGGTGGCAAGGTCTGCGGTCTCTTCCCGGTTCCGGGTACCGAGGGTGACACGGTGTCCGGCTGCGGAGAGCTTGCGAGCGAGGTTGGCGCCGACGCGGCCGGCGCCCAGGATGCCGATGCTGCTCATGAGGTGATGTTCCTTGGGGTGTGAGGTGGGTGGGGCGGAGGCGTCCGGTCAGGCGATCGGCGACAGGACCTTGAGGGCGGCGGTGTGGATGCCGGGGGCGGCGGCCAGGAAGTCGCGGCTGCCCGTGTTCCAGGGCTCACCCGCCAGGTCGGTGACGGTGCCTCCGGCCTCGGAGACCAGCAGCGCACCTGCGACCAGACCTGAACGGACGTCGGAGAACTGCCAGAACGCGTCCGTGCGTCCGGCCGCGACATGGATGAGCTGCATCGTGGCGGGAACGGACACCCGCACGACCAGGCCGTTGATGAGCATGGCGGTGACCGAGTCGCCGATCCGGCGGAAGGTACGCTCGTCCTCGCCGGGCCTGGCCTGACCGGTGCCGACGAGTGCGGCGCCCAGATCGGTCTTGGCGGACACCTGCAGGGGCCGGTCGTTGAGGTGGGCACCGCCGCCCGCGACAGCGGTGTAGGTGTCGCCGGTCAGTGGCAGGTGGACGACGGTGAGCACCGGCCGGTTGTCGCGGACCAGGGTGGCGGTCACGGCCCAATCCTCCATGCCGTGAACGTGGTTGATGTTGCCCTCGGCGGGGTCGACGACCCACCACTCCCCCGACGGGAGCGCACCGCCGGCCAGCTCGTCCTCGGCCCACTGCGATCCGGGCCGGGCCCGCAGCAGCGGCTCCCGCAGCACCTCCAGCACCGCGTCGTCGTTGGCGTGGATCTCGGCGACGACCTCGTCCAGGCTCACGCCCCGGGCGTGCGGGGTGTGGCGGTCGCGCAGCGTGCGGCCTGCGGTCTTCACCGCGGCGGTCACCTCGGACAGCAGGGTCGTGTCGGCGGCGAAAGGCATGGCTGTGCTCATGGCGGGCTCCCTGGGTTCGATGTGTGCGGGCGGCTTGTCTTGCGCCTGCACTTCGAAGGTAGGCTCCCCGCCAATTAACAACAAGTGCATGCTATTCACTCGTAGAGTTACTCGCATGCAACTGGATCTGAACCTGCTCACTGCCCTCGACGCCCTGCTGGAAGAGGGCAGCGTCGCCGGCGCCGCAGCACGTCTCCACGTCACCGCACCGGCGATGAGCCGCTCCCTGGGGCGCATCCGCAAAGCCACCGGGGACCAGATCCTGGTCCGCACCGGCCGCAGCATGGTCCCCACCACCCGCGCGCTGGCCATGCGCGCCCACGTCCACGCCCTCGTACAGCAGGCCCACCACGTTCTGTCCGCGCAGCAGGAACTCGACCTGGCAGCTCTGGACCGGGTGTTCACCGTGCGCTGGCACGACGCCCTGACCGCCGCCTGCGGCACCGCCCTGATCACCGCCGTCCACCGCCAGGCCCCCGACGTCCGGCT
The DNA here is from genome assembly GCF_054049135.1 of Kitasatospora sp. P5_F3. Taxonomy (NCBI): domain Bacteria; kingdom Bacillati; phylum Actinomycetota; class Actinomycetes; order Kitasatosporales; family Streptomycetaceae; genus Kitasatospora; species Kitasatospora sp. P5_F3. The sequence continues at coordinate 149,886 of NZ_JBFUMY010000005.1, read as the reverse complement.
GCGCCTGCCGGCCGAACCCGGCACGGACACCCCCGAGTTGCGCCGGGGTGAGGTCGACCTCGAATCGAGCTCCAGCGCTCCGACCCTCCCCGACATCCGCCACCGCCTCGTCGGCCGGGACCGACTGGTCGTCGCCGTCCGACCGGGCCACCCCCTCACCGAAGGCCCGCTGAGCATCGAACGCTACGCAGCCGCCGAACACCTCACCGTTTCGCGACGCGGAAGCCTGCGCGATCCGATCGACGACGCCCTGGCAGACCACGGCCTCGAACGACACGTCGTCGCCGCCGGGCCCACCGCCGCCTTCGCACTGCAACTCGCCCTCGACACCGACCTGGTCGTCACCCTCCCCGACGCGGTCACCCGCGCAGCCCGGGAACAACTCGGCCTGGCCACACTGCCGCCGCCGCTCCCGCTGCCCGAGGTCCCCCTGCACCTGCTGTGGCACCAGCGCTACGACGACGACCGCGCCCACACCTGGCTGCGAGACCTGGCCACCGAAACCGTCCAGGCACTGTTCGCACCACCGACCGCCCCGCAACAGCCCCTCACCAACCGGACCGGGCAGTAACGGATACGCCGGGGAAGGCCTGCGGCAGCTGACTCCCGATCTCGCGCCGAAACGACGTATCAGTGGCGCAGCTCCAGGGTGCAGCACTTGACGCTGCCACCCGCCCGGAGCAGTTCGGTGAGGTTGACGCCGATCGGGGTGAAGCCGCGTGCGCGCAGCCGCTCGGCGAGGTGGACGGCTGCCTCCGGGAGGATGACGCGCTCGCCGTCGGAGACCGCGTTGAGGCCGAAGACCTGGGCGTCGGCGGCGGTGGCGCGGATCGAGTCCGGGTACAGCCGCTCCAGGACGGCGCGGGAGTCGGGGCTGAAGGCCCCCGGGTAGTACATGATCTCGGTGTCGCCGAGCACGGCGAGCGCGGTGTCCAGGTGGTAGTAGCGCGGGTCGGTCAACTCCAGGGTGACCACCTCGCGGTCGAGGAACTCGGCGGCTTCGGCGTGTGCCCGGCGGTCGGTGCGGAAGCCGCTGCCGGCCAGGATCCGCTCGCCGACCACCAGCAGGTCGCCCTCACCCTCGTTGGGGTGTGCGGTCTGCTGGACTTCGCGGTAGCCGTTCTCCCGGAACCAGGCGGCGTACGCGGGGGCCTCGGCGACCCGCTCCTGGTACCGGAACCGCGCCACCAGTACCTTGCCGTCGACCACGGTGGCGCCGTTGGCGGCGAACACCATGTCGGGCAGGCCGGGAAGCGGGTCGATCAGCTCCACGGTGTGCCCTAACCGCAGGAACAGGGCGTGCAGTTGCTCCCACTGCGCCAGTGCGGCGCCGTTGTCGGTGGGCTTCGCCGGGTCCATCCACGGGTTGATCGAGTAGTCGACGGTGAAGTGGGCGGGCCGGCACATCAGGTAGTGCCGGGGGCGGGCAGTACGCGGCGACACGGTGGTGTCCTTCCGGAGACGGCGGCGGAGCTGACGACTGGTCAGCAACTGAAGGAAGATCTAAAAGGGGTCAACTACCGATGGACTGCCGGAAGTTGAACAGTCCGTCCGGGTCATGGCGGCGCTTGGTGGCGACCAGGCGCGGATAGTTCGCGCCGTAGTAGGCGTGTTGCCAGTCAGGCAGGTCCGGGTCGGTGAAGTTCAGGTAGGCGCCGTCGATCGCGTGCGGTGCGATCAGCTGGTCAAGTCCGGCCAGCCAGGCCAGGTTGGCGGCCACCGCGCCGGGGTCGTCGTCCTCCTGCCAGGAGGTGTCGAGGCTGACCAGGTACTCGGCGCCGCGATGGACGAAGGCGGTGTCCTGCGGGTGGACCCGGTTGATCGCGCCGCCCCAGGCGAACAGGGCGAAGCCGCAGCCGTCGGGGTTGTCGCTGCCGGGCCAGGCGGCCAGCTGGGCGAGCGCGGCGTCGACCGCGGCGGGCGGCAGCGGCCGGGTGGCGAAGTGCGTGCGGACGGCGAACGCCCCGGCGCTGGTCTGGTGTTGGAGGTAGTCCATGGCGTCCCAGAAGTCCCGGTCGGCGATCTCGGCGCGCAGCGGCGTACCGGCGGCGAGCGCGGGGGCGAGCAGCTCGCGCAGTTCGGCGGCGGGGCCGAGGTGGARTCCGACCGCGGAGACGATGGTGCCGGTGGCCCCGGTACCGATGGCCCTGGAGCCGGCGACACCGAGCCGGATCGAGGTCTCCTCGGGGAGGGTGAGCATCAGCCGCTGGACGGCGTCGAAGACCGCAGGGGCGTGCTCGGCCTCCCAGAGCAGCAGGCAGGTGCTGGCGGCGGGGGCCTCGACGGCCTGGAAGGTGAGGTCGAGGTTGATGCCGAAGTTGCCGCCACCGCCGCCCCGGCAGGCCCAGAAGAGGTCGGGGTTGCGCTGCTCGTCGCAGTCCAGGGCCGCGCCGTCGGCGGTGGCCAGGGTGGTGTGCAGCAGGGTGTCGGCGGTCAGGCCCAGTTTTCGGGAGGTGGCGGCGGGGCCGCCACCGAGAGCGAGTCCGGCGATGCCGACACCTGCGCCGTTGCCGAGCGGCAGCGCGAGCCCATGCGGGCGCAGCGCGGCGTAGAGGGCCCCGGTGAGGACGCCGCCGCCGACGGTGACCTGCCCGGCGGCGGGGTCGACCGCGATCGCGTCCAGGGCGCGCAGGTCGACCACCAGGCCGGAGTTGACGGAGTGTCCGGCGTAGGAGTGACCGCCGCTGCGCGGGACGATCGGCACGCCGCTCTCCCGGGCCCAGTCGATGGCGCGCAGCACGTCGGTGCGGTCGGCGGCCTGCAGGACGACGGCGGGCGCGCGGTCGGCGTACCGGCGGTTGAACGGGGTGGAGGAGTCGGCGAAGGCGGCGTCGCCGGGACGCAGCAGGACGCCGGTGGTGTGCTTGTCGAGCAGGGCCCAGTCCGGGGCGGTCATCCGGTCATCTCCTCGATGGTGGAGACGCCGTGGGTGGCGTGCGGGCCGTAGCGCTCCCACTGCTCGCGCAGCCGGATGCGGCCGTCAGGGGTCAGCGAGGGGGTGTTGCGGGTGCGGCCGCAGACCACTTCGCCGTTGGTGAAGACGATGGTGTAGCCCATCGCGAGGGTGCCGTCGGGCTGTCGGGTGCCGGCGGTCCACCCGCGTCGGACGGTGCCTCCGGTGACCTCGCCCCAGACCAGGTCGCCCTGTTGGTGGTAGACGGCGACGGTGCGGTGGTCGCCGTCGGGGGTGTGGAAGCGGCGGCCCTCGTAGTCGATCTGCCGGGGGTTCACACCTCCCACCAGATGGCGTAGTAGGAGAAGTCCTCGTCGTGCGGGTTGGCCACCGAGTGGTCGCTGTCGACGGGCAGCAGGACGAGGTCGCCGGCCGCGATCGGGTGGCTGCCGTCGGCGGAGCGCACCTCGGCCCGGCCGGCCATGCAGATGAAGAGTTCGCGTTCGGTGTGCTGGTGGACCTCGGTGACGTCGCCGGGCCGCAGCACGCACCAGGCACCGTGGAAAGGGGTGGTGAGGTCGCCCCAGGGATGGAGCATTCCCAGGTCGAGGCCGTGGGCACGTTCGAGCCGGGCGGGTTCCTGGCGGCGGATGATGAGGCCGGGGGCGGTCTCGGGCATGGGCCGACTCCGATCTTGGCGTAAATCGTGGGAGTTGACGGTAGGTCAGACTTAGGAGAGGCCGAGTCCGGCGTCCCGGGCGAGCACGATCGCCTGGGCTCGGTCGGCGACGCCCAGCTTTCCGAAAATGCTGGAGATGCGATTGCTGATGGTCTTGGAGGCGAGCGTGAGCTCCCGGGCGATCGCCGTGTTGGACTTGCCGGCGGCGAGGTGTTCGAGCACCTCGCGTTCACGGTCGCTGAGTTGCGGGAACGGGTAGCTGCGCGCGCGGGGGGCGAGGCCGATCAGGGCGCCGAGCCGGGCGGCGATGGTGCGGTCGACGATCGCCTCGCCGGCGCCGACGGCGTGGATGCCACGCAGGATCTGGTCGGCGGTGGAGCACTTGAGCAGGTAGCCGCGGGCGCCGGCGTGGAACGCGGCGGCCACCGTCTTGTCGTCCGCCAGGGTGCTGAAGACCAGTACGCCGGTCTCCGGGGTGAGCCGCACCACCTGGCTGATCATCCGCATGCCGGGGGCGTCGTCCATCAGCGGGTCGAGGACCAGGACGTCCGGGCGGTGCCGGGTGGCGGCGGCGAGCACCTCGCCGGCGCTGCTCGCCTCGCCGACCACCGCGACGGTGCCGCAGGCCTCGACCATGGCCCGTAAGCCCTGCCGGACGGCCGGCTGCGCGTCGGCGAGGAGCACGGTCAGCGGCGCAGTACTCCCGTGCTGGTTCATCTACCCCTCGTGACATGTGTGGTCGGCGGTCGGCGCGGATGCGGATGGTCCACTGGCGACCCGGCGGTGATGATTCGCGACCTCATCATGGCGCCGGTCAAATAGTTCCCTCAAGTGTCAAATATCATCAGATGTTGATCGGCATTTGACTCTTGTTCGCCGCGATGAAGTCACAGTCTTGACGGTTCGTCAGCAAATCCTCGGGCGGCTCACTCCAGCACGCCGGAAGGTGCGAGCGCGGCGCTCCCCTCCCTGGCTTTGCGCAGGATCTCCTCCCGGCTGCGCCAGTGCGACCAGAAGGCTCCGGTGTAGCCGAGGCCGCTGAGACCGGTCAGGAAAGGGTTGTCGGCGTAGTTGTTGTCGTTCTCGCTCATGCCCTCGACGGTCGGCAGCATCACCCGGAAGAGCTCGGCCGGGTCGACCAGGTCCCACAGCGCGGTGACCGCACCGTGCCAGCGCTCCTCGGGGTCGGCGGCCCGCGCCGGGTCCGGTAGCAGGTCGGGCGAGAAGTAGCAGACCAGTCGGAAGTTGCCCTGCTCGTCGAACATGAACTGCCGCTCGTACTCGGCCGGGGAGGCGCACTGCCGCAGCGGCTTGAGCACGATCGGGCCGCTCGCGGTGTTGGACTGCAGGCCGGGGAAGGTGCGCACCCCGTCGCAGTGCGCGGCTATCTCCATACCCATCGGCGTGTAGGGGAAGAGCCGCAGCCCTAGCGAGAAACCGGTGACGGTGGCGTCCAGCGCCATGAAGGCGTCCACGCACGCCTTCATGGTCTCCGGAGTCTCCCCCGGCATGCCGAACAGGGCCTCCACCATGGTGAGGATGCCGCGTTCACGGCACAGCCGCACCAGCCGCTCGGTGTCCGCGAAGGTGTAGTAGGTACTGCCCTTCTCGGTGACCTTCCAGCCGCTGAGCATGTCGGGGCGGATGTGGTCGCTGCCGACGTTGACGCCCCGGCAGCCGGCCGCTGCCAGCAGGTCGGCGAACTCCTCGTCGAACGGGCTGGGTTGGCAGTAGACCCAGAGTCGCAGCCGGTTCAGCGGGTTGTCCGGGTCGGCGTGCCGACGGCGGACGATCTCCCGCAGCAGCGCCTTGGCGTGCGCGATGGGGAGGTTGAACTCGCTGTCGGTGGTGTGCTGGTCGAGGATGCCCTGGGCGGCCAGGTCCTCCATCTCGTCCACCACCGCGGGGATCTCCCGCTGCCCGTACCGGATGCCCTTGGCGTCCGGCTCCACGCAGTGCGAACAGCGGAAGGCACAGCCGTTCTTGGTGAGGATGGAGCCGAGGCCGCCGCGCTGGTAGTACTCCAGGTTGTCCACCCGGTGGCGTTCCCCGGAGCGCCGGCGGTACACCGACAGTTGGTCGACCTGCCACACCCTGGACTCGAACTGCCCGGTGGCCTCCACCTCCTGGGCCGCGCCGTGGCGGACGGTGAGCACCGCGGGCGGGACCCGGACCGCGCCCCGCTCGGTGTTGCGGATCAGCCCGGCGACACCGGCGGTGTCCCGGCCCTCGGCGAGTGCGGAGGCCAGCTCGCAGAGGATCTTCTCGCCCGGACCCTTCACGCCGTACTCGATGCCGAAGTACTCGACCAGGGCGAACGGCATGGTCGAGAAGCCGATCCCGCCACCGACGATCGGGGCGTCGCTGAGCCGGCGGATCTCGGTGATGATCTCCAGGTGCTCGCCGACGAACGGGCGCTGCTCGAAGGCGTACACGGTGTCGGTGTTGCGGACGGTCACCCCGACCAGCATCGGGCTGCGCCTGGCGAAGTACTCGCTCAGGTAGGACTTCCAGTCCTCGCGGTGGAAGGTCAGGTCCAGTACCTCCACCTCGAAGCCGGCGGTCTCCAGTGCGGTGGTCAGCACGTCGAGCGCGTAGGGGGCGATCGGCGGATGGACCTTGTTGGGGTTGACCAGAAGGACGAGTCTGCTCATGGGGTTCCTTTTCCGGGCCGCGCGCGGACGCGGCAGGCTGGCGTCAGACGATGCCGAGGCTGATGCCGAACTCGGGCGTGCCGCCGAGCAGGTACGCCCCGGCGGACTGCAGGATGCAGTCCTGGGCGACCAGGTGCTGGGCCAGTACGGTGGTGTCGCGCAGCCAGCGGTCCATCGGCGAGCTGCGGTTGATCGACCAGGTCTGCAACAGGTCGTAGGTGCGGGCCACGATGACCCGGGAGTTGCGGAAGGCGTGCAGCCAGGACAGCGGTGAGGCGGCGCGCTCGGTGGGCGTGAGGTCGTCCAGGGTCCCGCCGGCCGCGAGCACCTCCCACTGGCGGCGCATACTGCCGTACACGCCCTCCCGGGTGGCGTTGAACTCCGCTTCCAGCCGGGCCAGTTCGGTCTGCACCCGCCAGCTGTCGGCCCACGCCCGGCCGGCCATCCGGTCGAACCGGGTGCTGGCGACCTCACGGGCGTGGTCGAGAGCGGCGCGGGCCACGCCGAGCGGCACCCCGCACATCGCCCGGGTGAAGGCGTCGGGCTGGGCGAGCGGGCCGGGGCGGCTGTGCGCGGGGTCGAAGGTGTAGGTGCGCTCCTCCGGCACGAACACGTCGGTCATCGTGTAGTCGCAACTGCCGCTGCCGCACAGGCCGGTGGTGTCCCAGTTGTCGATCACCTCGACCGCGGAGCGGGGCACCAGGAACTGCCGGGAGTCGTGCGAGTGCTTGCTGCCGGGGGCGGCCCAGGGCTCGCCGTCCTGGAAGATGAACGCACCGGAGGTCACCCAGTCGCTGTGCTTGATACCGGAGCCGAAGGACCAGCGGCCGCTGAGCCGGAACCCACCGGGCACCCGCTCGGCCCGGCCGGAGGGCTGGAGCAGGCCGGCCACCACCAGGTCCAGCCGCGGGAAGAGCTCCTTGGCCACGGCCTGGTCCAGGAAGTTGGCGTAGATGCCGCCGTTGGCTCCGATCACGGCGCACCAGGCGGCCGAGGCGTCGCCGTACGCGAGCGCCTCCACCACCTCGGTCTGCTCCATCGAGGTGAGCTCAGGGCCGCCCCACTCGCGACCGAAGCACATCCCGAACACGCCGGTGCCACGCAGCAGTTCGACCACCTCGGCGGGCAGCGTACGGTTCGCCTCGATCTCCGGTGCGCGCTCGCGCAGCACCGGTGCCAGCGCACGGGCCCGGCGCAGGATCTCCGTCGTCATGTCGTCACGTCCTTCCATGGGGTCAGCGGTCCAGCCCGAGGCTGATCCGGAACATCGGCGGCCGGCCGAGCAGGTAGGCGCCGACCGACTCCAGCACCGCGTCCTGGGCGGTGAGGTTCTGGCACATCACAGCGGTGTCGCGCAGCCAGCGGTCCATCGGCGAGGAGTGGTTGATCGACCAGGTCTGCAGCAGGTCGTAGAGCCGGACGACGACGGCCCGGGAGGCACGGAAGGCGTGCAGCCAGGCGAGCGGCGAGGCGGCGCGCTCGGTCGGGGTCAGGTCGTCGAGGGTGCCACCGGCCGCCAGCACCTCCCACTGGCGCCGCGCGGCCCCGTACACGCCCTCCCGGGCGGCATTGAACTCCGCTTCGCAGCGGGCGAGTTCGGTCTGCACCCGCCAACTCTCCGACCACTCGCGGCCGGCCATCCGGTCGTACCGGGTACTGGCGACCTCCCGGGCGTGGTCGAGCGCGGCGCGGGCCACGCCGAGCGGCACCCCGCACAGGGCGCGCATGAACGAGTCCGGCTGGGCGAGCGGGCTCGGTGTGCCGCGGACCTCGTAGAAGGTGAAGGTGTGCTCCTCGGGGACGAACACGTCGGTCATCGTGTAGTCGCAACTGCCCGTCCCGCACAGGCCGGTGGTCTCCCAGTTCTCCACCACCTCGACCGCCGAGCGGGGCACCAGGAACTGCCGGGAGTCGTGCGAGTGCTGACTGCCGGGAGCGGCCCAGGGCTCGCCGTCCTGGAAGATGAACGCACCGGAGGTCACCCAGTCGCTGTGCTTGATACCGGAGCCGAAGGACCACCGGCCGCTGAGCCGGAAGCCACCGGGCACCACCTCGGCCCGACCGGCCGGCGCGAGCACGCCGGCGGTGACCAGGTCCAGGCTCGGGTAGACCTCCTTGACCACCGACTGGTGCAGGAAGTTGCCGAGCAGGCCGCTGTTGGCGCCGATCACGGCGCACCAGGCCGCCGAGGCGTCGCCGTAGGCCAGCGTCTCCACCACGGCCAGCTGCTCCATCGAGGTCAGCTCCGGGCCGCCCCACTCACGGGCGAAGCACATCCGGAACACGCCGGTGCCGCGCAGCAGTTCGACCACGTCGGCGGGCAGCGTACGGTTGGCCTCGATCTCCGCCGCGCGCTCCCGCAGCACCGGTGCCAGCGCACGGGCCCGGGCCAGGATCTCCGCCGCGTCCTGCGGTGCCCCGAGGGCGTCCACGGCGCTCACTGGTCCACGTCCAGCAGTCCGGCGGGCATGGCGAACGGCGCGTCCTGCGCGGGCGGCCCCACCGGGGAGGCGTCCAGGCGGACCAGCGCGGCGGCGGCCTCGAGCCGCTGCTCGCAGGCGGCCAGGGTGTCGGCCTCGCAGACCACGAAGGAGTGCCGGGCCAGGTAGCCGCCGGGAGGCAGCCTCAGCACGGTGCCCGGCGGGGCCATCGGGGCGGCGGCGACCAGGCCTGCGGCGTCACCGGCCGCGGGGACCGTCAGTGCGTCCAGCCGGCAGTCCTGCTCCGGGTAGCCGAACCGGATGCCGGCCACCGCGGCGCGGGTGGGGGCGATCTCCGGGCGGCGACCGACCGCGACGTCGAAGAGCACCTCGCCGGGCTCCAGGCCGGTGGCGATCCGGCCGAGCAGCGGGATCAGGTCGCCGCCGAGCCGGCCGTTCACCTCGATGATCAGCGGGCCCCGGTCGGTGAGCCGCAGCTCGGTGTGGGTGATGCCGTCCTCCACACCGAGCGCCCGGTGGGCGCTCGCCAGCACCTCCAGCAGTGCGGGGTCGGCGAGCAGCGGGTCGGCGGCGTCGACGATGTGGCCGACCTCCTCGAAGTACGGCTCGTCGCTGCTGTACTTGCGGGCCAGGAAGAGCGGCAGGTACTCGCCCTTGTGGACGGCGCCGTCCACGCTGATCTCCGGTCCGCCCGCGTACTCCTCGACGATCACGCTGGCCCGGTACGGCCCCGGGTCGACCCAGCTGGCGGAGAGCGCGGTGTCGAAGGCCGCGTCGAGTTCGCCCGCATCGGCGGCGAAAACCACGCCGATGCTGGCGCCCATCGCGCGCGGCTTGAGCACCACCGGATAGCCGATCCGTTCGGCGGCGGCCCGGGCCTCGTCCAGGTCCGCGGTGAGCGCGAAGCCGGGCTGGCGCAGGCCGGCCGCGGTGAGCACGGTGCGAGTGCGGTCCTTGTCGCGCACCCCGCGCACGCCGCGCTCGGACAGGCCCGGCACGCCGAGTTCGGCGGCCAGCAGGCCGGCGTCCAGCACCAGCGGCTCGTCCCAGCAGAGCAGCCCGACGATGGTCCGGCGGGCGGCGATCTCGCGGACGGTGGCGTTCATCACCTCGGTGTCGAAGACGTTCGCGACCACGATCTCGTCGAAGTACTCGTTCTGCCAGGTCGGCCGCAGGTTGTTGACCAGCAGCAGTTCCAGCCCGGCGGCGCGGGCGCGGCGGCTCATCGGACCGACCAGGTACTCGCGGTACTCCTTCAGTCCGCTGCGGGCCTCGGCGGGGGTGTCGGCCAGGGTGGTGACGATCCCGACCCGGTCCCAGGAGCTGCGCAGCCCGGCGGTGCGGTGGCCGGGGCCGATGCCGACCACGGCCAGCTGCACGCCCTCGGCGGCAGCCGCCGCGTCCAGCCCGTGCACGGCGGTGACGGTGCCCGGCCGGTCGGGGGCCAGGAAGCGCGCGGCGGTCGCCTGCTCGGCCCGCTCGGGCAGCGGACCGAGCGGCTCACCGCTCATCAACGCGAAGTAGGCGCGCACCAGTTCGACCGGATAGGCGGCCTCGATCAGGTCGGCGATCGAGTCACCCGGGAGGCGTCCGGCGCACTCCACCAGCACCGGGACGCCGTCCTGCAGAATCCACTCACAGTGCAGCACCCCGTCACCGAAGCCGACCGCGGCGGACAGCCGCTCCGTCTCGGCGACCAGCATCTTGCGCTGCTCCTCGGGCAGTTCGGCCGGGACGGTGTGACCGGCCTCGATCGGGTACGGGCCGGGGTAGAGCACCTTGCCGGTGGTGTTGGCGAACACCGGGCGGCCGCCGGCGACCAGCATCTCCACGCTGAACTCCGGTCCGCTGACGAAGTGTTCGGCCAGCATCGACGACTCCCTCGGCCGGTCCGGGACGAACGCCCCCTCGTCCTGGACCTGGCACTGCGCCCACGCCTCCTCGGCCTCCTCCGGGCGGTGGACCACCCGGGTGCCGACCGAGGCCTGCCGGTTGGTGGGCTTCAGCACCACCGGGCCGGGGTGCCGGGCCATGAAGCCGGCCAGCTCGGCGGCGCTGCCCACCGGCTCGGAGGCCGGGTTGGCGATCCCGGCGACGGCCGCGACGGTGCGCAACAGGTGTTTGTCGCGCAGCAGTTGGGCCGCGCCCAGGCTCGCCCCCGGTAGCCCGTAGCGCTCCGCCAGCCGGGCCGCGAACGGCACCGCGTACTCCACGGCGGGGATCACGGCGACCGGGTCGAGCCCCGGGTGGGCCGCGAAGAAGGAGTCGGCCCGGCCGGGCAGGTGGTACTCCCACTCGATCAGCCCGCGGGCGAACGGCACCTGCTCCAGCGCCTCGGCGACGTGCCGCTTGCGGGCGACGTCCGGCTCCTCGACGTACACCACCGATTCGGGCTCCTGGAACGCGGCGATGCCGGGCACCGCGAAGGCCACATAGCCGACGATCAACACCGGTCGGGTGCTCTGGTGTTGGGTCCTCATACCGTCCCTCCCACGATTTCCTCGCTGGTCTCCGCCTCCGCCTCGGCGGCGGCCCGGAGCTCGGCCCGGCGCTTGAGGCCGTACACCCCGAGCACCCCGGCCAGGCCGTTGACCAGGGACATCAGCACCCAGAAGCCCGCGCCGAGCCGGGTCCACGCGAAGACGCCGAGCAGCGGGCCGATCGCCGAGGCCAGGCCCACGACGGCCTGCATGGTGCCGAGGTAACGGGCCTTCGACTCGGCCGGGAAGGTGGCGGGGTGGGCGAACATACTGGGCCCGGCGATCATCAGCCCGCTCACCGCGAGCACCGCGCCGAACAGCACGAACACACCGGAGTGCACGGCCAGCCCGTACACGGCGAGGCCGACCGAGTTGACCAGGTAGCCGAGGCCGACCGCCAGGTAGGTGGGAATCCGGATGATGTAGGCGGTGATCTTCAGCTCACAGGTGATCAGCACCACCGAGGAGGCGGTCAGCACCGCGCTGTACAGCCCGGTCGAGTAGCCGTCGTGCACGATCTCCAGCGGCAGCGAGATGGTGGACTGCACATAGGCGATCGTGCCCAGCATCACCGCCCCCAGGTAGGCGAGGTACGCCCGGTCGCGCAGCATCGCCGCGTACGCCGCCCGGCCGCCGGTACGGCGGGTGGCCCGGTCCTGCGCCTGCTCCTCCGGCCCCTTCTCCGGCACCGTGTGCCGGGGCAGCAGCCGGTAGGCGAGCGCCGCGTAGACCAGGGCGGTGGCCCCGTCCAGCCAGAACAGCAGGTCCCAGTCGAGCAGGATCACTCCGGCGGCGATCAGCGGAGCGAGCGCCGCACCGGTGTTGAGGGCGATCCGCATCATGGAGAACGCCATCACCTGGTAGCGCTCCGGCATCAGGTCGCTGAGCAGCACCGCGGCGGCCGGCCGGTACGCCTGGGCGAACAGCCCGGCCAGCGCGATCGCGACCAGCAGCGGGGCGAGCAGCCCGGGTTTGGCCAGCAGCGGCAGTACGGCGACCAGCGGCGCGGAGCCGGTCATCGCGACCACGATCGTGGTGCGCGCGCCGAGCCGGTGGGTGATCTCCCCGCCGAGCACGGTGCCGAACACGGTGCCCAGGCTGTAGGCGCCGAGGGCGAGACCGGCGGTGCCGGCCGACATCCCACGGTGGGTCAGATAGAGCACCAGGAAGGTCTGGACGAACGCGGCCAGCTGGTTGACCAGGACGCCACCGAGCAGATAGCGGACGGCGACCGGGGTGGCTCTGAGCGCCTCGAAGACGCCGATCGGTGGCTTGTCGTCGGTCATGCCGCCTCCTTCACTGCCGTGGCGATGCGTTCCGCGACCAGGGGCGCGGTGGAGAAGCCGCTGCCACCACAGGCGGCGCGGACCCAGAGTCCCGGGGTGACCCGGTCCAGCAGCGGACCGCCGGTGGCGGCGTCCGCGGTGTAGTGGCAGACCCGGACGGCCGCCGGCGGGTAGCGGCCCTGACCGCGCAGCACGCCCTCGTCGACCAGCCGGTCGACGTACGGCTGTTGGTCCTCGCCGGTGCTGTCGGTGTGCTCGGCGGGCCGGCACACGGTGTCCGAGCTGAGCTTGAGCAGGGCGCCCGAGCCGGGTGGCACCACCCAGCCGCGCCCTTCGCGGCCCAGGCCGCCCGCGGCGGGCGCGTCCTGCCACCACTCCGCATCCGGTGCGGGCGTGCGCAGGTAGAGAATGGTCTGCCGGTACAGCGTCACCTGATGGTCCGTCAGCTCCCGGGTCCACGGCCCGGCGCAGAGCAGGACGGCGTTCCCACGGACCACCTCGCCGCCGGCCAGCACGATCCGCCCGGAGTCCGGGAGAACCGCGGTGACCCGGCAGTACGGTCGCAGCGCCACGCCGGGCCGCATCGCCAGCCAGCGGGCGGCGGCCCGCAGCACCCGGTCGGCGAGCAGGACCCCGCTGGGGCGCTCCAGCACTGCCCCCGTGCCAGGCGGCAGGCCGAGCCGGGGCAGCTGCCTCGCGGTCAGCTGCTGCACCGCCACCCCGGCCCGGCGCGCATCCGCCACGATCCCGGCGAGCCGGTGCTCGGGCCAGGCGGTGACCGTCCCGATCCGGCGGTACAGCGCGGCGCCGAACACGGTCTCCAGCTCCTGCCAGTGCCGGAGCGCGGCAAGCCGGTCGGCGGTGCCGCCCGGATCGCCGGGCAGCAGGGCGCGGAACGTCCGGTACTGGTCGTACGAGGTGGCGTCGGGGTTGGGGACCGGGCCACGCTCCAGCACGGTGACCCGGTGTCCGGCCCGGGCGCAGGCGACGGCGGTGAGCAGTCCGGTGACCCCGGCGCCGACCACCACCACGTGCGCGGCGGTGTTACTGGTCACCGTTGGCCGCCGGTGAGCCTGGGCAGTGGCCGCGGGCGGACCGAGCGGGCCTGCGGTTCGGCCGGGATCGCCGTCTCGACCAGGCCCGCGGCGGCCAGGTCGACCAGCAGCGGGGCGGCGCAGCGCAGGAAGAGGTCCAGCTCGTGCCAGAAGTCGCCGGCGTCGCGCGCGGTGACCTGCCGGCGGTCGAGCCGGCCGAGCTGCTCGGTGAGGGTGAAGGCGGCGCCGGTGAGGCTGAACCGGCGCGGACCGAACGACGCGGCGAACCGCTCCACCATCAACTTCCCGGCCTGCCGGGAACGTTCGCTGACCGGCAGCTCGCCGAGGCCGACGAACTGCTCGGCCTTCTCGGCCACCCGGTTCCACGGCTCGACCAGGCGCTGTTGGCAGACCTGGTCCATCGAGGCGCGGGTGAAGTTGGTGCGCTGGCAGTCGGGGGCGGTGGCGGCCAGGTAGTAGCGGATCAGGTCGCGCGGCACCTCGGCGGCGAGCTGACGGCCCGTCACCACGTGGCCGCGGCTGGTGGAGAACTTGTCACTGTCCAGCTCGTAGAACTCGTTGGTGACGAAGTGCGCGGGCAGCGCAAGCCCGCCGAGGGCGAGCAGCATGGCGGTGCCGGCCAGTGCGAAGGCGAAGCTGGCGTCGGAGCCGAAGAAGTACACCACCTCGGGCTCGGCCTGGGCGGTCCAGTACCGCTCGTGGTCGCCGGGCACCTCGCCGCGGGCCTCGGCGGCCAGCGCGATGGCGTGCAGGCTCCAGGCGATGGTCTCGGTGTCGGAGTACAGCACCTGGCCCGGGGTCTCGGCGAACGGCGCGGGGATACCCCAGTCGATCGGCAGCGTGATCGGGTAGTCGGGCAGCGGGGCGGCCATCAACTCCTCGACCAGCTGGGCCAGTCGGGGCCGCATGGTGGGTGCGAGCCGCTCGAAGTACGCGGTCAGCGCGGCCCGGTGCTCCTCCAGCGGTAGCACCAGCACCTCGCGCTCGCGCAACTCCACCGCCAGCTCCGGATGCTGGGTGGAGGTCGGGCCGATCAGCTCGCCGGAGGCGATCCAGTGCCCGCAGTTCTCGCACAGCCCGGCGCAGCCCTCGCCCAGACAGACCGGGCAGCTGCCGCTCACGTAGGCGTCGGTGAGGAACTCCCCGGTGGCCGGCAGGTACGGGAAGGTCATCGGCCGGAGTCTCAACTGCCCATCGGCGTGCAGCCGTTCGAAGAACCGTCGGACGGTCTTCACGTACCGCTCGTCGAACCGGACGAAGCCGTCCGGTTCGATGCCGGCCGCGGCCAGGGTGGCCTCGACCTGCTCGGCGGCGCGCAGCCGCAGCTGCTCGGGCTGCTCGCCGAGGCGGCGGGCGGTGGTGACGATGTAGTTCTGGGTGAAGTGCACGCCGGTGCCGAACAGGGTGTCCCGGCCGCTCGCCCGGGCGTACCGGGCGCACACGTCGGCGGAGAGGAACGGCCCGGCCAGGTGGCCGAGATGGAGGTCCCCGTTGGCGGTGGGGCCTGGGGCGACGATCAGCAGTCGGCCCATCACTGGCTTCCCTGATCGGCGAGGGCGGTGTGCCGGGCGAGCAGCTCGCCGGAGATGTCGCGAGCCCGGTGGGCGAGCACGCTGATCAGGGAGTCGGCGATGCCATGGGTGGCCTCGTTGACGCCCTGCAGGTAGAGCGCACCGCCCGCGGTCTCACCCAGGTCGACCCGGTAGTTGCGGCTGACGTTGACCTCCGACACGCCCGCCTTCGCAGTCAACTCCCGGACCAGAGAGGGCATCCGGCTGTCGTAGCCGGTGCCGAGCAGCACCAGGTCGCAGCGGTACTCGGTCACCTTCTCGGTGCGTCGGTCGCGCAGGTCGAGCACCACCTCGCCGTCCTCCTCGCGGGCGGCGACCACCTCGGTCATCGCCTGCACCTCGGCGCGGCCGGTGCCGATCATCTTCTCCCGGTACAGCATCAGGTACAGCTCTTCCAGGAACGGCGGGGCCAGGCCCGCGTAGTTGGTCAGCCGCATCTCGTCCAGCACCTGGGCGCGCATCTCGGCCGGGGCGTCGAAGAACTCGTCGACGAAGGACGGGTAGAACAGCTCGTTGATGAACTTGCTGCTCTGGTAGTTCTGCAGGCCGATCGAGCGGACCAGCATGGTGACACTGGAGTTCGGCAGGTTCTCGTAGACCGCCATGAACATCTCGGCGGCGCTCTGCGCTCCGCCGATCACCACGGCGCGCAGCGGGGCGTCCTTCTCCACAGCGGAGATCCGGCTGCGGAAGCGGGCGCTGTGAACCACCCTGTCGGCAGGCAGACCGGCGAAGACCGGCGGGACGTGCGCGTCCCGGCCGGCGCCGATCACCAGGTCCCGGCAGCGGATGGTGTCGCCGTCGGCCAGCGTCACCTGCCAGCCGGTCAGCCGGCCCTTGCCGTCGTACACCGGCTCGGTGGCAGTGGCCTTGGCGTCGTAGCGGATCTGCACCTTTTCCAGGGAGGCGGCCACCCACTGCAGGTAGTCGGAGAACTCCCAGCGGTGCGGGTGGAACGTGCCCAGGTTGATGAACTGGTCCAGTCTGCCGTTCTGATGCAGGAAGTTGAGGAACGAGAACCGGCTGCGCGGGTCCCGCAGGGTCACCAGGTCCTTCAGGAAGGACACCTGGCTGCGCGCCCACGGCATCAGCAGATCCCGCTGCCACTTGATGTCCGGCGCCTGCTCCAGCAGCAGGGTGCGCTCGGCCAGTTCGGTCGATCCGCACTCCTCGATCGCCGCCGCCAGTGCCAGGTTCGCCGGGCCGGCTCCGATCGCCAGCACGCCCGCCTCTAGATCAGCCACACTTCCCCCTCGTCGACTCGCGTTCCGGAAACAGGAGTTGTTGCGTGTGGAAACCTAGGCAGCGGCCGTTCCCGGCAGGTAGGGCTGGGCTTCCCGGCCCCGGGGGAAATTCCGGACACGGAAGCCCGTTGAACCAGGCGGCACGGGGACGTGGCTATGCCGCGGAGAGGTCCCGGGGCGAGGTTTCGCCAGGTTCAGACGGTCGACCGGACATCGTCGGCTTCGCCCGCAGGCGGGGACGGTGGCAGCAAGGCGATCTGGACCAGCGTGCCGCTCCGGTACCTGTGCGACACGTAGCTGCCTCGGCCCGGTGGCAGCGTCTGCAGGCGGACGCCATCCAGCAGTTGGCCCTCCCGCTCGTCACCGGAGAGCAGCACACCCGAGACGCCCAGCTCGCGCATCCGCTGCAGGACCGGCTCGTACATGGCGCGGCCGGCACCGGTGGAGCTTCGCGCGATGATGATGCGCAGGCCGATGTCGCGGGCGAACGGCAGATATTCGACCAGCGGCGCCAGCGGATTGGCCCAGGAGGTGGCGATCAGTTCGTAGTCGTCCACGATCACGAACATGTCCTTGCCGGTGTACCAACTGCGGTTGCGCAGCATCTCCGGCGTGACGTCCGAACCGGGCACCCGCCGCTCGCAGGCACCGCGTACCATCTCCACGATCTCTGCGAGGCGCGGCGCCGCTGCCGCGTACTCCACCAGGTACTCCGTCGGCACCGCATCGAGCAGTGAGCGGCGGAAGTCGCCGACCACGATGCCGGCCTGGTCCGGGGTGTACCGCTCGGTGATCTTCTTGATCAGCAACTGCAGCAGTGCCGACTTACCGGACTCGCTCTCACCGAGGACGATGAGCAGCGGGTCGGTCTCGAAGTCGATGAACACCGGCGCGAAGTCGGTGTCGTTGATGCCGAAGGCGACACCCTGCTCGGGGAGTTCGGAGCCGTGGGGCAGCACAGTACTGCTCAGAACGAGCGGGAGCCCGCCGTCCGTCGGGGGCTGCACAGCGTCGCTGGCAGCCAGCCCTCCGAACAGGTCATCCACACTGACGTGCAGGAGATCAGGATCGTCGGCGTCGATCCGACGGTACAGGGCAGTGAGCGCCGGGCCCGGTTCGACCCTGAGCTTCTCGACCAGCAGTTGCCGGGCCGTCCGGTACACCCTGAGCGCCTCTGATGACCTCCGGCATCGGTGCAGGGCGAGCATCTGGAGTGTGCGCAGCCGCTCCCGCAGCGGGTGATCGGCTGCGAGCACCGCGAGTTCCGCCACGACGGCCTCGTGCCGCCCGAGGTCCAGCGCCACCGTGTGCAACATCTCCGAGGCCGCGACCTGCCGTTCGGAGAGCTCTGCACGCCTCATCTCGGCATACGGTCCCGGAATGCCGTCGAGCGGGGTACCCTGCCACAACGACAGTGCGGACAGCAGGAGTTGGTGCGCGCTGCGGAGCGCTCCTGCCGCTCGCGCGGAGGTGGCCTCGGCCATCCGACTGTCGAACTCGGACAGGTCGATCGAGGCGGGCGGCACCAGCAGCGCGAAGCCGTCGGCGACGGACGTCAGGACCTGGGGCGACTGCCGTACACCGCGCGAAGGTTCGATGACCGCGCGAAGGCGTGACGCGTAGGTTCGCACTGCTGCGGCGGCCTGCGGCGGCGGTCGATCACCCCAGATTCCGTCGATCAGAGTCTGCATGGACACCGGCCGCCCGGCATTCAGCAGGACCATCGCGAGGACCGCCTGCTGCTGGGGTGACCCGAGGGACAGGCGTTCGTCACGCCAGGCCGTGAGCGGGCCCAGGACCGCAAAGCGCAGGACCTGGCCGGGCAGCTGCAGACCGGGATCCTGGGCGAGAATCCGGGCGTGCAGGTCCGTGAGCTCCGCGCCCGGCTGGCGGCCGTGTTCCTCGCGGAGAACGCGTTGAGTGTCGATGTAGACGTCCAGCGCCTCGGCCGACCGGCCGCAGCGGTGGAGCGCGAGCATCAGGAAGGCCCGGAGCCGCTCCCGCAGTGGGTACTCAGACGTGAGTTCCTGCAGCTCGGCCACAAGTTCCGCGGCCCGGCCGAGCCCCAACTCTGCTTCGAACCCAATTTCTTGCGCGGGCAGGTGACGCTCGTTCAGAGCGGCCCGCTTCACCGACGCGAACGGTCCGGGCACGTCTTCCAGCGGGCGGCCCTTCCACACGGCGAGTGCGTCCCGCACGTGCCGCAGGGCAGCGCGCGGGTCGCCGTTCCGAAGGTCCTCGCCGGCGCGGTGGAGCTGATCTTCGAACAGCATCACGTCCACCGCCCCTGCACCGACGCGAAGGCTGTGGCCGTCTTCCCCGGACACCAGCACGTCCGGCTCCACAGATCCTGCGTTCAGGGCATGCCGAATCTGCCTAAGGTCCGTCTCCAGCGTTTTGGCGGCCGCCCGAGGCGTTTCGTGCGGATACCAGACGGCGTCGACCAGCGCCGACGTGGTGACCGGGCGGCCGTAGTTCAGGATCAGTACCGCGAGGACCGCGAGCTGCCGGGGCCTCAGTTCGACGGGGTCCTCTCCGCGCCAGGCGCGCACCGGCCCGAGCACCGTGAACGTCAGCCGCGGCTCCGACTCCACCGGACGGCCGGGGCGGCGCAGCACCTCCGGCGAGGCGAGCCGCCGGGCAACTTCCGCCGCGCTCTGCGGTCGCAGGTCGGGGTCCTTCTGCAGCAGGTCTCGGACCAGCACGTCCAGCGCCTGCGGCACCTCGGGATCGATCTGCTGTGGGGACGTCGGAACCGTGTCGATATGACGACTTGTCAGCAGCGCAGCCGACCGGTCGGTGAACGGCGGTGCGCCGGTCAGCATCTCGTGCAGCACGCAGCCGAGCGAGTACAGGTCGCTGGTGGGGCCCGCCACGGCGCCGCCGGCCTGTTCCGGCGACATGTAACGAGGCGTCACCAGCTCACGGCTGATCTCGAGGCTGGTCGAATCGGTGTCGTGCCGCCGTGCGGCGATCCAGTCGACACCGTAGTCGCAGAGGACGGCCTCGCCCGTCGCGCGGCGGATCAGGATGTTGGCGGGCTTGACGTCACCGTGGACAATGCCGTGACCGTGGAGGTACTCCAACGCGTCTGCCACACCGCGCCCGACCGCCACGGTGCGTTCCAGGGGCAAGCGTCTGCCGCCGAGGACACTCCGGAGGTCCGGGCCGTCGATGAGATCGAGTACGAGGTAGGCCGTGTCGTCCTTGACGCCCCCGGCATGCACGGTGGTGATCCCCGAGTGCCGCAGTCCACGGAGCGCGTCGGCCTGGCTGCGGAAGACCGCTGACCGCCGACCGCGCCACAGAGCGGAACGGACGGACCGTTTGACGGCGACGGCCGAGCCGTCCCGGACATCCACCGCCTCCCAGACCATACCCGCCCCGCCCCGGCCGAKCGGCCGGGACAGCTGATACCGGCCTGCGATGATCCGGTTCACGTCCTGGCCGGTCTGGTAGTGCGGTGCCGCCGACCTCGGTGCGATGGGCATCTCCCACACGTGGACCTGATCGTCCCGGTCACCGAGCGACGCGAACATGCACTCGTACCGCGAGGCGGAGAGGCCGACGATCGCCTTTGCCGCAGCGGGCGCGATGGTGCCGAGAGCGACGCGATCGGTTCCGTCCGACTCGCACCAATACACCCGGCCCTCGACGTCGGCTATGAGCAGAGCCGACCGGCCAACGCCGCGAGGAACCGTGGTCACGGTCCGTCCCACCAGGAACGGGACCTCCGGCAGGGTTTCGATGAGGGCGCCGGAGATCGTATCCCGGAGGTGCATGTGGCCCCTGTCGTCCACCGTCCAGACAGACTTTCTCCCGTCCGCGCCTACGAAGCCGCCCATCGCGGCCAGCCTCCCGGGAAGCCCAGTCTTGCGAACGGCGAAGGATCCATCATCGCTCTTCCCGTAAAGCTGATCATTACTGTCGGCGATGCAGAACACGACACGGCCATCGCCGTCGCCCACCGCCGCCATCGCCACGACCTCGGCGGAGTGCGGCAGTGCGATCGGTTCGCCGACGACGGACCCGTCGGCCAGGTCATAGAGGTGCACCAGTCCGCTCCCGCCGTACACGGCAAGCCGTGGCTGCCCGGCGGGGCTCGGAATCGCCGCCATGGCGACGGCGGGCTCGCGCAGCTGATAGGTCCTGACCCGGCTCACGGCCGACACCGAAGCCTCGAAGTCGCGCCCCAGCCCGCTGGCCTCAACGATCGAGGCGAGTTCCCCGTCGAGGTCCCACCCCAGCAGCAGGTCCGGATTCCGTGGCAGGCGATTCAGCAATTGCCCTAGAGGATGGGCAAGTTCACGGACCTCGTGGAGCAGGCCGAGTCGGATCCGCAGTTCGTGCAGCAGGTCGCCGTCGGTCAGTTCGCCGAGCGTGATGACCGTGGCGTCATCGGGAGCCTGAGTGCCGTTCAGCAACGGCGTCGTGACGACCAGGCAGCCCGGTCCGGCGTCGGCGAGACCGAAGCGGACGCCGAGGCTGGTGAGGACGCTGTCCTGGGACACATCGTCGATGACGATCAACCAGCCCGGATGCTCGCGGAGCAACTGGCTGAGGGACGGGAAATGGGCGGACGGGTCCAGGGCCGACCGCAGCTGTGCGAGTCCAGCGACCACCGAGACGGTGTCTCCGTCGATCCAGTGGATGAAGGAGTGGCGTGCGCCGTGCTGCTGGATGTACTCCTGTACCAAGCGGCGCTTGCCCATCCCCGGTGCGGCCTCGATGACCACCGTTGCATGACGGTTCGTCAGAACGGTCTGCTCCAGCAGGGCGAGTTCGTGCTGCCGGCCGATCATGCGCGGCGGGTCCGACGGGCCGATGATCGGCGCAGGGCTGAGCAGCTGGTGGCGGATAGTCGCCCCCCGGACCGCAGTGCCGTCCGCCTCCCCGGCACCCGCACCCGCCTCCACCGCGGCACTCAACGTCCGTGCCAGCGCAGCGTGTTGCCCGCCCGCACCGGCCAGTACCGCCACCGCGACCTCCGCGAACGGCCGGCTCCTGGACGGCAGCGTCAGCCCGCCGGCACCGGCAGTCGCCGCGAGGGCACGGAAGTCCAACGTCCCGCCGAAGGTGGCGGCGACCCGGCCCGACACCTTGGCGAGGACGCTCTCCAGCACCCGGACGGACTCACTGCGGGTCAACTCCGCCAGCAGTTCCTCCCGCACCCCCTCGCCGAAGTCGTACACCACCTCGTCCGGGTCCAGGGCTTCCTCGCGGAGCTCCAGCAGCCCGGAGAGGAAGAGTTCGGCGAGCTCCGGCTGTCCGGACACGGGCAGCGTGGCGTGCTGGACCAGCCGCATCACCGGCAGGCTCAACGGCGCTGCAGCGACGTGGCAGGCGAGCCGGTACGCACCGGGGGAACTACCGGCCCGGAACCGAGCGACCCGCTCGGCGGCCGTCAAAGGTTCCTCAACCGCGCGACCTGGGTGCTGCGGCCGGGGCACCCCGCGAACGGGAGCGGCGAGCATGGGCGTCCAGCCGGAGGCGCGGCCGGCCACGACCTCGGCCCAGGGCGTGAGCCATTCGGCGTCGATCTCCATGACCGGGAGCCAGCGCACTGCTGCCCGAGCCGTACTCCCCCGGGGGCCGCGCGGGATCCCCGGCAGGGCCGCGTCCGAGCGCAGGACCGGGGCGGACTGCCCGTGGGTGGCCGCGCGGCCTTCGACGGGAGCGGGGCGCAGGGCCGTACGGTGCCAGAGCCTGCGGGGCAGCACCTGGAGGACGGCCGCGGGCCGGCCGCCGAGGGCCCGGGCCAGGAAGTCGGGAAGTTCCTCGCCGTACCAGGCCGGGCCGACGCCGTCGGTGAGGACGAGCAGGATCCGCCGGCCCAGCGGGTCGGCCAGCGGGCGGGCCCAGCTCCGGGCCGGGCCGGACGGCCGCGGGGCGACCCGGGGCCGTCGGCTCCGGCGGCGGAACGGCGTCAGGTGCGGGACGGCGTGGTCGGTGTCCAGGGACCAGCACCGCACGTCCAGGAAGGCGCCGTGACGCTCCAACAGGGTCGCGAACTCACCGGCCAGGCCGTGCCAGACCGCCATGGTGGCCCCGGTGTCCACCAGCAGGTCGACCGAGAACCGGCGCTGCTGCTCCTGCCGCCAGACGGGCAGCAGCACTCCCACGTCCGCCGTCGAGTCGGCCGTGGCCTCCTCGTCGAGTCCGGCTCGTTCCACCCGCCCGACCGGGTTGCGCAGCGGACGCCGCAGCGGCCGCAGCGCCCGGGCGAGGCCGAGTGCACCCGGGAGGGCGGCCGGACGGGTGACCTGGACGGCCTCGCCGCCGCGGGTGCCGACAGGTCCGGTGGCCTCGGCGGCGGCGCGGGGGTGCAGTTCGGCCTTCGGACCGGCCGACGGCCGGTCAGGCCCGGAGGGCTCGGCAGCAGGTTCGGGCTGATCGACCGTCAGCGGGTCCGGTTCCTCGGCGCGGGTCGGCGTCTCGCCCTGCTGCGCCGCGCCACCGGCGGGCAACGGGGCGAGTCCGGTGAGCCGGGAGATCCAGAGGACGTCCGCCAGGTCCTGCGGCAGCGGATCGCTGCCAGCCGGCGCGAGCAGCTGCACAAGCGCCTCCCGCAGGGCGGCGTGCGCCGTCGCCTCGGGCTCCCGTTCGTCCACCGAAGGATCGTGCTCGGTCACCGGACGCCGCCTCAGCTCTCGTTCAGCGGGCGCAGCAGTACGTCGTGGATGACGTCACGCCCCGCCCCGCCGTCCCAGAGCCCGCGTTCGGTCATCAGCAGGGCGTTCAGCAGCTGGTCGTTGGCCAGCTCGGCACCGTCCTCGCGCTGCCGACGCAGGAACTCGGTGATCAGCGCGGTGCGGCGCGAGTCGGCCGCCGCGTCCTCGCCGAGGTGGGCGGCGACCATCGCGGCCAGCCGCTCCTCGGTGGGCGGCTGGATCTCGAGGCGGACGCAGCGCCGCAACAGTGCCGAGGGGAACTCCCGCTCGCCGTTGCTGGTCAGCACGACCAGCGGGAAGTCGGCGCAGCGCACCTGGCCGTCCCGGACGATCGCCGTGCGGCCCGGGTCCGCAGTGGACACCTCCTGGGCGCCCGGGCCGAGACGCTGGAGCTCCGGAATCTCGAACTCCCCCTCCTCGAACACGTTCAGCAGGTCGTTGGGCAGGTCGATGTCGCTCTTGTCGATCTCGTCGATCAGAACGACCCTCGGGACGCGCCAAGGCAGCAGCGCGGTGCCGAGCGGACCGAGCCGCAGGAACTGGCCGATCGCGGGAGGCTGCCGCTGACCGTCCTGCGGGGCCCGGATCCCCGCCTCGTGCAGCCGCCCGATGGCGTCGTACGTGTAGAGGCCGTCGCGCAGGGTGGAGCGGCTGCTGATCGGCCACCGCAGCACCGGGCCGAGCCCCAGCTCGTGGGCGACCGCGTAGGCGAGGGTGGACTTCCCGACGCCGGGTTTGCCGGTGATCAGCAGCGGGCGCCGCAAGTGCAGTGCCAGGTTGACGAGTTGGACCTCGCGCTCGTCGGCCTGGTAGGCCGTCGCCTGCCGGAGACGGCCGAGCCGACGGGCCGTCAGGCCTCCCGCGTCTTCGGTGGGCGGGAGCGGCAGTTCGTCCTTCCGCTCGACCCAGTCGCCGAACGCACGCCAGACCGGAGCCGGCGGCAGGGCCCCGATGCCGATGTGCGGCACGCCAGTGCCTTGGTAGATCAACCAGTTGTCGGGCATCGCTACCGCCTCGTGATCAGTCGTCATCTGTTCGGCATTCCCGGGTAGGGAGCATCCTGGTCGGGGTCCACACAGTCGGGGTCGTCCCAGAGCAGGGTGATGCCCTCCTGGCTCACCGCTGCCCGGGTCAGCTTCCGGTACTGGTGGACCGCCTCCGGCAGTTGGGCCAGCGAGCGCGGGCGCCGCGCACGCAACGCTGTCACCAGGTCCGCCGGATCGCCCGCGACCCGGCGCCAGAGCATCACCGGCACCCCGTCGATGAAGATCGCTTCGTCCACGGCGCGGCGCACCCGGG
Organism: Kitasatospora sp. P5_F3; assembly: GCF_054049135.1. Taxonomy (NCBI): domain Bacteria; kingdom Bacillati; phylum Actinomycetota; class Actinomycetes; order Kitasatosporales; family Streptomycetaceae; genus Kitasatospora; species Kitasatospora sp. P5_F3. The sequence continues at coordinate 125,613 of NZ_JBFUMY010000005.1, read as the reverse complement.
GGTCGAGTTCCTCGTACGGGGTGTCCAGCCCCATGCAGGCCAGGGTGGGCCGGCCGGCCAGCCACTGGGACAGCTCGGCGGCCCGTTCCGGCAGCAGCGAGGGCCAGCCGATCTGGCCCAGCACGTCCTGGTCGATGGTCTCGGCGAACATGTGCTGCCACCGCTCACGCCACGGGACGGGGTCCAGCCACGGGTCGGTGTAGCGGTCCAGGGAGCGCACCACCACCGGGTGGTGGTGCCCCAGCCGCTGCCCGTTCCGGCTCGGGGACCACAGTTCGGCGGTGTGGCCGAGCAGGGAGGCCGGCAGCAGGAACTCGATCCGGACGGGGTCTCCCGCAGCGGCCCGCAGCGCGCCCAACAGGGCCTCCCAGCCTGCCAGTCGGGCGCTGCCCGCCGTGATGAGTTCGTCCTTGGCGAGCGACTCCGTGACGCCGAGGGTGTCGATCCGCCGGAACCGGCCGCCGGCCAGCGGCTGGCGGTAGAAGGAGGCCCGCAGCAGGTAGCGGCCGTTGTCGATGTGCTCGGGCGTCTCGGGGTCCAGCCGGATCTGCACGATCAGGCGGCTCGGCCCGGCGGCCGCGGGGCTCGGGTCGGCTCGGCCCATCCTGCGCAACAGCGCCCGGAGCGCTGGGAGTTCGGGCTGCTCTTCGAGCGCAGGGTCGGCGGTCAACGCATGCAGGAAGTACAGCACCGGACCGGGGTCGACGGCGCCGCGCCGGTCCACCAGCCGCCGCAGGATCTCCGGCAGGGTCGCTCCGGCCGGCAGCAGTGCCAACCCGCTGACCCCGTCCGGAAGATGGCGCCGGAGCTGCTCGGGGCCGGGCGACGGCGTCAGCGCCCGCAGCAACTGGACGGCCTGCAGCAGGGCCTCGGTGGGCAGTCCGCTCTCCCCCCTCAGCACGAGCGCGGTCAACTCGAGCCAGGCCAGCGCCCCGTCCTGCGGCGCCTGCTCGTGGAGTGCTTCGCACAGGGCGCCGAGTGCCGCCGCCGGGTCGCGGTGGCAGCCGACGCCGGCCACGATCTCCCGTACGTGGGCCCGGGCTTCGGGAAGTTCCTCGATGTCCGCGTCGATACCCGGGCAGTACGCCGAGCGGCCCATCGTCTCCAGGAAGTCCTGACGGAAGTTCAGCCGGGAGATCCGCTGGAAGCCGAGCAGGATCTCGGACAGCAGCCGGTCGGCACAGTCGGGCCAGCCGGCGGTCCGGCTCCGCCGCCAGTCGCCGGACGGTCTCCCTCCGTACGCTCCTGCGTCCAAAGCCCTACCTGCTCTCCCAGCTCCCGGCCGCCCGCCCGATGACGGTCCGGAGATCCTCCAACGCACCGTCGTACGGGACCAGTTCCTCCATCGCCGTGTACAGCGCCCGCAGCGCGGCCCGCCCGTCCCGGTGGTGCCGGCAGCGGCGCACGATGCGGCTCAGGTGGTCGCGGCGGTCGGCGCGCTCCTCCGCCTCGAAGGAGTGCGGCAGGCCGAGGTGGTCCCCCATCTTCTCCAGCAGGTCGAAGCGGCCGTCGGCGCGCGCCGTCACCGGGAACGCCATCAGCACCTCGACCAGCTGCGCGTCACTCGGCAGCGCTCCTGGCCGTTCGCCCGGGGGCCGTACGCCCTGCCGGGCCGCCGGACCGAGCAGCGCGGTCAGGGCCGCCAGCGGGATGTACCAGCCGCCCAGGTCCTGCTTGTAGTGGCGGCTGCCCTTGAGGACACCCGCCACCAGGCCGTCAGGCCCCACCACCATGCTGCCGCTGAAGCCCGGCTGCACGGCGCCGTGCACGCGGACGAAGGGCCCTGAGAGACCGACCACCTGAAGCGCCAGGGTGTCCGGTTCGACACCCGGCGAGGGGGTGTGGGTGGAGAAACCCAGGGCGGCGAGCTGGGTGCCCGGCTCGGCCTCGGCCCCCGCGAGCGGAGCCGGCGCCTGGCCCTCCAGGGCCGGGACGGTGCCTCGTGGCCGGGGCGCGGCCCGGGGAGGACCGGGACCACGTGCGCGCAGGTCACGACCAAGCCCGGACCAGCCAGGAATCCGCTGCCCCGAAAGGCGCCCGCGACCTCGACCCGGACCGCACAGCGGTGCAGGGCGTCGGCGTGCGCACGGCCCAGGTGTGGCCCGCTCACTCCCCGACGGCGGGGGCCGGGCCGGCTCCGGAGGCCGGGGTCGCCCGCTCACGGCGGGCCGCGAGGTCCCAGGACAGCCGGACGGTCAGCCCGGCCTCGCTGCCGGCCTCCGCGATGATCCCGAGCAACTGGCCCGACTTGACCGCCAGTTTGAGCCCGAACTCGACCTCGAAGGAGTCCGGCGAACCCGCCTGGCCCTGAGTGATGGACTCCGCCGCCCACCGGCCGATCCCCTGGACCGTGCCGCGGACCTGGTCGAGCGTGAGCGCCACGGCCGAGCCGACCTGCGCGGCGCGGTCCCGCAGGCCGACATCCCCGAAGTCGGAGTCCTCCCCGTCAGGCTGGAAGTTCACCTCGCCGATGACTTCGGCGCGCACGGTCGTACCGTCCCCGAGCTCGATCGTCTCGAGCGTCACCATCCCGGCCACCTGGACTCCCCTCCCACCGCGACCAACAACCGTCCGACAGAATACCGCCGCCGGTCACCTCACGGATCCCACGCCGGTTCCCCCGGAACCGGTCTGACACTCCGTCAGTACGTGACACGGGTCCGGCGGAATGCTGCCAAGGCCCGACTCTATCCGGCCACCGGGGAGGAGATCCCCGGATACCCGGAACTGGGCGGCGACCCGAGCGTGGTGGGCCCGGTGGGACCTCGCTACCCGGGCAGCCGGAAGCCGCTGAAGAGGTCGTCCATGCCGCGCAGGGCCAGCCGGGCGGGAGTGGCACGGATCGCGAGGTCGCGGGCCGCCGCCACCAGCGGGTTGCGGAGGGCGCCCAGGCGGCCGGCCCGGCGGGCGCGGATCCGGAGCGCGTCGGTGCGCATCCGGCGGGCGGCGGTGTACGCGACGAGGGCCGCCGGGACGGAGTCTGATCCGTCGTCACCGGCTCCGGCGGGCAGCAGGTGGGCGAGGACCACCGCGTCCTCGATGGCCTGGCAGCCGCCCTGGCCGAGGTTGGGCGCCATGGCGTGGGCGGCGTCGCCGACCCAGGCGATCCGGCCGTGGTGCAGGCGCGGCAGCGGGGCGGCCAGGTCGTGGAGGTCGTTCTGGAGCACGTCGGCGGGGTCGAGCCGGCCGACGCGGTCCAGCAGGGCCGGAATCGGATCGTGCCACGAGCCGAAGCGTCGGCGGAGCTCGGCGCGGGGGTCGGCCGACCGGGTGCCGGCCGGGACGACGGCGGTGGCGTAGAGGTAGAACCGGCCGTCGGAGAGCGGGGTCACGCCGAACCGCTCGCCCCGCCCCCAGGTCTCGCTCATGGCCGGTATCCGGAGGTCCGGGGCGTCCACGATGGTCCGCCAGGCGGTCTCGCCGATGTAGTGCAGGCCGGGATGAGCGGGGAAGTACGCGCGGCGCAGCGGGCTGTGGATACCGTCTGCGGCGACGACCAGATCGGCGGAGAGGTCCGGGCCGGCTGCCGTACGGACGGTCGCGCGGCCCGCGGCGTCGTCGACGGCGGTCACGGCGGTGCCGTAGCGGAGGGCATCCGGCGGCAGTGCTGCGGCCAGGGCGGCGGTAAGGGCCGACCGCGGGACGGCGATCGGGGCCAGGCCGTAGCGGGCCGCCATGTCGGCGGTGTCGGTCCTGGTGAGCCACCGGCCGTCGGAGCGGCGTAGGCCCATCGTCGCGGGGACGGCGCTGCCGACGGCGTGCGCGACGTCGATGCCGATGGCGCCGAGTGCGCGCAGGGCGTTGGGGGCGAGGCCGATGCCGGCACCGGTGGTGGGGGGTTCGGGAGCGCGCTCGCAGACGGTGACGTGCCAGCCGCGGCGGTGCAGTGCGATGGCGGCCGTGAGGCCGCCTATCCCGGCTCCGACCACCACCGCTTGACGTTCCGGCATGGCACACCGCTCCGTTCGGTCCAGGCGCTCTACGCTTGCGGAGCCCTCACTCTACAACTGTAGAGTGAGGGCATGTCCAGCCTCGACCGCCGAACCCTCATCGCGGACACCGCGATCGCCACCGTGGCCGCAGCCGGCCTGCGCGGGCTCACCCACCGCGCGATCGACACCGCCGCGGGGCTGCCCGCGGGCAGTACGTCGTACTACTTCCGCACCCGCACGGCACTGATCGGCGCATGCTACGCACGCCTCGCGGAACTGGACCTGGACGACCTCGAGTTGACGCAACCGGTCTCGCGGGAGGAGGTCGCGGCCTCGCTCGGGGCGCTGCTGCACCGCTGGCTGACCACGGGCCGCGAGCGCCAACTCGCCCGCTACGAACTCATCCTTGAGGCTGCGCGCACGCCGGAGTTGGAGTCGGCCCTCCACCAGGCGGGCCTGGCGGCCCGCGCCCGTGCGGCCACCCTTCTCACGGCACTGGGCGCCACCCGGCCCCAGGAGGCCGCCGAACTGCTGGTCGCCTGGACCGAGGGCCTGCTCTTCGACCGCCTCGCCGGCGCGATGGCCCGCACCCGGCCCGCACCGGATCCGGCCGAACTCACGGCGGTGGCCCGCCGGATGCTCGACGCCGCCCTGGCCGACTAGCAGTCTGAGTACGAGTACTCATGCATTCGTGTACGAGTCACGCGAGGGTGGCAGGACGCCATGCAGACAGGTGTACTGACGTACCGTCATGACCTCCTCGGAAGGGGAACGCCTTGCGCGTCACAGGACCACGCCCATCCCGCCGCACCGCACTCGCTCTCGGCACCGGCGCGGCACTCTCCGCCGTCCTGCCCCTCGGCGGAACGGCACACGCCTCACCCGGCGAGGACGGCATCACCTCGCGGCTGAGGGAGCTCGAGCAGCAGCACTCCGCCCGCCTGGGGGTGTTCGCCCGCAACATGCGCACAGGCAGGACGGTGGCGTACCGCGCGGACGAACGCTTCCCGATGTGCTCACTGTTCAAGACGGTCGCCGTCGCGGCCGTGCTGCGCGACCTCGACCACGACGGCGAGTTCCTCGCCAAGCGCATCCGGTACACCGCGGAGTACGTGAAGAAGTCGGGCTACTCCCCGCGCACCGGCAGCGCCGAGAGCCTCGAGAACGGCATGACCGTCGCCCAACTGTGCGACGCCGCCATCTGTTACAGCGACAACACCGCCGGAAACCTGCTGCTCCGCGAGCTGGGGGGACCGGCCGCCATCACCCGGTTCTGCCGCTCGGTCGGGGACGGCAGGACTCGGCTCGACCGATGGGAGCCCGAACTCAACTCGGCAGAGCCCTGGCGCGTGTCCGACACCACCACCCCCCGCGCCATCGGCCGGACCTACGCGCACCTCACGCTCGGTGACGCACTCGCACCCCAGGACCGGGAACGGCTCACGGGCTGGCTGCTCGCCAACACGACCAGCGGCGACAGGTTCCGCGCCGGCCTCCCCGGCGACTGGGTTCTCGCCGACAAGACCGGCGGCGGACGGTACGGGGGCAACAACGACGCTGGCATCACCTGGCCGCCGGACGGCGGACCGATCGTGCTGGCCGTCCTGACGACCAAGCACCAGGAGGACGCACCGGCCGACCATCCGCTGGTGGCCAGGACCGCCGCGCTGCTGGCGGCGGAGCTCACCTAGGGTCGGCCGATGATCGGCGGACAGAACAGTCTTCACCCACTGCCGAAACTCAGGCCGCGCCGGGTGGCTCCCCCGAGGGAAGCGTCACGGAGAAGGTGTTCGCCCCTGGGCCGCCGGTGAGCGTCACGGCGCCGCCGTGGGCGGTCACGACGGCTTGCACGATCGCCAGCCCGAGGCCGGTGCTGCCGTGTGCCCTGGATCGGGCCCGGTCACCGCGTACGAAGCGTTCGAAGACCTCGGGCGCGATCGCGGGGTCGATCCCGGGGCCGGTGTCCGTGACGGTCAGCCGCACCGGGCCGTCGCAGCGTTCGAGCCTCAGCGTCACCTCGGTGCCGTCGGGGGTGTGGGTGCGGGCGTTGGCGAGCAGGTTGGCCACCACCTGGCGCAACCGGTCACCGTCCCCGGGGACCAGCACCGGATCCTCGGGCAGCACGAGCTGCCATCGGTGGCGTGGTCCGGCGGCACGGGCGTCGGTGGTGCAGTCCAGGGCCAGCCGCGTCAGGTCGACGGTGCCGTGTGCGAGCGGCCGCCCGGCGTCCAGCCGGGCCAGCAGGAGCAGGTCCTCGACGATGGTGCCCATCCGCTGGGACTCGGCGTCGATGCGGGTGAGCGAGTGGCGCACCGGCTCGGCCATCGGGCCGGGGTGTCGCAGTGCCAGTTCGGCGTGGCCCCGGACCGTTGCCACCGGGGTGCGCAGTTCGTGGCTGGCGTCCGCGGCGAACGCCCGCAGCCGTTCCTCGACGGCCTGGCGTTGCGCGAGGGCGTCCTCGACGTGGCCCAGCATCCGGTTGAGGGCCGCACCGACCCGGCCGACCTCGGTCCGCGGATCGTCGTCCCGTACCCGGACGTCGAGTTCGACCTCCCCACTGGCCAGCGGCAGGGCCCCGACGCGTTCGGCCGCTGCCACGACGCGGCCGAGCGGGCGCAGCGAGAGGCGGATCCAGAACGCGCCGGCCGCCGTGGCGGCCGCCAGCGCGAGGGCGAACACCACCAGTTCCACGGCGACCAGTTGATGCGTCGTCGCTTCCAGCGGACGCAGCGGCAGGCCGGTGACCAGCACGTCGCCGTCCTGGCCCGCGACGGCGCGCACCCGGTAACCGCCGAGCCCGGACAGATGTACGCTCCGGGCCGCGCCACCGACGGGCAGCGCGGCCAGCACCCGCTGGTCGGCGGCACCGAGCTGCACCAGGTCGTCGGCGTCGGCCGGGGTGCTTCCCGCACCGACCTCGGCGTCGTCGGCGTCGCCGTCGACCACGCCGGCGTTGGTCACCCGGCCGTCGAGCAGCCGGGCGCCGAACGTACCGGGTGCCTGGGCCCGGGTGTCCCCCCTGCCTCCCGTGGTGCCCGGAGCCCGGGTGTCCCGGTGTTCCAGGCTGGCCGCATAGCGGCCGGAGGTGTCGGAGAGCTGCTGGTCGAGGCGGTCGACCAGGAAGTGGCGCAGTGCGTCGGTGGTGGCGAGGGCAACCCCGCCGCAGGTCAGCAGGAGCAGGGCGAGCAGGCCCGCGACCAGCCGGGCCCGCAGGGTGCGTGGCACGGGCAGGCGCGCGGCGGCACGGCGGACCGTCGGCCGGATCACTGCGGCGCCTTGATCAGGTAGCCGGCGCCGCGAACGGTGTGGATCATCGGGGGCCGGCCCGCGTCGATCTTCTTCCGCAGATAGCTGATGTAGAGCTCGACCACGTGGGCCTGGCCGCCGAAGTCGTACGACCAGACGGCGTCCAGGATCTGCGCCTTGCTCAGTACCTGCCGGGGGTTCCGCATCAGGTGCTGGAGCAGGGCGAACTCGGTGGGGCTGAGGTCGACGCCGTCCCCGGCCCGGGTGACCTCCCTGGCCTGCTCGTCCAGCACCAGGTCCCCCAGGACCAGAGCGTGCGCCGGAGGTGCGACGCCGGGCCGTACGGACGAGGCCCGGCGCAGCAGACCGTGCAGGCGCACCACCACCTCGGCGAGGCTGAACGGCTTGGTCACGTAGTCGTCCCCGCCCGCGGCCAGCGCGGAGATCCGGTCCTCGACAGCGTCCCTCGCGGTGAGGAAGAGGACCCGGACCTCGGGCCTGGCGGCCTGGATCCGCTCCAACACCTGCATGCCGTCGAGGTCGGGCAGCATCATGTCCAGCACCACCGCGTGCGGGTGCCACTCGGCGGCGAGTGCCACGGCGCTCGGCCCGTCCTCGGCGCCTCGCGCCTGCCAGCCCTCGTACCTGAACGCGCCGCAGAGCACCTCGACCAGGTCGGGCTCGTCGTCCACGACCAGGATCCGCCAGGGCGGTGACTGTGCGGGGGCCGGGACGGGGGCGGCGGTGTCCATACGGGTCCAGGTGGCTCCGGGGGCGGCGGGTCGGTCCATTCTTGCCTGCTCCGATGAGAAGGCGATGAGATCCATTTCGGCCCGACCGCACCATCGAAAGCGTCTGACCTGCGAGAACACTCCGGCCTACGACAATCTGCGACGCCGTATTCAGAGGGAACTGAGAGCTTGCGGTGCCAGGGTGGCCGACAGCGCCACCGGAGGAGGTCGGGATGGGAACAGTGACAACCGCACGCGGTACCGGCTCGGCCCGGCGGACCAGGTCGCCGGGTGCGGTGGCCGGGGCCGTGCAGGCCGTGATCGTGATGGGAGCCGTCGGAGTCCTGGTCGGCTGGTGGCGGGGTACCGCCGAGGTGAGCGGCGCCGCGGACTGGCTCACCGGTGCCGGGCGGATCACCGGTCTGCTGGCCGGGTACACCGCGCCGGTGCTGCTGCTCCTGATGGCCCGCGTCCCCCTGCTGGAGCGCGAGGTCGGTGCGGACCGCCTGGCTCGCTGGCACGCGGCCGGCGGGCGCTACCTGGTCGGACTGGTCGCCGCGCACGTCCTGACCATCACCTGGGGCTACGCGCTGACCGACGGGCGCGGGCCGGTCGGTGAGGCTGTGCGGCTGGTGTTCCACTACCCCGAGATGATCAAGGCGACGCTGGCCACCCTGATCATGGTCGGCACCGGTGTGCTGAGCGCACGGGCCGCGCGCCGCCGGATGAGCTACGAGAGCTGGTACTACCTGCACCTGGCGACGTACCTGGCCATCGCGCTCGGCTTCGGCCACCAACTGGCGAACGGCGCCGACCTCGGGGGCGGTCCCGAGCGGGCCGCCTGGTACGCGCTGTACCTGGGCAGCGCCGCACTGCTGGGCTGGTACCGCCTCGTCCTCCCCTTCCTGCGCGACCGCCGCCACCGGATGCGGGTCGCCGAGGTCCGGCCGGAGGGTCCGGGCGTGGTCTCGCTGTTCGTCACCGGCGAGCACCTGGACCGGCTCGGTGCCGAGGCCGGCCAGTTCTTCCGCCTCCAGTTCCAGGCCCCCGGACTGCGCTGGGCCGCCAACCCGTACTCGCTCTCCGCTCCGCCGCACCCGAGGTTCCTGCGCTTCACGGTGAAGGATCTCGGTGGCCACAGCGCCGCCGTGGCCCGACTCGCTCCCGGCACGCGGGTCCGCGCCGAGGGCCCGTACGGTGCGTTCACCGCCGGGCGGCGCCGGGAGAGCCGGGTACTGCTGCTCGGCGCGGGGGTCGGGATCACCCCGTTGCGCGCCCTGTTCGAGACCGTCCCGGGCCGGGTCACCCTGGTCCAGCGCGCCCGCCGGCCACAGGACGTGCTCTTCCGGGACGAGCTGGCGACCGTCGCGGCCGCTCGCGGAGGCCAGGCGCACGAACTGCTCGGCACCCGGGCGCAGATCGGCGACCTCGGTGCGGCGCTGCGCCGGATCGTTCCGGACCTCGCCGCGCACGAGGTCTACCTGTGCGGACCGCCGGCCTTCGCCGAGGAGGCCGTACGGGCCCTGCGCAGCGCCGGAGTCCGGCGCTCGCGCCTCCACCTCGAATCCTTCGAACTCTGACCGGCCGACGCCGATCCGCCGTTCGTCCCGGACCGCCCGACCCGTTGAGGAGAACTCCCGTGCGCAGAGCCGTCGTCGCCAGTACCGCCACCTTGGCAGGGGTGATCCTGCTGCTCTCGCTCAAGCCGCACGACCCGGCCGCGAACACCGGAAACGGCGTGATCAGTTCCGGCGGCTCGGAGGCTCCGGCGGCCGCCGCTCCGGCGCCCTCGGCGAGCTCGGCGAGCTCCGCCCCCGCCGGGGCCGCGCGCTCGGTGACCGGCGACGCGTCCGACACCCGCTACGGAGCCGTCCAGGTCAGGGTCACCCTGGAGGGCAGCCGGATCTCGAAGATCGACGTCATCCGCTACCCCAGCCGCGACCGCCGTGACCAGGAGATCAACGGCTTCGCGCTGCCGCTGCTCAACCAGGAGGCGATCGCCGCCCAGAGCGCGCACATCGACGCGGTGTCCGGCGCGACGTACACCAGCGACGGATACACCCGCTCACTGCAGAGCGCCCTCGACCAGGCCGGGCTGTGACGACTCCTGCGCACCTCCCGGGCCGGTCCCCCGGTCTGCGGCATGCCGAGCACGTCATGGGCACCGTGTTCTCCTTCAACGTGCCCGAGCCCACCGCCGACACCGGCCGTGCCCTGCACCGGATCGTCCGGCGGCTGCACCGGATCGACGAGGTGTTCTCCACCTACCGGCCCGGCTCGGACATCAGCAGGCTGGGGCGCGGGGAGCTGACCCTCGCACAGTGCGATCCCGAGGTCGCCGAGGTTCTGGCACGCTGCCGCGAGGCCGCCGCCGAGACCGACGGCTGGTTCACCGACCGGCCGGGGGGACGGCTCGACCCGAGCGGCTGGGTGAAGGGCTGGGCCGTGGAGGAGGCCTCCCGACAGCTGCGAGCAGCCGGCTCCACCCGGCACAGCGTGGGTGGCGGCGGTGACATCCAGACCTGCGGCGGGCCTTGGCGGATCGGCATCGCCGACCCGGTCCGCCCAGGCGCCTTGGCCGCGGTGGTCAGCGGTCACGACCTCGCGGTGGCCACCTCCGGTGTCGCCGAGCGCGGAGCCCACATCCTCGACCCGCACACCGGCCGCCCGGCCGAAGGCCTGCTCTCCCTGACCCTGATCGGCCGGCACCTGGCCCGCACGGACGCCTGGACCACCGCTGCCTTCGCCATGGGCCCCGCGCTCGCCCTCGACTGGGTGGAGCGGCGCCCGGGGACCGAGGCCCTCGCCATCACGGACGACGGCACCCGCCGCTGGACCTCCGGCCTGCCGCGGCACCTCGCGCCGCCGACCGCCCGTCACCTCGGGTGACGATCGGCGCACCTTGGGTGGCGACCGGTGGTGTTCCCCCCTAGCGTCGGCAGGGTCGCCCATTCCGCCCGCCCGCCGGTACCGGCGGGCTCCGAAGACAGGTCACGACCCCATGCCCATCCGACCGACCCACTCCCTGGCCGGCACCGCCGCCGCCGTACTGCTGTCCAGCCTGGGAGCGGCCCCGCCGGCCCAGGCCGCGAGCTCGCTGCACGTGGTTCACCCCGGCGAGTCAATCCAGCGGGCGGTCGACGGCGCCAGGCCCGGGGACATCGTCCAACTCCTGCCGGGCACCTACCGGGAGAGCGTCCAGATCACCGTCCCGGACCTGACGGTCCGTGGGATCGGCCCCGCCACCGTGATCGCGCCACCTTCGACGCAGGCCGAGTCCGCCTGCGCCACGGCCGGCCACGGCGTCTGCGTCACCGGCACGGCGGACCGGATCGTCTCCGGGGTCCGGATCGAGTCGCTGGCGGTGGAGGGCTTCCGGAAGAACGGCCTCTCCGCCTCCCGGACCGACCAGCTGTCCGTGCACCGCGTACTGGTGCGGGACAACGGCCAGCAGGGCATCAGCCTGGAGCGCTCCACCCGAACCGTGATCACCGACAACGAGGCCCGGGACAACGGCCAGTCCGGCGTCTTCCTGGCGAACTCGGTCGACGAGGAGGGCGGCGCCCTCGACACCCGGGGCACCGAGATCAGCCGCAACCGGCTGGTCGGCAACCGCATCGGCGTCGTGCTCCGCCGCACCAGGGAACTGACGGTCGACCACAACAGCATCACCGCCAACTGCGGCGGGGTGTTCGTGGTGGGCGACGAAGGCGTCCCCCGGGCCGGCTCGCTGACCGTCCGTCAGAACCACGTGTACGAGAACAACAAGTACTGCCCGCCCACCCCCCGCCTCGGCTACATCCAGGGCACCGGGATTCTGCTCACCGGCGCGGAGGACACCCTGGTGACGGACAACCGGGTGGAGGACAACGACGGCGCGTCGGAGATGTCCGGCGGCATCGTGCTCTTCCGCAGCGTCGTGGGCGCCCCCAGCTCCCGGATCACCGTCCGGGACAACGTCGCCCTGCGCAACGGCCCGGCCGACCTCGCCGACCGCGACACCGGGGCGGGCCACACCTTCACCGGGAACACCTGCCAGGTCTCCGAACCGGCCGGCCGCTGCTGATTCCCGGACTCCCGGACTCCCCTCTCAGAGAGGCCCTCATGACCACCGCTCAGCACCACTCCCCCTCCCCGCAGTCCGCGATGCGACTGCGCGAGCTCGTCTTCGGCGCCGCCTGCGCCGCCGCGGTCCGCGCGGCCGCCTCGCTGCGGATCGCCGACGTCCTGGACGACGAACCGATGACGGCCGACGAGCTCGCCGCAGCCGTCCAGGCCGAACCCAAGCCGCTGCGCCGCCTGCTCCGCGCACTGTCCTGCTACGGCGTCTTCACCGAGACGGACGACGACCGCTTCGCCCACACCGACATGTCCCGGCAGCTCCGCGAGGACGCCCCGAACAGCCTGCGGTACATCGCCCTGTGGTGCACCGAGCCGTGGACCTGGGATGCCTGGCCCCGGCTGGACGACGCCGTCCGTACCGGCCGGAACATCTTCCCCGACCTGTACGGCAAGGAGTTCTTCGACTACCTGCACGACGACGCCGACGACTCGGCGCAGGTGTTCAACAAGGCGATGACCCACTCGAGCCGGCAGTCCGCGGCGGATCTGGCCGCCTTCCTGGACCTTGACGGTGTGTCGAGCGTGGTGGACATCGGCGGCGGCCAGGGGCACGTGCTGGCCGGCCTGCTGGAGAAGTACCCCGGGATCCACGGGGCACTCCTCGACCTGCCCCAGGTGGTCGCCCACGCCGACCCGCGGCTCCGCGCGGGCGGTCCGCTGGCCGACCGGGCGCAGCTGGTGCCTGGCGACTGCCGGGTCGAGATCCCCGTCCAAGCCGACCTCTACATCATCAAGAACATCCTGGAGTGGGACGACGAGAGCACTCGCCGCACGCTGCGCAACGTGGTGGCGGCCGCCCGCCCGGGGGCCCGGGTGGTGGTGGTCGAGAACCTCGTCGACGACAGTCCGTCGATGCGGTTCACCACCGGGATGGACCTGATGCTGCTGCTCAACGTCGGCGGGGCGAAGCACTCCAGGGCGAGCCTGCTCACCCTGCTGGGCGAGGCCGGGCTGCAGGTCCGGGAACCAGGGCGAGGCCGGATCGCGTTGTGGGCTCAGACCGCGTCGGAGACGCCCGGACGACGGCGGAGCACATGCGCGCCGACCCCGAGCCCGCCGGCCAGCAGGACCGTACCTGCGGCCAGCCCGCCGCCGGAGAGGGCCGTGCCGCCGCCGCCGGTGTGCACGCCGCCCTTGGGCTGCTTGTGCTCCGTCGCCGCCTCGGCCGTGGTCTCCCCGGCCGTCTGCTCGGTCGTCGTACTGCCCGGCTTGCCGGTCGCCTGCTTCTCTTCCCAGGTCTTCTGCCCTTCGGCGGTGGCGGCCTTCGCCTGCTTCTGCTCCCAGGTCAGCTCGGTGGCGCCGTCCTCGGCGTACGCGGCGGGGGCGGCCAGCAGGACGGTGGCGGCGAGCGCGGCGCCGGTGAGCAGGGTACGTGCGGAACGCATGAGGGTGGTCCTTCCGGTACTCCGTGCGACTGCCGACACCGCGTCGGCAGGAGAGTCACACCAGCACCTCAATCACCGTCTGTCATCGGCCAATTACCCGCCACCGGGGTGCGGCATCAGGGGGAGCGCACACCTGACGATCCGTCACGCGCCGGTGCCGGGCGCCCCTTGGGGTCACCCGGCACCGACAGCTCTCGTCATCGGCAGAGCTCGTCATCAGCAGAGCTGGTCAGGCTCCGATCGTCACCGGCGGGTGGGTCTCCTCCGTCATCGCCTCGACCAGCCCGGTGGTGTGTGTCCCCGCGCGGAACTCCGGACGGGCGAGGACCCGGCGGAGAAAGCCGGTGGTGGTCCGCAGGCCGCTCCCGTCGATCCTGAACTCGCCCAGGGCCCGGTCCATCCGGGCCAGCGCCTGCTCCCGGTCGGGCGCCCAGACGACGGCCTTCGCGAGCAGCGAGTCGTAGTCGGGACCGACGTACCAGCCCGGGTAGGCGTGGGTGTCGACCCGGACGAACTGGCCGCCGGGCGGCACGAATTCGGTCAGCAGACCGGGCGTCGGCACGAAGTCGCGGTCCGGGTCCTCGGCGTTGACCCGGCACTCGACGGCCACTCCCCGCGGCCTGACGTCCTGCTGGCGTATGGTCAGCGGCAGTCCGGCCGCCACGGTGAGCTGTTCGCGGACGATGTCGATCCCGGTGACCATCTCCGTCACCGGATGCTCCACCTGCAAGCGGCAGTTGATCTCCATCAGGTAGAACTCCCCGGACGGCGCCAGGACGAACTCGAAGGTGGCCGCCCCGACATAGCCGACCGCCAACGCGCCCTGCACTGCGGCAGCACACATCGCCTCCCGCAGCTCCGGCGGGAGGTTCGGCCCCGGGGACTCCTCGATCAGCTTCTGGTGCCGGCGCTGGACCGAGCAGTCCCGCTCGCCGAGGTGGATCGCGGACCCGTTCCGGTCGCAGATCACCTGCACCTCGACGTGCCGGGCGTCGTCCACGAAGCGCTCCAGGTAGAGCCGTTCGTCGCCGAAGATCGCCCGGGCATGCGCCCGGGTCTCCCCGTACGCGCGCAGCAGGTCGGCGGGGTCGCGGACCACCGCCATGCCCCGGCCGCCGCCGCCCGCCACGGCCTTGAGGATCACCGGGTACCCGACCCGCTGCGCGGTCTCCTCCGCCTCGGCCGGCCCGCTCAGCGCGCCTTCGCTGCCCGGCAGGACGGGCAGTCCGGCCCGCGCCATCAGCGCGCGGGCCACCGCCTTGTCGCCGAGCTGCTGCATCAGCTCCGGCGGCGGGCCGACGAAGGTGATGCCGTTGGCCTCGCAGATCTCCGCGAAGTCCGGGTCCTCCGAGAGGAAGCCGTAGCCGGGGTGGATCGCCTCCGCACCGGTCTGCAGCGCGGCCTCGATGATCGAGGGGATGTGCAGGTAGCTGTTCCTGGACGGTGCGGGACCGATGTGCACGGCCTGGTCCGCGAACCGGACCACCGCCGAGTCCCGGTCCGCGGTCGAGTGGACGGCCACCGTACGGATGCCGAGTTCACGGCAGGTCCGGGCGACCCGCAGGGCGATCTCGCCCCGGTTGGCGATGAGAACGGTCGAGAACATCTCAGGCGTCCTCACCAGGCGAACCCGACGGCACCGGTTCCAGCGCGATCAGGCGCTGCTGGAACTCGACGGCCGTGGCGTCCGGCGTCAGGATCTCGACCACCCGCCCGGCCGCGTCCGCCTCGACGGTGCTCATCATCTTCATGACCTCCAGGATCCCGACCGGCTGGCCGGGTGTGACCAGGTCGCCGACCGAGACCAGCGGCGGCGCCCCCGGCTCGCGCGCGTGGTAGAAGGTGCCCACCATCGGCGCGCACAGGTAGCCGAGCGCGCCGTCCTCGGCGACGGGCGCCGGGGGGACCGCCTCGGCGGGGGCGGGGGCGGCGGCGGTCGCGGCCACCGGTTGGTCCGGCCACTCCATCTCCACCGTGGTGCCGCCGTGCTGCAGCTTGATCCTGCTGGGCGGCTGCGGCGCGGACCTGGCCAGCTCCCCCACGCTGCGGCAGACCGCGTCCAGGTCCGCCGGGTAGTCCGTGCCGGGCGGGCCGAAGATGATGCTCCGGGTCGGCGTGACCCAGCCGTTCTCCTGCGGGAAGTTCTTGGTAGTCACTGTGTACCTCTTCCAGCCGGGGGCTTCGCCGCGATGCCGAAGTCGTCGAACCGGCTCTTGCGTTCCTTGAGCAGCTTTTCGGGCTCCCACGGGATCAGCTCGCCGAGCGCGGCGGTCAGGGCTGCGCCCAGCATGGTGGCCGCTCCCGCGTGGTCCTGGTGCGCTCCTTCGGCGGGCTCGGGCACGATGCCGTCGACGATGCCGAGCCGGAGCAGTTCCCCGGCGTGCACCCGAAGGGCGGCCGCCGCGGCGGGCGCTGCCGCCCGGTCCTTCCAGAGGATGGCGGCGCAGCCCTCGGGGCTGATCACCGAGTAGACGCCGTTGGCACTGATCAGCACCCGGTCGGCGACCGCCAGGGCGAGTGCGCCGCCGCTGCCGCCCTCGCCGATCAGCACGGCGACGATCGGTACCGGGAGTCTGGCCATCAGCCGCAGGTTCTCGGCGATGGCGATCGCCTGGCCGCCGCGCTCGGCGTCCGGCCCCGGATTGGCGCCGGGGGTGTCGATCAGGGTGACCAGCGGGAGGCCGAGTTTGGCGGCCATCCGCATCAGCCGGGCCGCTTTGCGGTAGCCGGCGGGGGCCGCCATGCCGAATCGGCGGCGCTGTCGTTCGGCCAGGTCGGGGCCGCCCTTGTGATGGCCGATCAGCATCACCGGCAGGCCGGCCAGGCGGCCCGGCCCGCCGACGATGGCGGGGCAGTCCTCGCTGAGCCGGTCGCCGTGCAGCTCCTGGAAGTCGTCCAGCAGGTGCCCGACGTAGTCGAGGGTGGTCGGCCGGTCCGGGTGCCGGGCCAGCCGGACCGCCTCCCAGGAGTCGCGTTCCAGCACCTCGTCCAGCTGACTGTGGATCAGCTCGTCCGGCGAGGCGTCCGCGACGGCGGCCACCCGGTGGCGCGGTGAGCGCAGGCCGAGCAGCCGGCCGAGCGTCGGGCGCAGTGCGGACCGCGGCACCACGTCGTCCACCATGCCGTGTTCGAGCAGGAACTCCGCGGTCTGGAAGCCTTCCGGCAGACTCTCACCGGTGGTCTGTTCGATCACCCGGGGCCCGGCGAAGCCCATCCGGGCGCCCGGCTCGGCGATGATCACGTCGGCCAGCGTGGCGAAGGACGCGGCCACTCCCCCGTAGGTGGGGTCGGTGATCAGCGAGACCACCAGGATGCCCGCCTCGTCGAGTTCGGCCAGCGCCAGCGCGGTCTTGGCCATCTGCATCAGGGAGAGCACCCCCTCCTGCATCCGGGCGCCGCCCGAGGCCGTCACCAGCAGCAGCGGGACCTGCAGCCGAAGGCTGGTCCGCGCGGCCTCGGTGATCAGCGCTCCGACGCCGCAGCCGAGGCTGCCGCCTAGGAAGCGGAAGTCCATCACGGCCACCACCACCGGCTGGTCCTCGATCCGGCCGGTCGCGCAGACCACGGCCTCGCGCAGTCCCGTGCTGGTACGGGCGTCGAGCAGCCGGTCCGGGTAGGGCCGGCTGTCGACGAACTCCAGCGGGTCGTGCAGGGGCTCCACGTGGTCGAGCGGCACCGCCGAGCCCGGGTCGAGCAGCTGCTCCAGCCGCTGATGGGCTGTCAGCCTGGCATGCAGGCCGCACTCCGGGCAGACCCGCAGGGTCCGCAGGAAGCGCTTGCCGTAGACCAGGGCGGTGCAGCCTTCGCACCGTACCCAGTCCGGCTCTTCGTCGGTCTCGGCCATGTGGATCGTTCCTCCTACGGACGGTGTCACGCGGTGCCGGAGCGCTCCCAGCGGTAGAACTCGCGGGCCATGGCGTCCTTGGGTTCGCGCCAGGTCTCC
The DNA here is from genome assembly GCF_054049135.1 of Kitasatospora sp. P5_F3. Taxonomy (NCBI): domain Bacteria; kingdom Bacillati; phylum Actinomycetota; class Actinomycetes; order Kitasatosporales; family Streptomycetaceae; genus Kitasatospora; species Kitasatospora sp. P5_F3. The sequence continues at coordinate 108,254 of NZ_JBFUMY010000005.1, read as the reverse complement.
GGGTCGTAGGCCTGGACGTACGCCGTCAGCAGTCGGCTGACGTCGCGGAACTCCGGGTGCCCGGCCAGCTTGGCGACTTCGGGGCCGGGCGGCCGTTCGGCCTCGATCAGGTGCAGGTAGAGGTCGCCGAACTGGAACAGGCTGCGGCCGGTGACACCGATCAGCTGCGGCAGTTCACCCTGGTCCGAGTTCCCGAAGACCTCGGCGATGCCGGCGGCCGAGTCGGGCTTCATCCGGGCGACGATGAGGGCGCGGTGCATCGTGCTCACGCCCTCCCGGTCCGCTTCTCGACCTTGTGCCTGATCAGCTCCATCTGGGTCCGCGAGTTGCGGTTGATGTGGTTGGTCATGGCGTCGTCGTCGACCGGGGCGGTGGGCTTCATCGCGAAGTCCTGGATCCAGCGCATCCGGGTGCCGTCCGGCACCTCCGCGTACTCCCACCGGATGTCCATGAATTCGAACGGGCCCGGCTCCACCCGCCTGGCCCGGACCTTGAGGCCGTGGCGGTCGGTCTCCCGCTCGGAGACCCAGCTCCAGACCGTGCCGTTCTCGTCGGGGTGCATGGTCAGCCGGAAGGTGGTCCGCTCGCCTTCGCGCTCCAGCACCTCGACGCTGGAGTACTCGCTGAACAGCTGCGGCCAGTTCTCCAGGTCGTTGGTGATCTCCCAGACCAGGTCGACGGGCGCGGCGATGACGATCTCGTTGTCGGTGTGGCCGGGCATCTCAGGCTCCTGCCGTGATGGCGGCGTTGACCGCGTCGAGGAACTCGTCCGGGGACTTGGACATCTCGGCTCCGGCGGCGATCTTCCGGCCGTAGCGGTTCTCCAGCTCGCCCACGATGCCGAGCAGACCCAGCGAGTCCACGCCGAACTCCTCGAAGGTGGCGGTGGGGCTCTGCAGCGCCTCGGGGGCGATGGTGATGCCGGCCCGGGTCTTGATCAGCTCGGCCAGTTCACTGTGCGTCAGATGCTGGTTCATCAGGTGGTTCTCCTTCATCGGATCGGACAATGTGTCAGGACTGGGCCCGGCGCAGCACCAGGGCCGCGTTGGAGCCCATCAGGCCCCGGCTCAGCACCAGCGCGGTCCGCAGCTCGGCGGTGCGCGCGAAGCCGGTCACCAGGTCCAGGTCGTGGCAGACGTCGGTGACGTTCGGGGTGGGCGGCACCAGGCCCTGCTCCATGGCGAGCACCGCGGCGGCGGTGTCGAGCAGCGGGGCCCCGCAGTAGGACCGGCCGGTGCCCGCCTTGGGCGCCGTCACCGGGACCCGGGCGGCGTGCCCACCGAGCGCGTCGGCGATCGCCAGCGCCTCGGCCCGGTCCGCCTCGGGCACCCCGAGCGCGTCGGCGAAGACCACGTCGACCTCGTCGGGGGCGCAGCGCGCCTCCGCCAGCGCGCCGCGGATCGCCCGGGCCAGCCCGTGCCGGGACTCCGCCCAGCGGGAGGCCCCGGTGAAGGTGGCCGCGTGTCCGGCCAGTTCGGCCCGGATCCGGGCGCCACGGCGGCGGGCCGAGGTCTCGTCCTCCAGCACGAACATCGCGCCGCCCTCGGCGGGCACGAACCCGCAGGCGTCGGCGCTGAACGGCAGGTAGGCCCGGTCCGGGTCCTCGCTCAGGCTGAGTTCGCCGTACCCGAGCTGACAGACCATCGAGTACGGCGCCAGCGGCGCCTCGGCGCCGCCCACCACCACGGTGTCGGTACCGCGCCGGATGGTACGGACCGCGTGCGCCAGCGCGTCCAGGCCGCCGGCCTCGTCGCTGGCCACCACCGCGCAGGGCCCCTTGAAGCCGCCGCGGATCGAGATCTGGCCGGTGCTGGCCGCGTAGAACCAGGCGATGGACTGGTACGGGCCGACGAAGTGCGGTCCCTGCGACCAGAGTTGCTGAAGCTCGCGCTGGCCGAACTCGCCACCGCCGGAGCCGGCCGCGGTCACCACGCCCACGCCGTAGGGCGCGGCAGCGTCGGCGTCGAAGCGCGCGTCCGCCAGGGCCAGGTCGGCCGCGGCCATCGCGTAGTGCGTGAACCGGTCGGTCTGGACCAGGAACCGCCCTTCGATGGTCTCCTCCGCGTCGAAGCCGCGGACCTCGCCCGCGATCCGCAGCGGCAGGTGCGCGCAGCCCTCGCGGGTGACCGGGCCGAGCACGGAGGTGCCCTCGCGGGTCGCCTTCCAGAAGTCGTCCGCGCCGATCCCGTTGGGCGCCACCACACCTGTACCGGTGATCACCGCGCGGCGGTCGGGCCGGGTGCCGGTCATACCTTGACCCCCTCTCTGCGGAGCACCACCGCGGACTGGAAGCCGCCGAAGCCGCTGCCCACCGAGAGGACGTTGCGCAGCGGGACCGAGCGGGCGGTCCTCGGCACGTAGTCGAGGTCGCACTCCGGGTCCGGGCTGTCGTAGTTGGCGGTCGGCGGCACCACCCCGTGGGCCAACGCCAGGGCGCAGGCCACCAGTTCGATCGCGCCGATCGCGCCGAGCGAATGCCCGACCATCGACTTGATCGAGCTCATCGGGGTCCGGTACGCGTGCGCGCCCAGCGAGCGCTTCACGGCCGCCGTCTCGTGCCGGTCGTTCTGCTTGGTGCCGGAGCCGTGCGCGTTGACGTAGTCGATGTCGGAGCTGTCGACCCTGGCGTGCGCCAGCGCGCGGTCGATCGCCTCGGACATCTCCAGGCCCTCCTGGGTGAGGCCGGTCATGTGGTACGCGTTGCCGAAGGTGGCGAAGCCGCCGATCTCGCAGTACACCCTGGCCCCTCGGCGCCGGGCGTGCTCCAGCTCCTCCAGCACCAGGACGGCGCCGCCCTCGCCGAGCACGAAGCCGTCCCGGTTCGCGTCGAACGGGCGGGAGGCGTGCGCCGGATCGTCGTTGCGCTCCGAGGTCGCGTGGATCGCGTCGAAGCAGGCGACCGTGATCGGCGAGATCGGCGAGTCCGAGGCCCCGGCGATGCAGACGTCCGCCCGGCCGTCCTCAATCGCCTGGAAGGCGTACCCGACCGCGTCGAGGCCCGAGGTGCAGCCCGTCGAGACGGTCTGCACCGGGCCGTGGGCACCGGTCTGTTCGGCCACCGCCGACGCCAGGGTGCTCGGCGAGAACGCCCGGTGCAGCTGCGGCGCGGCCTTGCGGTGGTCGACGTCCCAGCGCGCGCCCGAGCTGCTCACCTCGGCGTAGTCCTGCTCCAGCCGGGTGGTTCCGCCGACCGCCGTGCCCAGGGACACCCCGATCCGCCAGGGGTCCTCGGCGCCCACGTCGAGACCGGCGTCACGGACCGCTTCGGCGGCGGCGACCAGCGCGAACTGGACGTACCGGTCCGAGCGCGCGATCTGCTCGGCGTCCAGGCCGGACGCCACCGGGTCGAAGTCGCACTCGGCGGCGATCCGCGACCGGAAGCCGGCCGGGTCGAACAGGGTGATGCCGCGGGTCGCCGTACGGCCGGCGGTGAGCAGCTCCCAGAAGGCCGGGGCGCCGGTGCCGCCGGGGGCGACGATGCCGATACCGGTCACCGCCACCCGCCGGTTCATGAGGCGACCTCGGCAGGTTCCGGCGGCAGACTCTCCGGGGTGTCCTCGGTGTCGACGTGACCGAGGTCGGGCCGGGGGGCCAGCGGGCCGAGGTGGAACACCATCCGGGCCTCGGTGCTCCCGACGTTGCGGAACCGGTGGCGCATACCGATCGGGATCATCAGGCCCTGGTCGGGGGCCAGGGCGTGCGGCACGCCGTCGAGGTCCACCTCCAGCCGCCCGGCGACCACGTAGACGAACTCCTCGGAGTGCGGGTGGTAGTGCTCACCGATCCGCTCCCCCGGCTGCACGATCGCCAGCCCCATGAACCCGCTGGTGGCGCCCACCGCGGTCGGGGTGAGCATGGCGCGCAGGTCGCCGCCACGTCGGCGGTTGGGTTCGGCCTCGTCGACGTGCACGATGCGTGGAAACTGCGTGGTCATGATTGTTGCCTCCAAATACCTGTGCAGGAAAGGTCCCTGACGGTCGGTCTCCGCTCAGGAGTCCTTGGCGCGACGGTCCGTGACGAGGGTCATCCGGCACTCCTCGAGGAACCGGCCGAGCTCCGGAGCGACCCGCAGGTCGTGGCCGCCGAGGTCGACCAGGCGGCCGAGCACACTCGCCGCACGGGGGCCGACCACACCGAGCGCCAGGCCCGGTACCGACTCCGGCGACGTGGTCAGGTCCACCACCCGGACCACGGTGTCCTCGCGCTGGAAGACGGTGCTCGCCACCAGCGGGCTCGCCTGTTCCTCGACGGCGAGCCGGTCCTGACGGGCCAGCAGTGCGGCGACCGCCGCCCCGCAGCCGGTCCGGACGGGATAGCTCAGAGCGTGCCGGGTGACCCCGGCGGACGGCATCCCGGGCGCCGCCACATGGTGGACCGCCGGCAGCGCGGCGCGGATGAAGAACGAGCGCGCGGACTCCGCGTCGCTGAGGTCGCGGGCCTCCTCGAGGTAGGGGTTGATGGCCTCCTCGACCGCCCTGACTTCGGGCTGCTGCGCCACATGGCGCAGCGCGGCGGCCAGGTCGCCGGCCACCTCGACGGCCCGCACCACCCGGTTGCCGCGCAGGAAGAGCGAGGTCCTGAGCAGTCGGGTGCGCTCGTCCACCTGGGCGGCGGGCGAGGTGTAGCCCGCCAGGATCTCGGCCACCTTGGGCTCGCTGCCGGGCTTCACCGTGAAGGTGAGGGCATGCCGGACGGTGCCGTCCGTGACCGGGGCCGGTCCGTCGAAGGTCTCCGACCCCGCGGTCTCCCGCATGATGCTGAACCGCAGCGAACGGGTGTCCCGTACGCACCCGTGCAGGGGGCGGACCATCTCGCGGTGCGCCTCGCTGTCCACCCACGACAGGAAGGGCCGCGCGCTCTCCCACTCGCTGGTGATCAGCCACTGTGCCGGGTCCTCGATCGACTGGCACAGCTGGTCGCTGACATGGCCGGGCACCGAGGCCACCTGGTGGCGCAGCTGCTCGTACGCGTCCAGGAAGCGCTGTTGCGCGCCGTCCTGGATGTCGCACAGCAGCACCACCCGGAGCCGGGGGGTGCTCAACGCGGCACGGCGCGATACGGGTTCGGTCAGAGTCGTCATGGCTCTCCTTGAGGGCGACACAGTCCTGGGACCTCGGGGGGGCCGGTCACGGACTGTCACGCCGCCGCTGCGGCCCGAGGTCGATCGTGGTTCCCCCGCACCCGTGGCGCGAGGGCTGGAAGCCATCTGAGCGAAACGTGCGGACATGCCATCGCTGACCGAGCGTCAAACCGCGCCGCACCGGACGCTGTAACTGGACCCCTGGATCACGGTGCCGGCGCCGACGTACCTGGCGCCCCGTACAGACTGGAGTGATGGATGAGCTCGAAGGCCGAGGACCGCGTACCGGTCCTCATCGTGGGCGGTTCCCTGGTGGGGCTGTCCGCCTCGCTGTTCCTGGGCCGGCTGGGTGTCGGGCACCTGCTGGTCGAGAAGCACGCGGGCACCTCGCACCACCCGCGTGGACGCGGCAACAACGTCCGGACGATGGAGCTGTTCCGAGTGGCGGGGGTCGAACAGCCGATCCGTGAGGCCGCCTCGGTGCTGGCTGAGAACCACGGCATCCTGCAGGCCGACACGCTCGCCGGGCTGGACCAGGAGTGGCTGTTCAAGGAGATCGACCCCGGCGGTGCGCTGGCCCGGTTCAGCCCGTCCGGCTGGTGCCTGTGCAGCCAGAACGACCTGGAGCCGGTGCTGCTGCGCCGGGCCCGCGAACTCACCGGGGAGCTGCGGTTCGGCACCGAGCTGGTCGGCTTCGAGCAGGACGCCGACGGGGTGACGGCCGTGCTGCTCGACCGGGAGAGCGGTGAGCAGCGCACCGTCCGCGCCGACTACCTGATCGCCGCCGACGGCCCGCGCAGCCCGGTCCGGGAACGGCTCGGCATCGGCCAGGCCGGGCCCGGCGACCTGTTCCACAACGTCAGCATCACCTTCCGGTCCAAGCGGGTCGCCGACGTGGTCGGCGMCCGGCACTTCATCGCCTGCTACCTGACCACCCCTCAGGGGCCTGGCGCCCTGCTGCCGGTGGACAACCAGGAGCAGTGGGTCTTCCACGCCCCCTGGCATCCCGACCGGGGCGAGACGCTGGAGGACTTCACCGACGAGCGCTGCGTCGCCCACATCAGGGCGGCCGTCGGTGTGCCGGACCTGGAGGTCGAGATCACCGGCAAGGCCCCGTGGCACGCGGCCGAACGGGTCGCCGAGCGCTACGGCGCCGGACGGGTCTTCCTTGCCGGCGACTCCGCGCACGAGATGTCGCCCACCGGCGCGTTCGGCTCCAACACCGGTATCCAGGACGCCCACAACCTGGCCTGGAAGCTGGCCGCCGTGCTGGGCGGCTGGGCCGGGCCCGGGTTGCTGGACACCTACGGCGAGGAGCGGCAGCCGGTGGCGCGCGCGACCAGCGCGCGCGCCTCCGCGCGCTCGGCCGAGCACAAGCACCCGGGGTACGAGGCGACGCCGGGTACCGGACGACAGAGCAACGTGCTGGCCGTGGCGCTCGGCTACCGCTACCCCGTCGGTGCGGTGGTCGGCACCGACCCGGCCGGTCCTGCCGTGCCGGAGCGGTTCGAGGCGGCGGGCGAGCCCGGCAGCCGGGCACCGCACGTCTGGGTGCGCCGGGCGGGCGTCCGGCTGTCCACCCTGGACCTCTTCGAGAGCTCGCCGACCCTGCTCACCGGGCCGGACGGCGGACCCTGGCTCGCGGCGGCACAGCGGACCGCCGAGCGGCTCGGCGTCCCGCTGGAGGCGTACCGGATCGGCACCGACCCCGAGCACGAACTGGCACCGGAGCCCGGCTCCGACTGGGCGGCGGCCTACGGTACGTCCGCCGAGGGCGCGGTGCTGGTGCGGCCGGACGGCTTCGTCGCCTGGCGTGCCGAGGGTTCGGTCCCCGACCCGGACGCGGTGCTCGGTGACGTCCTCAACTCGGTGCTCCGGCTGGGTTCCTGACCCTGCGGTGGCGCTCGGCTTCGTCGGTCAGTCCTTGCTGCGCCCGCCCAGTAGGTGGGTGATCAGGGCCAGGACGACGAAGCCGAGCGCCACCGCCAGGCCACGCTGGAAGGCACCGGACCAGTCCTCGTGCCGGGCCGCGACCTCGGCGAAGAAGACCGAACCGACCGCCGCGATGCCGACCGCGGAGCCGATCCGCTGCGCGGTCTGCAGTACCCCTGCCGCGCTCCCGGCCCGGACGACCGGCACCTCGCCCAGCGTCAGCGTCTGGTTCGGCGAGACCACCAGGCCGCTGCCGATGCCCGCCACCAGCAGCGGTACGGCGGTGGCCCAGCCGACGTGGTGGCCGGACCACAGGTGGACGGCGAGCGCGGCACCCGCCAGGCCGACCGCCACCAGGACCAGCCCCACCGTCACCAACCTCCGCCCGAAGCGCTGCACCAACCGCCCGCCAACCAGGGCGGAACCGGCCGAGCCCAGGGCGAACGGCGTGATCGACAGCCCCGCCAGCAGCGCGCTGTACCCCTGCCCACCCTGCAGGTAGAGGCTGAAGATGAAGAAGATCGCGGTGAACCCGGCGAAGTACAGCAGCGCGAGCAGCACACCCAGCGCGTACGGGCGAGATTCGAACAGACTCATCCGGACCAGCGGCTCACCGCTGCGGCCGTAGCGGCGTTCCCAGGCCGCGAAGGCGGCCAGCAGGACCAGGGCGGCCGGGAGCAGCAGCCACTTTGCCGCGGCATGCCACTGCTGCTGCATGAACGGGAGCAGCAGGCAGAGCGTGCCACCACCCAGCAGCAGGACGCCGACCGGGTCGAACCGGGGCCGACCCGGCGGCCGCGCACTCGGCCCCGGCAGCAGCCGGTACGCCATCACCAGCGCCACGGCACCGACCGGCAGGTTCACGTAGAACACCCAGCGCCAACCGTTCTCCTCGCCGAACACCTCGATCAGCAGACCGCCCAGCAGCGGCCCCACGGCGGTGGAGAACCCGATCGTGGAACCCAGTCGGCCGAACGCCCGCCCTCGCTCGGCTCCCTGGAACAGCTGCTGGATGAAGCCGGACACCTGGGGCACCAGCAGCCCCCCGGCCAGGCCCTGCGCCAGCCGGGCGACCACCAGCCAGGTCTCGTTCCGGGCGGCGCCGGCCGCCGCGCTCGCCATCGTGAACAGCGCGAGGCCGGTCATGAAGACGACGCGCCTGCTGTACGCGTCACCGAGCCGCCCACCCGGCACGAGCACCAGCCCGAACGCCAGCGCGTAGCCGGAGAGCGCCCACTGCATCCCGCTCTCCGACATGTGCAGGTCGGAGCGGATGGAGGGCAGGGCGACGTTGACGATGCTGATGTCGAGCAGCGTCATGAACCCCGCGACCAGACAGACCGTCAGTGCCTGCCAGCGGTTCTCCCGCCCCGGCCCGTCGTCCGCCGGTCGCGACTCGTCCCGGGACCCGGGCACGGGAGGGCTTGGTGTGCTCACGCTGGAGCCTTCCGGGTGAGTCCCCGATTGGAGAGCGGGCACCCAGTATCGTGACCGCCCGCGTGGCAACCCGCCCGACCGGGCGCGGCACGGCCTGCGTACCGCCCGGACGGCGGAGCGTTCCGGACGGTGGGCTCCCACCACGTGCTACGGGGTTCACCTCCCGGCAGGAACTCGACGACCTGATGGCGTCGGTGGCCGGCCTCGGGTACTCCGTCGAACCTCTCGAGGTGTCCGGAGCTCTCGCCGATGTGGCCGGTGTCCTTGGAGCCATGCGCCCGGATCTGGTGTTCAACCTGGCGGAAGGATGGAGCGGCCCGTGGCGGCAGTCGGTCCTTCCGGAACTTTACGAAGAGTTGGGCCTGCCCTACACGGGTTCGGGACCCGCTGCGCTGGCGCTGGCCCTGGACAAGCACCGCACCAAACTGACCCTGCACCAGGCCGGCCTGCCGACCCCGCCCTCGGTGTTCCTCACGCCGTTCCTCCCGCCGGACGCAGCGATGACAGCGCTGAGCGGTCTGCCGTTCCCCGTCATCGTCAAACCGAACTTCGAGTCCTGCTCGAAGGGCATCACCGACAACTCCCTTGCGCACACGGCGAAGGAGGCCACCATGCCCGCCACCGCCGCCGCGGGCGGCGTCTTCGACTACGACCTCAGGGGCTGGCCGTCGACGCACTGGGCCTGCGGGACATGGCCAGAGCCGACTTCCGCCTCTCTCCGGACGGCGGCCTGCACCTGCTGGAGGTCAACGGACTCCCCGGGCTCCCCCTCAACGGCGCCACCCACCAGCCTCCGTCCTGGCGGGCCTCGACCCCCGCCACGGCATGGCCGCCGCCATCATCGCCTCAGCCCTCACCCGCTACGACGGTTGACCGAGCGTCAGCCTGCCACGCCCCGCCCGGGCGGTTCGTCCGCCCGGGACGGTGGCGGGATACCGCCAGCTTCTCCGCCCCCGAGTGTGTCGCAGCCTTCGAACTGGCCCGCACCACCGGGTGCATCAGGCGGTACGAACGCCGGTTCCTCAAGCCCCTCGACACCGGCGAGTGACCACGCTGACGAGCTGCCGCGCTACAGCTGAACCTCGGTGCGGTAGACCCTCAGGCCCCGGCGCCGGTAGTTGCGCAGTGCGTTCGGATGGTCGCGCGAGCGTGTGCGCAGCCAGACCCGGTGCACCGCGTCTGCCTCCACGGCCTCGCTCGCCCATGCCTGTCGGACCGTCAGCGTCAGCGCGGGACCGCCGAGGCCCCGGCCGATGTACTCGGGCAACAACCCGAACGTGACGATCTCCACGTCCCCACCGGGCTGGGGCTCCACGGCAGCGACCCCTGCGGTCGTGCTCCCGAGCGAGATCAGCCAGAATTGGCGCAGCGGATGAGCCAGCGTCAGCTCCCGCCATCCTTGGGCGGAGCGGGTCGCACTCCCCCACCCGTAGTCGCTCCCGATCCGGGCCAGCGCAGCGTGCAGCAGCGGGGAGGTACCGTCCACGCGGTGGAGCGACAGAGCGGGCACGGCTCTGCCGGGCCGCAGGTCGCCGGGGTCGTTCATTTCCAGATACGTGAGGGTCGTTTCCGTGTCGCGAGCGCGTGGCGGGCGAGCGAACACCACGACGTCCGCCGGCCCGGTCAGGCGCTGCCAGCCGTGCGCCTCGTAGAGCCTGATCGCGTCCAGCGCTTTCGGTGAGGTCAGCAGCCAGGAGTCATCCGAGTCGGCGCACAGCAGGTGCAGGATGCGGCCCGCCAGACCCTGCCTGCGAGCGTGCGGGCCGACCGCGAGTTCGTCCACCTCGAGTGCCCCGGCCAGCCGCGTCACCACCTGGTCGCCGAGGGCGGCCCGCACCCGGTCGTAGGCGCGGCCCGTCGGGAAGGGGCGTGGCGTCGGCCAAGCCGTACCGAAACCTGCGGGTACGCCGTCCGAACTGGCCAGCACCGCCACGAACCCCGGACGGCGGAGGTCCGTGGTCAGGCGGCGGGCGAAGGCGGTGATGCCGGATCCGTCCTCGTTCCAGGGCGGTTCGCTGAACGCAGCGCCGTAGATCTCGATCAGTTCGGCGGCGCGGGCGTGGGTCTCGTCCGCGGTGAGTCGCTCCAGCTTCATGCGGGCACCTGGACCTTGCCGATGCCGAGGGTGCTCGCCGGGGGCAGCATCCCCGACTCGAACACCGCGCCCAGCAAGGGGCGGTTGAGGTGGGTCAGCCTGCCGGCGCCCGCCTCCCCGAGCGCTCGCCACGGCTTCGCCGCCTCCTCCTGGGCTTCGGGAGCGAGGTAGAGCACGGCGTTCACCGGCTCTGTCTGATGCCACATCTGACGGGCCAACAGCTCGAACATCGCGAAATCCTCACTGTCTAGGTAGGATATGACAGTGACGATAGAAGCATGGCGCATCACTGGTCAACCCGATCTAGACAGTCACATCGGCTGGCGGGTCGAGTTGGCGGCCCTCCTGGTGAACTGCCTCACCGCAACCTCGGCCCACGGCCGCCCGGTCACGCCACCCTCCGGCGGCGACGACCGACTCGCCGCGCTCACCGACCAGTTGGCCGCAGCCGGGCGCGCGCCCTCCCTGCTCACCGCCGACGAGGCCGACCGGATGGCCGCGGCCGGTCGGCCGCCCCTGTCGTTGACCGATGCCGACGCCGACCGACTGGCCGGGGTCGCCGCCGAACTGCGTCCGTCCTTCGGCGCCGGCGACCGCATCCTCGACGCTGCCGCACGGCTCAACCAGCTCCTGGTACGGCACCACGCCGTACCCAACCTGCACGGCGATCCGCACCGACCCCTCGTCCTCTCCTTCCACCGGGCCGACGCAGACCTCGTCGACGCGTGGGCCGCGGACATGGGAACCGCCCTGGCCATGGTCATCGGAGTGGGCCAGACGGCCAGGCTCGGCGCCTGCCAGGCCGAGGAATGCTCGCTGGTCTTCTTCGACACCACGCGCAACGCCTCCCGCCGCTTCTGCGATCTCGCGTGCCAGAACCGGACCAAGGCCAGCGCATACCGCGCCAGACGACGGGCGCAGAGCTCCTGACGGGGTCTCACGGCCGGGGATGGTCACATGTCGCAAGGTGTGCGATTCCCGCCGTTTCCGGCGAGGCGTGCGACGACACCGGCGTGGTCCGGAGGACCTGCCGCGCGTACTGCGCCGGCTAGAGTCGCCCGGCTGTCCGTCAGAGACCGTTGCTCCCACCAATATCCAGGACCTCCCCCGTGTCGAACGAACCCGGCGAGCCTCACGCCGCCACGCTCCTCGCCCAGCAGCCGGCCGCGGACCCGTTCGCCCCTCCGGCCCCCGGGGACATCCTGACTGACGCCGCATCAGTCGCCCTGCCGCCGAACGACAGTCCGGATGCGCGCAGTTGGAGCGGTCTTGCCGTCACCTCGTTCGTCCTGAGCCTGGTCGGCTTCGTCCTCCCGCTCTGGGCACTGTCGGCCGGGTTCGCCGTCGCGGCGCTGCTCCGCAGGAGGCGCCGGCCCCAGCGCGGGTTCGGCCTGGCGATCACGAGCCTGGTGCTCGCTGCGGGCCAGTTCCTGGTGACCGTCCTGCTGGCACTGTTGGCTTGGCTGGTCTTCACTGATCTGACGACCGGTCCGGAACGCGGACCCGACGGCCGGCCCGCCGCAGACGGCCCGGCCAGCGAGTGGTATCTCAGGGCAGGGGACTGCCTGCGGGACTACGTCGACGCACAGCAGAAGCTGCCTTCCAGGGTCACGGTCGTCTCCTGCGACGAGCCCCACCGGGCGGAGGTCTACACCGAGGTCAGCATCCCGGGAGGCATCGGCTTCCCCGGCGAGGACGCTGTCTCCGAAGCCTCACAGAGACTGTGCGCCGCCCGGAAGAACGACGGGACCCTCAAGCTCTCCGCGCTTCCGGACGAAGCCGTCGATATCTCCCTCTACCCGCAGGCCCCCGGCTGGTGGCTGGCCCACGACCGCGAGACGCTGTGCTTCTTCTCCTCGTCCAAGGAGTGGACGGGCCCGCTCCGACAGGGCACCACGGGCTGACCCGAGTGGCTCGTCCGGGTCTGGGACGGTGGCGGGAAATCGATGGCTTCGGGCGTTCTCGTCACTGGTGCGAAGGACTCCCGTGGCAGGAGGATTTCAGACCACCCCGACCTACGGAGAGGCAGTACTCGCATGATCACCGTGCACCTGAAGTACGAGATCGACCCCGACAAGCTGGCGGACTTCGAGGAGTACGGGCGCCGCTGGGTCAAACTGGTCGACCGCTTCGGAGGCGACCACCACGGCTACTTCCTCCCGAGCGAGGGGGACAGCGACATCGCCTACGCCCTCTTCTCCTTCGGCAGCCTCGCCGAGTACGAGCAGTACCGCAACGCCAGCTTCACCGACCCCGAGTGTCTGGCGGCCTTCGAACTGGCACGGACCACCGGGTGCATCAGGCGGTACGAGCGCCGGTTCCTGAAGCCTCTCGACACCGGCAACTGACCACACGTCACCCTCCGCCGTTCAGCCGCCGAGCTGCCAGAGCGTGCCGTGCCCGGCGTTGAGGGTGGCGGCCAGCACGATCAGGTCGGCGGCGCCGAGGGTCAGGCCGAGCAGTGCGCGGCCCCGGCGTCGGGTGCCGCGGGCGAGGGCGAGACCGCCCAGGACGAGGGCGCAGGGGCCGAGCACCAGGTTGAAGAAGAGCAGGCCCAGCAGGCCCAGGACGAACGAGGCGACGGCCATGCCGTCCACGTCGCTGCGGGCAGAGGTGGTGGTGGCGTTCATGGTGGTGACTCCTCTCGGGGTTCAGTGGCGCCGAGTACGGGCGAGCTGCTCGCGGACGGCGAAGACGGCCAGCCAGGCCGCGATGGCGCAGCAGGCGGCCGTGAACACCGGACCGGAGGCGTGTACGGCCGCGCCGCCCAGTACCGCGAGGGCGACGAGCACGGCGAGAAGTGACATCTGCGGACCCCTTTGGTCGTTTCGGCAGGATTCGGCGAACAGTTGAGTTGACGACTGTTCGCTGAGTTCTCACTCTACGCTGGCCAAAGTCAGCAAACAGTTGTTTACTGAATGACGTGAGTCACACCTTGGGGCCCCGGCAGGCCCAGAAGCAACAGACCCGGCGCGCCCTCCTCGATGCCGCGCTGCACCTGCTGGAGGGTCAGAACCTCAGCAGCCTCGGCGTTCGCGAGGTCACCCGCGAGGCCGGGATGTCCCCGGCGGGCTTCTACCGGCACTTCCGCGACATGGCCGACCTGGGTGTGACGCTGGTCGAGGAGTCCCTGGCCAGCCTGCACGGCATGGTGCTCGCGGTGCTGGCCGGGCCCGACGACGCCGAGGAGCTGATCGACCGCGCGGTGGACGTCGTAGCCACGCACGTCCGCGAGCACCGCGCCCACATCCGCTTCCTCGCGCGCGAACGGCACGGCGGCGTACGGCCGGTGCGCGAGGCGATCGGCGCGGAGCTGGCCCGGTTCGCCGACGAGGTCGCCGCCGCACTGGCGGACCAGCCGGCCTCGGCGGGCTGGAGCGCGGAGGACCTGCTGATGCTCGCCGAGCTCTACGTCGAGCACCTGGTGTCGACCGCGACGGCCTTCCTGGACGTCCCCGAGGACCACCCCGAACTCGACCTGCGAATCAGCCGGGTGGCGCGCCGTCAGCTGCGCCTGATCAGTGTCGGCCGCCGCCACTGGCGCGACTCCTGACCCGCCGCGCCCGCATCGGTCGGCCCCGGATTTCGGGTCGCCAGGTAGTCGACAGGTATTCGGGTGAACTCGTCGATGGGAGAGACCGGGTCGACTGGCTGGGCACGACCGTCCGGTTACGCTGCCGACGATGGACGAGCGTGAGAGTGCCGGGCAGGGGGCGAGCGGCTCTACGGGGAGACTGCTCCGCACGGTCCGGGCCGATCCCCGCCACATGCCGGAGCGGATGGCCGTGTTCGCCGTGGAGTTCCTCGGCACTCGGGCGGCCGAGTCCGTCGCGCAGCTTCGGGCTCGGCGGGCGGCGGACCCCGAGGCGGATACCGGTGAACCCGCCGTCGGGGTGATCCGACGTGGGGTTCACCGGGCCGTCGTGGAGGGGGCCTTCCTCGGGGGTCCGTTCATGGTGCTGCTGCCGATCGCGTTCTGTGCCGCGCTCCTGGCCCAGTTGAGGATGGTGCTCGAGCTCGCCGCCCTGGCCGGCCGTGACCCGCGCGACCAGGACATGGCGGCCGACCTGCTGGTGATCCAGGGCGTGTATCCGGATGTCGCCCAAGCGGAGGTGGCGCTGCGGGAGGCGGAGCGGGCACCCACGGACGACGGGACCCGGGCCGGCTGGTGGAGCACCGTCCGACGACAGGCCTACCTGCTCGGCCTGCTCGTACCCGAGGAGCAGCCGCGCGGCGGACTGCGCAAGGCAGCCGGTTGGGCGGGCCTGACTGTCCTGCTCCTCGTGGGCCTGGTGGTGCCGTTCGTGTGGGTGCCCGCATGCGGTGAGATGTACCGGCGTTCGACCAACCAGCTCGCCGAGCGCGCCATCGCGTACTTCGCGCTTGATCGCGACACCGAGACAGAGCCTTCGGCGAAGACGAGGTTCGCCGTGCGCCCCGGCGCCGTACTGGTGGCCCTGCGAACACTGGGCGCCTGCATCCTGACCGTGGGGACGGTGCTGGTGGTGTTCCTCGCCGACCTGCGCATCGCCGACAACTCGTGGGGCACGGGGGTGCTTCTGCTGCTCGCTGCCGCGGCAGTCGTCTCGGTGGTCTGGTACCGCCGCCGCCGGTGACGATCGCAGCCCGGTCAGGTGGCCCGGCTACCGTCGTCGCGGCCGGACACGCACAGGGCCCAGATGACGAAACCGCAGACGGCAATCACGGTGAGGGACCAGAACGGGTAGTACGGGATGGACAGGAAGTTGGCGATGATGAGCAGCGCTGCCAGGGCCACTCCGAGGATCCGGGCCCAGAAGGCCAACCGGAACAACCCGACGCCTACGCCGACGGCGAGGACGCCGAGGCCCAGATGAATCCAGCCCCAACTGGTCAGGTCGAATTTGAAGACGTAGTTCGGAGTTCGCACGAAGACGTCGTCCTCGACGATCCCCATGATCCCGCGGAGGATGCTGAGGGTGCCCGAGATCAGGAGCATCACGGCGGCGAAGACGACCAGGCCACTGGCCACGCTCGAGGAACCGTCACCGCGGACGCTCGTAGATGAGGACATGATGTGTCTCCATTCCTGCTGATCGGGTAATGGGCCTACGCTCCGAGTTCGGCCTCGACTTCGGCTTCGGCCACTGCGATGGCGAATCCGAGCGCCTCGGCGAGGTGGGTGGCCGCCGACATCACCCGGGCGGTGCCCACGATCGGTGCGATGGCCACCAGGACGTCCTGCACCTGATCGACCGTCAGGCCGGACTCCACGGCGGGGCCGATGTGGGCGAGGTAGGACATCGGCGGTGCGTCCATGGCGACGAGCGCGGCGATGCGCGTGAGGATGAGCCTGTCCGCCGGCAGACCGCAGCGTTCGATCGAGTCGACGGTCATGGCCGCAAGGGTGTCGAGGACTGGGGTTTCGGATGAAGTCGTCACGCCGGGTCATCTCCTGAGCGAGTTGGGGAGTCGTCGCGGTCAGTGCCGGGGAACCTGGTTCTCCTGCGCCGCACTCCTGTACATCGACCATAGGAAGACTCGGGCCCGCCTGCATCTCCATGCCGCTCCGTGGAACCGGGTCAGCGCGGGGCCGTGAACTGGTAGCCGTCGTCGATCAGCACCGGCAGGTAGGTCCGCAGTGCCTCGATGGTCTGCGAGCGGTCGCCGCCGCCGTCGTGGTTCAGGACGATCGAGCCGGGCTGGACCGCCTTCAGAACGCGGTCGGTGATGAGGGAGATGCCGGGGCGGGCCCAGTCGCGGGGGTCCACCGACCAGGCCATCGGGCGCATGCCCAGCTCCGAGCAGGTCCGCAGGGCGACGGGTGACCAGTCACCGCCGGGGGCCCGGAACCAGGTCAGGGGCTTCCCGGCGGCGGCCTGGAGGAGGTCGGAGGTGCGCTCCAGCTCGTCGCGGACCCGGGTCTCCGAGAGGTGGCGCAGGTCGGGGTGGGTCCAGGTGTGGTTCGCCAGGTGGTGGCCTTCACCGGCGATCTCGCGGACCAGGGCGGGGTGTTCGGCGGCGTTCTCGCCGACCAGGAAGAAGGTGGCCCGGATCCCGTACTTCCGCAGCAGGGCCAGCACCGCGGGAGTGTGCGTGGGGTCCGGGCCGTCGTCCAGTGTGAGGGCCACCAGCTTGTCGGTGGCCGGGAGCTCGTACACCGGATTGCCGACCGCCCTCGGCGCCGGCTTGGCCGAGCTGGGGGCGGGGGCCGGGCTCGGGGCCGCAGCGGTGCTCGGGGCTTCCGGCTGCGAAGGTGCGGCGGCGGGCGGGAGCGGGGCGGGGGAAGCGGGGCCCACGTCGCCCGAGCCGCCGGGTGGCGCGCCGCAGGCTGCGGCGGCCAGCAGGGTCACCCCGGCGACGGACAGGAGCTTTCTCCGGCTGATGATCTGACGGTGCGACAGCATGTTCCATCTGTCGCACGGAAGTCCTGGGACGGCGCGGCCGAGCGCTCCACCGGGGTGCGGCACCCATTCCAACGGCCGAGCCGGCACCCCGAACGGACCTGCCGCCCTCACCCGGATGAGCTCCCCGGTGGCGCTCCGCTGCCCGGCAACTGACGGTGAGTGAGGCGCGCCAACGTCTCCTTCAGCCGACGAAGTGTCGGCAGTCGTCCGGCTGCGCCGGAAGGATCCAGTTCCCCATGCGTTCTCAATGCGCTCTGCTCGCCGGAGCGGCCGCCGCCGCAATCCTCGTCCTCGGCGCTCCCGCCGCCCAGGCCGATACCACCCCCGCTGCCCCCGACGGCCAGACGACCCAGCAGCAGCCCCGCGCCGTCGACGACCAGAAGATGTGGCAGGAGGCTCCGGCCGCCCCGGCCGCCCCGGCCGCCCCTGAGGTGCAGAAGGCGGTGCCGGACCAGCCGCCCGCCCAGGAGAAGAAGCCGGACCACGAGGCCGCCAAGGACAAGGCGGCCGCCGAGCCGGAGTCGTCCTGGCAGCAGGGCCAGAAGCCGCACGGCGGTGTCCACACCGGTGGCGGCGGCCTGGCCGTCTCGGGCGGTGGCCTGGCCTCGGGCGTCGCCCTGCTGGCCGGCGGCCTCGGCGTCGGTGCCTACACCCTGCGGCGCCGCAACGCCGGCGCCGACCCGGCCTGACCAGGCCGGCCCGCAGGCCTCGTGTCGTGGTCGTCGCCCCGGGCGGCGGCCACGACGAGGCGTCCGCAGAGTTCGCACCACTCCGACCCAGCGCCCAGCGAGAGGAGGCGACCCGATGGGCCGTCAGACAGCGCCGAACGGTGAACGCGCGACCGGGTCTCCGGCCGCCCGGGAGGCAGGCAGTCTCAGGCCCTTCTGGTGGGCGATGGGGGCAGCCGCTCTGGGGCTCCTGGTGATGTACCAGTCCGTGGACACCGGCCCGGTGGCGCCCCGTCAGGTGGCCGCCGTCGCCCCGGCCGCCGCCCCCACCGCCCGGGCGTCCTCCCTCGCCGCCCCGGCGGCGCCCGCGCTGCCCCGTTCCCGCCCGGTCAGGCTGTGGATCCCTCAGCTCTTCGTGGAGGCACCGTTCGTTGAGCTGGGCCTGGACCGGGCCGGTGCCCTGGAGGCCCCGGCCAAGGAGGACCGCAACCTGGTCGGGTGGTACCGCGACGGCGCCTCACCCGGCGAACGCGGCAGCGCGGTCGTGGCCGGACACGTGGACACCACGACCGGCCCCGCGGTCTTCCTGATGCTGCACCTGCTGACCCCGGGGAACACGATCGACATCACCCGCACGGACGGCATCGTCGCGACCTTCGCGGTGGACTCGGTCCAGACCTTCCCCAAGGACCGCTTCCCGGACCAGCAGGTGTACGCGGACACCGACACCGCCCAGCTGCGCCTGATCACCTGCGGCGGCGCGTACGACCGGCAGCGCAAGGACTACACGGACAACGTCGTGGTCTTCGCCCATCTCCAGTCCTCCCGGCAGACCTGACCGGGGAGCCGGCTCAGACCCAGCCGCGCCGGCCGCCGACCGAGTGCAGCCACTGGTGCAGGTAGTCCGCCCAGTCCGTCGCGGCCGCGTCCGCGTGCGCCACGGTGAACGAGCGGAAGGTGTCGGATCCTTCGGTGAACAGGCCGCCGCGCTTGTCCATCTCCAGCACCACGTCCACCGCGTGCTCGTCCGCGACGAACGACAGCTCGACCTGGCTCAGCCCCGGGTACTGCGGTGCCGCGAAGAACTCGATCTCCTGGTAGAACGGCAGCCGCTGCCGGGTGTTGCGGATCTGACCGCGCTCCAGGTCCGCGCCCTTGAAGCGGAACCCGAGCCGCCCGAACGCGTCGAGGATGCCCTGCTGCACCGGCAGCGGATGGACCGCGATCGGGTCCAGGTCACCGGCGTCGACCGCCCGGTCGATCGCCAGCTCGGTGTGCACCCCGAGCACCATGCCGCGCAGCTGCTGCCCGCCCACCGCCGTCACCGGCGTCTCGAACGGCACCTGGAAGGCGAACGGCACCGCGTGCAGCGCGCCCTCCTTCAGCTCGAACTCGCCACCGAGACGGTGCTGTTGGAAGCGGATGTTCTGGTGGCTCTCGCTCTCGCCGCCCTCCACCTCCACCCGGGCCTGCAGGCTGAGGGTCAGGCCCTCGATCGCCTGGTCCACCTTGCCGCCCTGGATCCGGACCTCGCCGCGCAGCATGCCGCCGGGCAGCACGTTCGGGTCCGCGAGGACCGTCTCGACCGAGGCACCTCCGGCACCGAGTCCGGCCAGCAAGCGCTTGAATCCCATCGAAGTTCCTCTCGTCGGCGCAACACCGCTGACCAGCGTATCGAACGGCCGCTGCTGCTAGAATGCGGGTGTTGGCCTTCGGCGTGCCCCTCAAGTGCGGGTGTCCGGAGGCTTTTTTCATGCCTTCTCACACTCCTCTGCCCGGGGCGCCTGCCGTCACCGGTTACCGTGACCTGCTCCGTATCACCGAGTTCACCGGTCTGTATGTCGGCTTCACCCTCACGGTCGGCGCAAGTACCCTGTCCGGCTTCGCCCTTGGCACGTTGGTCAGCCGACAGACCAGCTCGCCGTTCCTGACGGCGGTCAGCATGTACGGCGCCACGTTCGCCGCCGTGCTCGGGGCGTTGACCCTGATGTCGGTCGCGGACGGGCGCCGCCCGCGCCGCACCGTCGTCGCGCTCCAGGGCCTCTCGCTGCTGGGTGTCGCCGCGCAGTCGATACCGGGGCTGCCACTGGTGGCCCGGTTCGGGCTGCTGCTGGCGCTGGGGTTCTTCCAGTCGTTGGGCACCGGTACCCGGATGGGGCTGCTCGCCGAGGTGGTCCCGGCCTCCGCCTACGCGATGGCCCGTTCGCTGATGAACATCACCTCGGGTGGTACGGCCGTGCTCGGCTACGCGATCGGCGCCGTCCTCCTGCGGCAGCTGAGCCCCCACCAGGTCTTCGTGCTGGCCGCGGTCCTGACCGCGCTCGGCCTGGTCGTGCTGGCGGCCACCGTCCGGGACCACTCGATCCGGCTGACCCGGCGGCCCGGGCTGCGGCAGACCTGGAGCACCAACGCCGCGCTCTTCGCCGACCCCGGGCAACGGGCGCTGCTGCTGAACCTCTGGGTCCCCAACGGCCTGATCGTCGGCTGCGAGGCGCTGTTCCTCTCCTATGCGCCCGACCACGCGGGCACCCTGCTGGCCGCCGGATCGGCCGGCCTGCTGGTCGGTGACCTGGCCGTCGGCCGGTTGCTCACCGCAGACCGGCGACGGCGCTACGCGTACGCCCTGCGGCTGCTGCTCGCCGTCCCGTACCTGCTGTTCGTGCTGGATCCCCCGATCGCGGTGGTGACGGTCGCGGTGTTCGCCGCGAGTGTCGGGTTCGCGGCCACCCTGCCCTTGCAGGAGCAGCTGCTCGAGCTCACCCCCGATCCGGTGCGCGGCCAGGTCCAGGGGGTCGAGTCGGCCGGCCGGATGACCTGGCAGGGTCTCGGCGCCGCGATCGCCGGTGGCGCCGCCCAGTACCTCGCTCCGGGGGCCGCGATCACCGCCGTCGCCGTGGTCTCCCTGGCCGTCACGGTCCTCTCCCGGCCGGCCGTCACGCGGGCCCGCTCCGCCGGCGGCGTTCGGAGCCGGCCCGCCTGACGGAGGGTCACAGGACCGGGATGTCCACCTTCAGGACGAAGGCGTGCGGCGCGGGGTCGGCCGGGGCCTCGTAGGTCAGGGTGGCCGTCACCTTGCCGCCGTGCGGGGCGGTGGGGCTGACCCGGACGGCGAAGCCGCGGTTCCGCCACGACCAGGTGTTGCTGACCGTGTCGGGGCAGGTCGCGGTGGAGCGGTCGGCCGAGAACTCGCACGGGGCCCCGTCCGGCGCGGAGCTCAGGAAGGTCGAACCGGGCGGCAGTTGGGCGACCAGGCGGCCGCGCCACGGGTAGTCGGTGGACGGGCCGAGGTTGCGCTCCTCGACCTCGAAGTCGGCCGGGTCGCCGGGGGCGGCGGGCAGCGGGGGCCGGACCAGCGAGAGATAGGCACCGGTGACCGGGCTGGCGATCTCGGAGGTCCAGGTGGCGAGGTTGTCGACCGGGTTCTGTTCGCCGTCCCAGCTGACCTCGGCGGTGCCACCGGGGTAACTCTTCGGTCCGGCCAGGCCGCTGATGGTGCGTGAGCGCAGCTTGACGTGGCTGCACTGGTTCGGCTGGAGCCCCTCGGCGACCGGGACCCGGATCCAGTTCCAGCCACCGTCGGTGGCCTGGCCCGACTCGGGGGAGATCTCCATGCCCTCGTCCGGCGGCCCGTTGACCACCAGGGTCGCCGCGGTCTGCGGGGTCTCGGTGCCGTGGTTGCAGACCACGACGGTGAACGGCACGGTGGCGCCGGGCGGGGCGGCCGGATTGGGTGCGGCGACCGTCACGGCCAGGTCGCGGGCGTACGGCGGGGCAGGCTGCGGGGACGGGGCGGCCTGGGCGGTGACGGGGACGAGAGCGGCCGTCAGGGCGGCGGCCAGGGTCGCGGGGATCCGCATGGGGTCTCCATCGGGACGGCGGTGGGCTGCGCGGGTCGGCGCCCACGTTCGTCCACGAAGCTATCCCCGGCGGCCTGGTCCGGCCCTGCCGACGGCGCCCGACGCGGCCGAACCTTCGCCCTCCCGGGTGACCCGGGTCGGCCTGAGCTCGCAGCGTTGTCAGAGCGGCTGGACCTCCAGGTCCCGGCTGATCCGTCGCCAGTGGCGCACGGCCACCGTGTACGGGTGTTCGTCACCGAACTGCCCGAGCAGCGCGGCCAGCGCGTCCGCCCGCAGCTCGACGGCCTCGTTCAATCGGCCCTGGTCCCGCAGGGTGACGGCCAGGTTGGCCCGGCAGGCGACCGCGTCCGGGTGACGTACGCCGTACCGTTCGCTCAGCCCCTGGTACGCCGCCAGCTCCAGCTGCTCCGCCTCGTCGTGGTGCCCCACCGCGCCGAAGGAGCAGGCCAGGTTGACCATCGCGTTGAGGGTGTACGGGTGGTGCGTCCCGACCGACCGGCTCAGCCCCGCCACGGCGTCCCGGCCGCGGCCGATGGCGCCCTCGACGTCGCCGCTGCCCAGGAGGTAGCGGCCGAGGTTGTTGCCACAGACCAGCGTGAACGGGTGTTGCTTGCCGAACAGTCGGCGGTGGCCGTCGAGCACCGTGAGGCACAGGTCCCGGGCGGCCTCCTGGTCGCCGGCGGCACTGTGGTCGGCGGCCAGGTTGAGGGCGCAGGCCAGCGCATCGGGCGTGTCGCCGCCGTACCGCTCCAGGTGGCGCTCGTAGGTCTGCCTGGTGAGCTGCCCGGCCTCCCGCAGCCGGCCGGCCTGACGGAGCGACACCGCAAGGGACTTGGCGTTGCGCAGGTCCTCCGGCTGGTCGGCCTGAGGCACGTCGGCCAGCTCCTGGGCGAGCTCCCGCAGCAGGTCGATCGAACCCTTGTAGTCGCCGAGGTCGCGCAGGTCGCGGGCGAGGTCGGACTTGCTGGCGAGCGTGTTCGGGTGCGTGGCGCCGAGTACGGCGGTGCGGCGGTCGTAGATGTCCTGGTCGAGTGCGCGGGCGGCCTCGCTGTCGCCGACCAGGCGGTGGTCGATGGCCAGGTTGTTCGCCATGGAGAGCGTGCGCGTGTTGTCGTCGCCGAACAACTCCCGGAACTGGTCCAGGATTTCACGGTCGAGGTCGAGGGCCGCATCAAACCGGCCGAGTGCGCGCAGGTCGGCGCCGAGCGAGGCGGCGGTCATCAGGGTGTACGGGTGGTGCTCGCCGAGCAGCGCCCGCTGACGCGCCAGGGTGGCCTCGTCCAGGGCCAGTGCCTTGGCGAACTCACCTTGCGAGCGCTGCACGTTGGCGATCTGGACGCGCAGCAGCAGGGTCTGCGGGTCACTCTCACCGAGCCTGCCGGTCCACGCCGCGTCCAGGGCGGCGCCGAGCTCGCCGGCTCGGTCGAGCTCACCGCGTTGCCACAGGTAGCGGACCCGGTCGGTCAGCAGCTCGCGGGTCTCCCGCTCGTCGCAGTCCTGCGCCCCGGACGGGGCCAGGTGGGGCCAGATCTTCTCGAACCGGGGCCAGTTGGCGGGGTTGTCGGTGTCGCCGAGCGCCGGGCGGGCGCCGACCAGGATGCGGTGCACCTCGTGCATCGCATCCTCGCGGGCGCTCTCGTCCATCTCGGAGCGGACCACCGCCTGCACCAGCCGGTGCATCTGGAAGCTGTTGCCGCTCGTGTCCACCTTGACCAGCGCGTACCGGCCGACCGCCTGGAGCACCCTGGCCAGCATGAGGGTGTCGGTCAGCGTCGGATCGTAGGGCGCCAGCGACTTGATCATCTGGTCGCTGTGGAACAGGTCCATCGAGATCGGCTCGGGGGCGAAGAACGCGCAGAGCTGCAACAGGCGTACGGCCGCCGGGGACTGCTCGCTCAGCCGGGCGATGGAGACGTTCCAGGCGGCCCCGACCGGGGTCGGGTAGTCGGCCGGGCCGCCGACCGCCAGGGCCCTGCCGGACGCCTGCTGGAGCTGGTGGATGTAGGTGTCGACGGGGGTGCGGGTGGCGTCCAGCCAGGCGGCGGCCGCCTCGACCGCCAGCGGCAGGTCGCCGACCGCCTCGGCCACCCGGTCGGCGTCGGCCCTGGACAGGCCCCGGGTGCGCCGGGTGAGGTGTTCGACGCTCTCGGCCCGGGTGAAGACGTCCACCTCGAGCAGACCCGCCTGCTCCGACCAGGCCTGGTTCCGCGAGGTCACCAGGATGTGCCCGGAACCGCCGGGGAGGAACCGGCGGATCTCGTCCGGCTCGTCGGCGTTGTCGAAGATCAGCAGCCAGCGCGAGGTCGGGTTGCCCCACTGCAGCGCCTCCCGGGCCGCCTCGGCGGCCTCGTTGACACTGTCGCCGACCCGCAGCCCGAGCCTGGCCGCCAGCTCGGCCAGCGCCATCGGGATGAGCACGGTCTGCTCGGCGTCGATCCACCACACCAGGTCGTAGGACGACATGTAGCGGTGCGCGTACTCGATCGCCAGCTGGGTCTTGCCGACACCGCCGAGCCCGTACAGCGCCTGTGGCGTCGGCAGCACCATCGGCCCGCCGACCAGCTGTTCGCGCAGCTCCTCCAACTCCTTGGCCCGGCCGGTGAAGGACGGGTTGCGCTGCGGCATCGACCAGTACGACGGCCGGGTGCCGGGGAAGCGCGGCCCGTAGCCGGGAACGTCGTCGGGCACGACGTCACTGCGGCCGAGCGCGCGCAGCAGGCTCTGGGTGGCCTGGGGCTCGTCGCGGCCGATCAGGTCGACCGGCATCCGGGCACTGAACGGCGCGGTGGGCCGGACATCACCGACCCGGACCACGACCAGCTCGCGGCCGGACGGGTCGGACCCGACCGCCGACTCCCCCAGCGCCCGGGCCTGAGGCGCCCTCAGATAGGCGGCCGAGAGCACCACGACGGTCCGGTCGGTGGCGTCGATGCCGGGCAGGGTCTCCTGGCGCGGGTCCGGATCGAGGAGATTCCGGCACAGCACCCGGAAGCCGGCCCGGGTGAGGACGGACTCGATCCAGTCCGCCCAGGTTCGGTCCTCCGGCACGTACGAGACGCAGACGTCGGCGGGCACGACCGGCCCCCGCCGGGTGAACGCGTCCAGGTACCGCAGCCGCAGTTCCTCGTTCACCGGGGCCAGCGCGGCGACCCGTCCCTCCGTGATGACCCCGGTCAGCCGCTCGCAGGCGGCCAGCATCGAGGTCGGCATGCCGGGCTGGTCGCCGAAGGTGGCCAGGATCTGTTCGTAGGCGTAGAACGGCCGGTACGGGATCTCCACCGAGCCCCAGTAGTGGGCGAGATCCTCCTCGACCAGCCCCTCGGGCAGCCCGGAGAACCGGGCCCGGGCGAGTGCCCGGCCGGCGTCCGCCTTCTCCTTCTCGCCGTCGTCGACGCGCGTCGGCACCGGCAGGACGCGGATCTCGCGGTCCTGGACGAACCGGGCGACCTCGGAGGCGCCCGCGATCGACTGGTCCCCCAGGGTGAAGCAGACCACCAGGTCGTCGGGCAGCTGAACGAGGCAGACCTCGGTGAGGTCGGACGCACCGGTCTGGGAGTCGATCAGCACGTAGTCGTAGTGGTGACGAAAGTCCTCTCGCAGGGCATCGACGAACGCATCCGCCAAGAAGTCCACGCCCTCACCCGAAACCGCATCGGCCCGCCCGCCCGGCAGCAGATCCAGGCGCCCATCGCCGGGGAAGCCGGTCCAGGCGATGGTGTGCGCGAAGCTGCGGACACAGGCCGCGCGACGCAACCACTCCTCACCGCCCTGGCGCCGCCTCTTCCGCGCCCTGCCGCGGTACTTGCGGAGCAGCCCTACGACGCCCTCGCCGTTCTCGATGACAGCGGGATCGAGGAAGGGGTGGAAGTAGTGGTGCAGACCTGGCGCTTCCAGATCCCAGTCGACGGCGAGCACCCGGTACCCGTTGGCAGCCAGGATCCAGGCGCAGTTCGCCAGGGCCATGGTCCGGCCTGCGCCGCCCCGGTAGGAGTAGAACGTGACGATCCGTCCGCCCGCGCCCTCCCCGCCGTGCTCCTGGTCCGGTTCTTCGTCCTCCTCCTCGTCGTCCTCGGGCGGCGGAGTGAGCGCCTGAGGCACCGTCAGGTCCAGCTCGTCCGTGATGCGCCGGACCGTACGCTCGTCCGCCTCGTTGATCTCGGACACCCGCGCCAGTGCCCGGCCGATGTCCTCGCCGACCGGGTCCGCCACCTCGTCCAGCACGACCGGGCCGGCACCTGCCGAATGCCCGGCCGCGCGGGCACCCACCGCCCCCTCCAGCGACGCGACCTGCCCCGACAATCGGCCGACCTGCTCCAGCACTTGGGCGAGCAGGCGCTCCGCCTCGCTGCGCCGGGCTTCGACCCGGATGAGTTCGCCCACCGCCTGGCGCTCCTGGCCATGAGCCCGTTCGAGCTGCTGCTGAGCCGCGTACAGCCGCGCGATCTCCTCGCGGTGCCCGAGCAGAGTGTTGCGCTCCTCGGTCAGCTCACCGACTCGCTCCTGCAGCTTGTTCAGCATGCCCACCAGCAGCATGACGAGCTTGTTGCTGGTGTCCAGGGTCACCCGCAGCTCGTCGCGCTGGCCCTCGGCCTGCGTCAGCCGCTGGAAGAGGCTCTCCAGGTGGCCCTGACGCTCCTCCGGATCGGCGGAGCCACGTGGCACGGGTGCCCGCTGCGGAGCGGGGTTGCGGGCCGCCCGAAGCAGCGTCAGCGCTCGGATCTGGTCGCGGTGGTCGCGACTGGTGGCCGCCACCACCGACTTCACGAACGTCTCGTCCGGGACCCGGCCGGCCAGGTACTCGCTCACCGTGCCCTGGGACCTGCCCAGCGCGCCGGCCAGCTCGGTCAGCGTCCTTCCGCCGGCCCGCACCAGGTCGCGGAGGAACTCGGCCAGTTCCGCCGCCTCCCGGCTCTCCGCTCGAACCGGTCCGAAGGGGCGACCACCCCGGTTCCCCTGCGTCACCCGTCCCCCTGACACCACGGATCCTTGTTCGGCATTATCGCCGAACAACCGCCGGTTGTTCAGGGTTCACCAGGGCCGGGCCGGACGAACAACGGCGATGAACCTGCGGGCGTGCGACGTTCGTCCCCACTGTTCGTCCCGGCGCTTGGAGACCTCGATGCCCCTGCTGCCCCTCGGCCCACGTGTGCTCGGCCACCTGCAGCGAGTGCTGCTGGTGGCCCTGCTCGCTCCCGTCCTGCTGATCACGGTGCTCGCCACCGTGCCCGCCCTCGCCGTACTGCCGTTCCTCCGGAACGGAAACCGGCGCACCGTCAACCTCCTGAACACCCACGCCGCCACGGCAACCGTCCTGCTGCGCGGCAGCCGCCCCGGCAACTGAGCCGGCCGGTGGCCGATCCGTCATGATCGAATAAGGTCCGTAGCGCAAGGTGCGTGCGCACCAGAAACGAACAGAGGGATGGTCACGTGATCGAACTGTCGGCGGCGCCGATGACCTGGGTGGCGGCTGGGGACAGCATCACCCAGGCCGTCCGGCACACCTACGGCGCGCGGGGCTGGGTCGAGCACGTCCACGAGCGGATCCGCTGGCAGTTGGACCGGCTGACCGACCTGGTCGTCAACTCCGGTGTCTCCGCCTGGTCCGCGGGTGACGTGCTCGGCTGCTACGACCACCTGATCGGCCGGCTCTCCCCGGACGTGCTGTCGATCTCGCTGGGCACCAACGACGCCCGCGCCGGGCTGGCCGGGCTCGACGCGTTCCACACCAACCTGCGGGCGATCATCGCCAGGGCCGACGGAGCACAGATCGTGCTCCACACCCCCGTGCTGACCAGTGTCAGCGGCCGCACCGCCCGGCCCGAACTCCCCGCCTACTGCCAGGCCGTCCGGGAGATCGCCCACGACACGGGCGCCCTGCTGGTCGACCACGAGGCCCACTGGCTGGCCCGCTTCCCCGACGGCGCCGACCCGATCCCCTGGCTCGACGACCCCGCCCACCCCAACGCCGTCGGCCACCTGCAGATGGCCAACCACACCCTGCGCACCCTGGGGCTGGGCGAGTTGACCGACGTGTGACGGGCACGACGAAGCCCCCGGCCTCGCGAACTGCGGCCGGGGGCTTTCGCGTGTCTACGGAACCAGGGCGTCGGCCGCCACGAGGTCGCGGCGCTGCTCACCGATCGCCTCCGGGTCCCAGTCGGGACGGGGTACGGAGGCCAGCAGCAGGCGGGTGTACGGGTGTTGGGGCGTGCTGAGCAGGTCGGTGACCGGCTGGTGCTCCACGGTCCGGCCGCGGTACATCACCAGGGCCTCGTCGCAGACGTAGCGGACCACGGCCAGGTCGTGGCTGACGAAGACCAGGCCGATGCCGGTGTCGCGGCGGATGTCGGAGAGCAGGTTGAGGACCTGGGCCTGGACCGAGACGTCCAGGGCCGAGACCGCCTCGTCCAGCACCAGGACGGCCGGCTCGACGGCCAACGCCCGGGCGATGGCGGCGCGTTGGCGCTGCCCGCCGGAGAGCTGGCGGGGCAGCGCGGCGGCTTCCCGGTCGCCGAGGCCGACCTGGGCCAGCAGCTCCCTGACCCGGGCTGCCCGGTCCGCGCCGGACGGCGAGTTGTGCAGGCGCAGGACGCCGTCCAGCGTGTCGCCGATGCTGAGGCGGCCGTCCAGCGAGAGGTACGGGTCCTGGAAGACGATCTGGACCGCCTTGGCGCGGGCCAGCCGCGCCGCCCGCCCCCGTACCCGGGTCGCGAGCGGGGTGCCCTGGACCAGGATCTCGCCCTGGTCGGGGCGTTCCAGGCCGACCAGCATCCGGGCCGTGGTGGTCTTGCCGGAGCCGGACTCGCCCACGATGCCGAGAGCTCCCCCGGGGCGCAGCGAGAAGGAGAGGTCGTCGACCGCGACGACCGTCGTTCCTCCGGACGGGTAGGTCTTGCGCAGGCCGCTGACCTGGAGCAGCAGGCCGGGGTCGGTGGTCAACGGATCTCCTGGGCAGCTGGGTTGGCGAGTTCGTCCGCTCGGTGGCAGGCGACCATGCCCGCCCCCAGGGGGGCCAGCGGCGGCGCGGCCTGGTCGCAGCGTCCGGGCTGCGCGAAGTGGCAACGGTCGAAGAAGGCGCAGCCGGGTGCGCTCTGCGCCAGGCTCATCGGGCTGCCGGGGATCGGCACCAGCCGGGTGAGCTCGCCGTGCAGCGGTGGCGAGGAGCCCAACAGGCCTGCGGTGTACGGGTGTCGGGGTGCGGCCAGCAGTTCGGCGGCGGTGCCGGTCTCGACGATCCGCCCGGCGTACATCACGTAGATCCGGTCGCAGGTGGCGGCGGCCAGGTCCAGGTCGTGGGTGATCAGCAGCAGGCCGAGGCCGTTCTCGCGTTGCAGCCGGCGCAGGATCGCCATGATCTCGGCCTGGGTGGTGACGTCGAGTGCGGTGGTGGGTTCGTCGCAGAGCAGCAGGCGGGGGTCGGCGGTGAGCGCCCCGGCGATCATGACGCGTTGCAGCATGCCGCCGGACATCTGGTGCGGGTACTGGCGCAGGTGCCGGGGCGGGTCGGGCAGGCCGACGGCGCCGAGCAGTTCGAGGGCCCGGGCCTCCGCCTCCGCCTTGGACCGGCCGCCGACCAGCCGCAGCTGCTCGGTGAGGAAGTCACCGACCCGGCGCACCGGGTTGATGCCGGCCCGGGGGTCCTGGAAGATCATGGACGCCTTGCCGACCCGCACCGCGCGCACGGTGTCGGCATCGGCACCGATCAACTCGGCGCCGCCGACCCGTACTTGGCCACTCACCCGGGCGCCGGCCGGCAGCAGGCCGAGCGCGGCGCGGGCGGTCACCGACTTGCCGGACCCCGACTCCCCCACCAGCGCGACGGCCTCGCCCTCGGCGACGCTCAGGCTGACGCCGTCCAGAATCGGCCGGGCCATCCCGGGCAGGGCCACGTCCAGTGCCTCGTACTCAAGAATCGGCATCAGGATTCCCTCCCCGCGAGCCGGTCGCCGAGGTGCTCCCCGACGACGTTGAAGGCGACCACGACCAGCACGACCGCGACGGCCGGGACGATCGCCGACAGCGGCTCCCCCTGCAGCACGGCCGCCTGCCCCTGGTTGATCATCGCGCCCCAGTCGGGGGTGGGCGGCTGGACGCCGAGCCCGAGGAACGACAGGGCGGCGAGATCGAGCAGCGCGTAGCCGAAGTTGACCGTCGACTGGGCCAGCACGGTGGGCATGATGCCGGGCAGCAGTCGCCGCAGGGCCACGAACAGGGCCGAGTGGCCCTGCACCTGGTACGCGGCGATGTACGGCCGCACCTTCTCCTGCGCGGTCAGGCTGCGTACCAGCCGTGCCGTGTACGGCAGGTAGGCGACCGCCATCGCGAGTACGGGAGCGGTCAGCCCCTTGCCGAACAGGGCGACGGCGAGGATGGCCAGCAGCAGGGCCGGGAAGGCGAACAGGATGTCCAGCACCCTGCCCACCACCGTGTCGACCCAGCCGCCGCGCCAGGCGGTGAACAGGCCGACCGCGATGCCGCCGAGGGTGGCGAACACCACCACGGCCAGCGGGCCGACCAGGCTGGTGCGGGTGCCCTCGATCAGCGCCGAGAAGGTGTCGTGCCCGCCGCCGTCCGTCCCGAGCCAGTGCTCGGGGCTCGGGGCCGCGAAGTTGTTGCCCAGTTCGCCGTAGGTCGGGTCCTGCGGGGAGAGCCACGGTGCGAACAGCGCGGCCAGCACGAACAGGACCAGGACCAGCGTGCTGACCCGGGTCAGCGGGCCACCGCCGATCCGGCGCAGCGCGCCGAGCGGGCTGCCGAGCAGGGAAGTCGAGATACTCACCGGGCTCCTCCGGCCGCGCGCACGCGCGGGTCGATCAGCGGATGGACCAGGTCCACCAGGGTGTTGACGACCACGAAGACGGCCACCACCAGCAGCACGATCGCCTGGACGACCTGGAAGTCCAGCTGGTCCACGCACTGGACCAGCAACGAGCCGATCCCGGACATGCCGAACGCGGTCTCCACGATCGCGGTGCTGACCAGCATCCCCGAGACCAGCAGCCCGCCCACGGTGACGATCGGTCCGAGCGCGTTGCGCAGCACATGACGCCGGATCACGGTCCGCCGGGGCAGCCCCCGGCTGAGCGCCACCTCGACGTGCTCGCGCCGCAGTTCGTCCAGCATCGACGAGCGGGTCACCCGGGTGACCAGGGCCATGAAGGTGACCGAGAGGGCGACCGCGGGCAGCACCACGTGGTGCAGCCGGTCCAGCAGGTCGGTGCCGTTGCCGATGGTGGGGAACCAGCCGAGCTGTACCCCGAGCACCGAGCGCAGCACGATCGCCGCGACGAAGGACGGCACCGCGGCGCCGACCGTCACCAGCAGCAGCACGGCGGACCCGGTCCGGGTGCCGCGCCGCAGGGCGCCGACGATCCCGGCGCCGACGCCGAACACGGCGATCAGCAGCGCCGCCACCCCGACCAGCAGCAGGGTGGCCGGCAGCCGGGCCGCCAGTACCTCGCCGACGCTCTGGTGGAACAGGTACGAGCGGCCGAGGTCACCGTGCAGCACGCCCTCCAGCCAGTGCCAGTAGCGCACCGGGAACGGGTCGTCGAAGCCGTACTGCTGACGGATCGCCAGCAGCTCCTGCGGGCTCGCGCTCCGGCCCTTGACCAGGAAGCTCGCCGGGTCACCGGGCGCCAGGTAGAGCGAGGAGAACACCAGGAACGAGGTGACCAGCAGGGTCACCGCCATGCCCAGCAGTCTGCGCGCGGCCGACCCGGCCGCCCGAAGAAGGGTGGTCGGCGTCATCCCTTGGCGCCGATCTCGGCGGCCCACGGGTAGTAGAGGTAGGCGATGGACGGCCGGACACCGGTGATCCGCTTGCCCATGAAGACGCTGACCGGCTCGGTGTACAGCGGCAGCCAGGGCAGCTGGGTCATCGCGATCTGCTGGGCCTCGCCCTTGGCGGCGGCGTTCGCGGCCAGGTCGTAGGAGCCGATGGCCCGGTCGACGGCGGCGTCGAACTTCGGGTCGGACCAGCCGCCGTAGTTGCTGAACGCGTCGGTCCGCAGCGAGCCGAACATGTCCAGCGGGTCGGTGATCGAGGTGTACCAGAAGGTCAGGAAGAGGTCGATGCCCTCCCGCGCGGCCGCGTCGGTGAACAGTGCGCTGTACTTGTCCGCCGCGATGGTGTTGATCTCCGGCTTGAGCCCGATCGCGGTGGCGGCCTGCGCGACGGCCTGGGTGATGATGGTGGTCTGCGAGTCCAGCGGGCTGGTCGCGATCACCACCTTCTGGCCGTTCACCCCGGCCTCGGCGGCGAGCGTCTTCGCCTTCACGGGGTCGTACGGGTACTCGGGCAGCGCCTTCAGCAGGTCGGCCGCGCCCGGCGCACCGTTCCAGTTGTTCGCCGTCACCAGGGACTTGGCCACCTCGCCGACCCCCGCGGCGCCGGCCTTGACGATGCCCTTGCGGTCGACGGCCATCAGCAGCGCCTGCCGCACCCGGGCGTCGCCCAGCGGGCCCTTGAGGTTGTTGACCACCTCGGTGGCGACGGTGGTGTTCTGGCCGAAGTAGAGCGCGCCGCCCGGCGTGGACTTCAACTGCGCGTAGGCGCCGGCCGGGACCATCCAGCCGCCGTCCACCTCACCGGTGCGGAAGGCGTTGACCCGGGTGGTCGGGTCGGCCAGGAAGACGAACTTCGCCTGCGCGGACTTCGCCTTCAACTGCGGGTTCCAGTAGTCCTCGAACCGCTTGAGCACCAGCGACTGGCCCGAGGTCCAGGACCCGAACGAGAACGGCCCGGTGCAGTTCACCCCACCCGCCGGGGTGCCGTAGTCCTTGCCCGCCTTGGCCAGCGTCGCGGCCGACTCCACCACGCCGGGCCCGGCGGCCAGGTACTTGTTGAAGGTGGCGTCGGGTGCCTTCAGCGTGACGGTGACCTCCAGCGGTCCGGAAGGCTCGATCGACTCGACGTTGCGGTACTGGTTGCCCCAGACGCTGCCCACCTCCGGGTCCATGTTGCGGCGCAGCGAGGCGACCACGTCGGCGGCGGTGAGCACCGTGCCGTCGTGGAACTTCACGCCGGGGCGGATCTGGTAGACCCAGCTGGTCGGCGTCGGGTTGCTGAACGCGCTGGCCAGGCCGGGCGAGGTGGTCAGGTCCGGGTTCCAGCGCAGCAGACTCTCGCAGACGTTGGCGAGGATCTGGTTCGGCGGGAAGTCGAAGGCGTACGCGTAGTCGATCGTGGTCGGCTCGCCGAACAGCGACCAGGTGAACGAGTCGAGCTGACCGGTGGCGGCGGGGGTGGTGTCGGTCAACTGGTAGGCGGCGCCGGTGCTGTCGGCCTGCTTGGCGCTGCCACTGCACCCGGTGGTGACGAGGGCGGTGGCCACGGTGACGGCGGCGAGGAGGCTGCGGGGTCTCATGGGGGTCCTTCGTGGGGGGAGGTGGCGGTCAGGAGGTGGCGGTGAAGACCGCTCGGCCGTCCAGGTAGGTGCGCAGCACCCGGGTGAGGCCGATCTCCTCGGCCGGGTGCTCGAAGGGGTCGCGGTCCAGCACGACCAGGTCCGCGCACTTGCCGACCTCGACCGTGCCGGTGATCTCGTCGAGGTGGTTCGCCCAGGCGCTGCCTGCGGTGTACGCGGTCAGCGCCTGAGCGAGCGTCAGGGCCTGCTCGGGGTAGAACGGCTCGCGCGGCTTGTGGTCCTCCGCGGCGTTGGGGGCGGCCGGCGGTACGGCCCGGTTGACCGCGACGTGGATGCCCCAGAGCGGGTTGGGGCTGCTCACCGACCAGTCGCTGCCGGCCACCAGTCGGGCTCCGGCCCGCTGCAGGTCCCCGAACGGGTACTGCCAGGCGGCACGTTCGGAGCCCAGGAACGGGATGGTGAGCTCGTCCATCTGCGGCTCGTGCGCGGCCCACAGTGCCTGGATGTTGGCGCCTGCGCCGAGCTCCGCGAACCGGGCCAGGTCGTCGGGGTGGATCACCTGAAGGTGCGCCAGGTGGTGGCGGTTGTCCCCCGCGCCGTTGGCCGCGAGGGCGGCGGCCAGTGCGTCGAGGGCCTGGCGGACGGCGCGGTCGCCGAGCGCGTGGAAGTGCACCTGGAAGCCGGCGGCGTCCAGTGCGCAGACCGCCTCGGTGAGCAACTCAGGGCCGACGAAGGTGAGTCCGGAGTTCTGGGTGGGGCAGCCGCAGCCGTCCAGGTAGGGCTCAAGCATGCTGGCGGTGAAGTTCTCCGCGATGCCGTCCTGCATGATCTTCACGGTGGTGGCGGCGAACCGCCCGACCTGTCCGCCGCGTCGGCGCTCCTCCAGCTCGGGCAGCTGCTCCAGGCCGCGTTCGCGGTCCCACCAGAGCGCGCCCACCACCCGGGCCTTCAGCGAGCCGTCGGCCGCCGCGCGCAGGTAGACCTGGTAGTTGTCGGGATTGCCGGGGAAGGCGCCGATCATGGCGTCCTGCCAGCTGGTCACCCCGAGCGAGAACAGGTACTCCTGGGCGACCAGCAGACCGGCCTGCGCCTCCTCCGGGGTCGCGACCGGGACGTGGGCGGCAATCAGGTCCATCGCCCCCTCCTGCAGGGTGCCGGCCGGGCTGCCGTCTGCCTCCCGCTCGATTCGGCCGTCCGCCGGGTCGGGGGTGTCGCGGTCGACGCCCGCCAGCCGCAGGGCCGCCGAGTTGACCCACGCTCCGTGGCCGTCCCGGTTGGTGAGCAGCACCGGCCGGTCCGGCACCACGGCGTCGAGCATCGCCCGGGTCGGGACGCCACCGGGGAAGACGTCCATCGACCAGCCGCCGCCGCAGATCCACTGCGCCTCGGGGTGGGCCTCGGCGTACCCGGCGACCACCGCGAGGTAGCCGTCCACCGAGCGCTCGGCGGACAGGTCGCAGCGCAGCATCTGCACGCCGGCCACCGCCGGGTGCACGTGGGCGTCCTGGAATCCGGGGACCAGCAGGCCGCCCGCGAGGTCGACCACCTCGGTGTCCCGGTCCACCAGCAGCCGGACCGACGCCTCGTCGGCGACCGCGATGATCCGGCCGTCGGCGACCGCCACGGCGGCCTCGACCGGCGCGGGGCCGGTGGCGGTGAAAACCCGGCCACCGACGAAGACGGTGTCCGCCCGCTGCCCGTGCTGCCCCGGTATGTCCTGTGTCGTCAACGGAAGTTCCCCTCGGCGGGCTGGCCCGCGCGTCGTGTTGTTGAGGAGGAGTGAACGGCAGCGCAACACCGTTGTCAACGGTGTTGCGCTAACTTCGCCCCAGGTCGATACACTATGGAGACCATGTCGAAGCCACCTGTGACTCCCGCCCGCAGCAAGCGCGTTGGCGCCCAGCTGACACCCGAAGCGATCATCGACGCCAGTCTGCGGATCGCCGCCCGAGGCAGTGCCGACGCCTTCACGGTCCGACGTCTCGGCGAGGAGCTGGGCACCGATCCGACCGCGATCTACCGGCACTACCGGGACAAGGACGAGCTGCTGCTCTCCGTCGCCGACCGGACCCTGGGCGAGGTGCTCGACAGCATCCCGGCCGGTCTGGACTGGAAGGGACGGCTGCGGGCGCTGGCCGACGGCTCGCTCGCGGTCGCCCTCAAGTACCCGGCCGTGAGCTCGGCGATGGCCAGCCGGACCACCAGGAGAGCCAACGAGTTC
Source organism: Kitasatospora sp. P5_F3 (assembly GCF_054049135.1). Lineage (NCBI taxonomy): Bacteria > Bacillati > Actinomycetota > Actinomycetes > Kitasatosporales > Streptomycetaceae > Kitasatospora > Kitasatospora sp. P5_F3. The sequence continues at coordinate 73,209 of NZ_JBFUMY010000005.1, read as the reverse complement.
CGGGTGGTCGAGCTGATCCTCGGGGCCGTCCGTGAGGCGGGCCTGGACGGCGTCGACGCGGCCGTCCACTACCGGATGGTCGGCGACTCGCTGCTGGCCTACGTCGGCCAGCGGGCCGCCTACCTGCTCTTCGACCCGGAGGTCAGGGCCGGTGACGAGTCGTCGTGGAGCCGCGAGTACCGCCTGGTCGACGCCGAGGGCTTCCCGAACATCGCCCGGCTGGGCCGGGAGCTGGCCGAGGTGACGCACGACCAGATCTTCCACGCCAGGGTCGAGGCTCTGATCACCGCGGTCGAGCAGCGCGCGGAGGCCGTCCGCAAGGCGTGACGGCGGGCCGGGTCCGGGTGCCGGGCCCGCAGCCCGGTACTCGGTCCGGTGCGCAACACCGTTGACAACAGTGCTGCGCAGGCGCTTCACTCCCCATCAACTCGAAGAACGCGTCGGGCGCCACGCCGCCGCGCGAGCCTCTCCGAACTGTCTCCGCCTGCGGTCCCCCACTTGATGCCGCAGGGAAGCCACCCTCCCGAGAAGAGGCACCACATGGACCGTGTACCCACCGGCCTGCCCGCCACCCGCTCCGGTTCCCCCGCCGGAGACCGGGCCGGGCTGCCCGAACCGCTGCGAGCGGTCTTCGCCGCCCTCGGCGAGGCCCGGCGCCGCCGGATGCCCGTCGCCGAGGTCGCCGGGGAGCGAGCCGAACGAGGCGAACGGGGCGAACGGGGCGAACGGGGCGAGCAGGCCGAGCGGGCCGAGCGGGCCGAGCAGCGGCTGAGCCGCCGTCAGCTCCTTGGCACCGCCGGTGCGCTCGCCGCCGCCTCCGTACCCGCCGGTCTGCTCGCCCCGTCCCGGGCCGCCGCGGCCACCGCACCCAGGGTGGTGGTGGTCGGGGCCGGCCTGGCGGGGCTGCGCTGCGCCCACCAGCTGTGGAACCGGGCCAAGCCGGTCGCCGCCACGGTCTACGAGGCCGACACCACCCACCTCGGCGGCCGCTGCTGGTCGCTGCGCGGCTTCTTCGAGGGCGGCCAGGTCAGCGAGCACGGCGGCTCGTTCATCAGCTCCACCGACAAGGCCGTGCTCAACCTGGCCAACAGCCTCGGCCTGCAACGCGAGTACGCGAACGGCGGCGAGCTGGACACCGGCGACTACGCCGGGTGGGTCAACGACTCGCTCTACAGCGGCAGTCAGCAGCAGGACGACTGGATCGCGAGCGCCTTCGACGCGTTCAGCGCCTCCTACCGGGCCATCGGCACACCGCGCTACGACAACTACACCGCCGAGGCACACCGGCTCGACCAACTCTCCTGCCTGGACTACCTCGCCGAGATCGGCCTACCTCCGAACTCCCGGCTCGGCCAGCTGATCCAGGCCCTCCAGCTGCAGACCGGCGGCGAGCCCGGGCAGTCCTCGGCCCTGAACATGGTCGGCTTCCTCGGCGGGTCGAGCATCTTCGCCGGCGGCCGCGGCTTCGACGAGAAGTACCATCTGGTCGGCGGCAACGACCAGTTGGTGACCGGCATGGTCGGCCAGCTGCCGGCCGGGGCGGTCAAGCAGGGGTACGAGCTGATCGCCCTGGCCCGGAACAGCGACGGCAGCTACACCTGCACCTTCGACCACTGCGGCAGCATCGTCTCGGTCCCGGCCGACCACGTGGTGCTGGCGCTGCCGTTCAGCACGCTGCGCAAGGTCGATCTCTCCCGGGCCCAGCTGTCCCCGCTGAAGCTGACCGCGATCCGGGAGCAAGGGATGGGCCAGAACGCCAAGTTGGTCACCCAGCTCACCCGGAAGACCTGGCCCGCCCTCGGGTACAACGGCATCTCCAACACCGGCCCGCTCGGCTACCAGACCGCCTGGGACGGCTCGGTCCAGCTCGGCGAGGCGGGCGCACCGGCTCTGCTGGTCAACTTCCCCGGCGGCGACGGTGCCCGCGACCGGCTCACCGGAGCGGCCCACGGCCCGGCCCCGGCCGCCGACGTGAACGCCTTCCTCGCCCAGATCGAACACGTCCACCCCGGCACCACGGCCGCCTACAACGGCCGGGCGTACGAGGACCACTGGTCGCTCGACCCGTGGCACCTGGGCGCGTACCACTACTACAAGGTCGGCCAGTACACCGCGTTCGCAGGCTACGAGGCCGTCCAGGAGGGCCGGATCCACTTCGCCGGCGAACACACCGACGTGGACAACGCCACCCTCAACGCCGCACTGGTCTCCGGCGCCCGGACGGCCACCGAGATCACCGCGCAGCTCTGACCGTTGGGGGCGCAGGCCGAATTCAGTTGCTCCGGGGGAGAGTGATCCCCCTACAGTGACGGCCATGCGCCCTCAACTGAGCGCCGCCGTCAGTGCGGTGTGGTTCCACGTGTCCTCAACCGATCGAAGAACCGTCCCGCAGACAGCCGTCGGGGAGATCCGGTGACCGGGAGCCGAAGTCCGTACCGGGCACTGCTGACCGCGATCAGCCTCGCCCAGGCCGGCACGGCGGTGTCGGTGATCGCCCTGCCCTGGTTCGTCCTGGTGACCACCGGCAGCGCCACCAGCACCGGCCTCACCGCCTTCTGCGAACTCGTCCCGTACGTTCTCTGCAAGGGCCTCACCGGCCCGGTGGTCGACCGGCTCGGGGCCCGGCTGATCTCCTGGACCGCCGATGCGGTCAGTGCCCTGGCGGTCGGACTCGTCCCACTGCTGCACGCGCTCGACCTGCTGCCGCTCTGGGCTCTGCTCCTGCTGGTCGCCCTGGTCGGGACGGTGCGCGGCCCCGGCGACCTGTCCAAGGACGTCCTGCTCCCCGAGACCGCCGAGCTCGGCGGGGTGCCGCTGGAGCGGGCGACCGGTCTGCTCGGCGTGGTGAACCGGCTGGCCTCGACGGTCGGCCCGGTCGGCGGCGGCGCGGCGGTCGCCCTGGCAGGGCCGATGACCGCACTGCTGCTCAACGCGGCGGCCTTCCTGGCGGGTGCACTGATCATCGGCGGGCTGCTGCCGAGCGGGGTCGGCCGGCCCGCCGACGGCCCTGGCCAGAAGTACTGGGAGGGCTTCCGGGAGGGCGTGCGATTCCTCCGGGGCGAGCCACTGGTGATCACCGTCACCGCGCTGTTCGCGGCCACCAACCTGCTGGACGCCGCCCTCTCGGGCGTCCTGCTGCCGGTCTGGGCCCGGGAGTCCGGCCACGGGCCGTCCGCGATCGGACTGGTGGCCGGCGCCATGGGTGTCACGGCGCTGGGCGGCAGCCTGCTGGCGGCCGTGTACGCGGCCCGGCTGCCCCGCAGACCCGTGTTCCTGACGGGCTTTCTGATCGCCGGTGCGCCCCGCTTCCTGGTCCTCGCCCTGGACCTTCCGCTGTGGCTGGTAACCGCCGTGTTCGCGGTATCGGGCTTCGGCGCGGGCTTCGTGAACCCGATCATCGGTGCGGTGCTGCTGGAACGGATACCGCGCCCGCTGCTCGGCCGGGTCCGGGCGATCAGGGACTCCGTGGTCTGGGCGGGCATCCCGGTGGGCGGCCTGCTCGGCGGCCTCGCGGCGAGCACGGCCGGGCTCACTCCCGCCCTGACCGTCGCCGGCCTCGGCTACCTGCTGGTCACCCTGGTCGCCGTCCTGCGGCCCGAGTGGCGGCAGTTGGACCGCCCGGGCACCGCGCTGCGCCGCCGGACCAGCCCACTGCTGACCCGCGGCTGCCGCCCGGACCTTCCGTCCGACCGGGGTGCGACGTACGTCCCCCGGCTGCCGAGCTGACATCCGACCGTTGCTACCGAGGGGTAGCCAGCGACGGGCTCAAGGGCTGACAGTGATTCATTGAGTGCGTACATTCACCCAGTTGCACTGCCTCGTACCCTAACCCTCAAGGGAGAGACCGTGAGAAACGCCAGGTCAGGCACGATCAGGAGGGCCCTCAGCCGGGCCCTCTGCGTCGCCGCCCTCCTGTCCGGACTACCCGCCGGCCTGAACGCGGCGTCCGCTGCCCCGGCCGCAGCGACACCACAGACCGGTGCGCAGCTCGCCGCGTCCTGGACCGGCCCGCTCAGTACCCGCGGCCGCTGGATCGTCGACGCGAACGGCGACCGCTTCAAGCTGAAGTCCGGCAACTGGGAGGGCGCCCAGGGCACCTGGCAAGGCAGCGGCGACATCGGTGATCCGGCAAATCACATGCACGGGGAGGACGGGCACAACATGCCGCTGGGGCTCGACCGAGTCCCGATGGCGAAGATCCTGGCCGACTTCCACGGGCTCGGCATCAACAGCATCCGGCTCCCGTTCTCCAACGCCCTGCTCCACGACAGCACGGTCGTGCCGGACGCGGCCGTCGCGGCCAACCCCCAGCTGCGCGGGTCCACCGGACTCCAGGTGTTCGACGCGGTGGTCGCCGCGCTGACCGCCGACGGCTTCGCCGTGATCCTCAACAACCACACCACCAGCGCCCGTTGGTGCTGCGGACTGGACGGCAACGAGCGCTGGAACAGCGGGCAGTCCACCGAGCAGTGGATCGCCGACTGGGTCTTCATGGCCGAGCGCTACCGGGCGAACAAGCGGGTGGTCGGCGCCGACCTGCGCAACGAGATCCGCCGGGACGTCTGGGACGACCCGAACTGGGGCTGGGGCGACTCGCACGACGCGAACGCGGCCTTCGAGGCCGCCGGGAACCGGATCCTGCAGGCCGCGCCTGACCTGCTCGTCATCATGGAGGGCATCAACTGGTACGGCATCCCGCTCGACGGGCTGCCGCACGGCCGGCCGGTGCTCGCCCCCGTCCGCACCCTCTCCAACACCCTGATCAGCTCAGGCAAGTTGGTGTACGCGGCGCACTTCTACGCCTACACCGGCCCGGCCAACAGCGGTGCGGGCAGCGGGCTCGGGGCCACCAGCGACCCGCGCTACCAGGACTTCACCGCCGCCGAGCTCGCCCAGGTGGTCGACCGGGAGGCGCTGTTCGTCACCCAGTCCGGGCAGCACTTCACCGCCCCCGTGTGGATCAGCGAGTTCGGCGCCGGCGGCCGTGGCTCGAACGACGCCAAGGAGCAGGCCTGGCTCCGCAACTTCACCGACATCCTGGTGGCCAACGACACCGACTTCGCGATCTGGCCGCTGGTCGGCTGGACCAAGGACGGTGCCCCGCTGGACAGTTGGTCCCTGCTCTCGTACGCCCCCGACGGCACCCGGCTGAGCATCGACGATCCCGGTGACTGGCGGGTGACGGACTGGCGCAGGCTGGTCGGAGCTCCGGGCCTGACCGGGCCTGTCGCCCGGGTCGACCACTGGAACATGCTCAACCTCGACCACGGCGACTACATCGTCTCGTCCCGGATGCTCGCCCTGCCCGACTGGGACTCGGGCGCCCGCAAGGGCAACTGCCCGGACGGCCAACGCCTGACCGGCCTCGGCCGCAGCGACAGCCGGGGCCTGTGCACCGACTCGGCCCAGCCCGGGCTGACCAACGCGCCCTACCTGCGCGTCACCGACGAGCGCTACGTGACGGGGGGCGACTGGGCGTCCGGGTACAACAAGCTGCAGTGCCCGGACGGCCAACTCGTGGTCGGCTACGGCGTCCGGGGCAGCGCGATGGCGTCCCTGCTCTGCGCCCAGGCGAACGCTCCGCTGCCCACATCGGGCCGGAACGTGTGGTTCGACCACAGTGACAACCGGCCGGCCAACGGCGGCTCGGTTGCCAGCGACTGGGCCCCCGGCTACTACAAGGGCCAGTGCACCGACCGGGAGTACGTCGCGGGGGTCGCCTTCACCTGGAAGTGGAACCACGGCGGGGTGCCCGACGCCCTGCTCTGCCGACCGCTGAGCTGAGCCGTCGGCGCCGGACCGCAGGCGTTCCGACCTGKGGCCCGGCGCCGGACGGTACGGGTCAGCGCCGAGCGTTCGCGAGGGCTTCGATGGCGGGGACGAGGGCGGCCGGGGTGGGCAGGGCGTCGTTCTCGGCCCGGAGGCGGACCGCAGCGTCACGGAGCTCCGGGTCGCCGACCAGGCGCGCGAGCAGCGGGGTGTCGACGTCGCCGGAGCTGGAGCGCAGGGCGGCACCGGTGGCGGCGAGGGTGTCGGCGACGACGAAGTTGTCGGCGCCCTGGGGAAGCAGCAGTTGGGGAATCCCCGCCTGCAGGCCGGTGAGCGCACTGCCGGAGCCACCGTGGTGGACCACCGCGTCGCAGACCCGCAGCAACTCGGCCAGCGGAACCCACGGCAGCGGGCGGACGTTGGCCGGAAGCGTGCCGAGGTGGGTGAGGTCGGCGCCACCGACGGCGAGCAGGAACTCGGCGTCCACCGAGGCGGCGGCCTCGATCAGCCGGGTGATCGCGTGCACGCCGTCGATCTCGGTGACCACGGTGCCCAGGGTGACCGCGACTCGCGGCCGGGTGCCGCGGCGCAGCAGCTCGGCGGGGACCACACCGCCGCCGTTGTAGGGGAGGTAGCGCATCCGCAGGCCGCCCGGGTCGCCGCCGAGCGAGGCCGGGACGATGTTCAGCGGGGTGGTCTCGGCCGGGGCGGCCACGCCGTGTGCCTCGTAGAGGTCGGTGAAGTGACCGGCCAGCCGCGCCGCCATCTCGAGGCCGGAGGTGAAGCCGAAGTTCTGCAGTGCCGCCGGGATCTTGAGCTTGGCCGCGACCAACTGGGCCGAGGCCAGGCAGGAGTCATGGATCAGCAGGTCGGCCTCCCACTCCCCGGCGGTCGCCAGCAGCCCGTCCACGGTGGCCCGGGAGGCGTGCGCGAAGGCGGCGGCCGCCATGTCGAGGATCTGGTCCTGGGTCAGATCCGGCCTGGCGTACCTCGGCTGCTCACCACTGACGGCCTCGAAGGACTCCCGGAGCGACCGGCCGTCGCCGATCTCGACTATCGGGAAGCCGGCCTCCCGAAGCTGGTCCAGCGGCTTCGGGCTGGCGAACAGGACCTCGTGCCCGGCGGCCCGCAGGGCCTGTGCCGTCGGCACCATCGGGAACAGGTGGCTGGGCGCGGCCGGGCCGGTGAAGAGAATGCGCACGGTGGTTCTCCTGATCGTTGACGGATTGCACGGGCAGGGCCCGTCACTCCTGCAACTGATGGAGAGTCAGTTCGCGTTCCCGGCACGATCGACAATCGGACGTTCTCGCACGGGCCTTGCCAACAAGGGGCTCGGTGTGATCCCGGCGGATCGGAACGGCCGTACAGTCGGTGGGCCCGGCCGGCACCGTCAGCCCCGGTCGCCCAGGTCCAGGCGGTCGGCCAGGCCGGCCTTGGCGAACGCGGCTGTCAGTTCGTCACCACCCTCGGTGAAGTGGGCCCAGCTGTCGTAGTGGACCGGAACCACCCGGCGGGCGCCGAGGATCCCGGCGGCCTCGGCGGCCTGGGCGCTGTCCAGGACGAGGACCGCACCGTCGAAGAGCACGGGGAACCGGGGAGCCCCGGCGAACAGGATCGCGGTGTCCACCGGGCCGAAGCGTCCGGCGATCTGCTCGACCGCGTCGAGCGAGGCGTTGTCGCCGCTGACGTAGACCGTGGGCAGGCCCTCGCCGGTCAGGACGAAGCCGATGACCTGGCCGGTGACCGGCTCGACCTGCTCGCGGGCCCCGGGGCCGTGGATGGCGGGCACGCCCGTCACGGTGACCGTGCCGCCGCCGGGGCGGTCGAGCTCGACCGACTCCCAGTCGGCCAGCCCCCTGGCCCGGCCCCCCAGGCGCTGCCCGCCGCCGGGCGTGGTGAGGGTGAGCGGGACCTCGGCGAGCAGGGCCCGGCCGGAGGTGTCGAGGTTGTCGGGGTGCTCGTCGTGCGAGAGCAGCACCACGTCGATGCGGCCGAGACCGGCCGGTGCGGCGGCAGCGGGCGCCGTCTTGGTCAGCAGGGCGCCCGGCCGCTCGTAGTCGCCGGGGGCGTCGAAGGTCGGATCGGTCAGGAACCGCAGGCCGCCGTAGTCGAAGAGGGCGGTCGGACCGCCGAAGACGCGGACGGGGATCTGCTCAAAAGTCGTGCTGGTACTGGTCATTCAGACACCTCACGGATGAGTAGCGGTCTATCCGTGATGAACGTTAGCGGGTTCTCACGGAAGAGCGCAAGACGTACCATGAGAGTCATGAGCGAGACCCAGACCGCCGAATCCGTGTTGCCGCCCGCGCCAGGGGCGGCGGACTACCTCGCCCTCGACTTCGTCAACAGCGCCGTCGCGCTGCCCGGCGGGCAGTTCATCGACCTCCTCGGCACCCCCGGGGCCGCGAACCACTGGCTCACCGAACGCGACCTCGCGCCGGCCGACGCCGGGGTGCGGGAGATGTGCGCGACGCAGCTGCGCTCGATGCGCGAGCACATCAGGTCCCTGTTCGCCGCCCGGACGGCCGGGGTGCCCGCTCTGCCCACGGCTCTGTCCGCCGTCAATGCCGCGCTGACCAGGGCCCCCACGGCCGCCCTGCTGTACTGGGACGAGACGAACGGCCCCTACCGGGCGGCGCCGTGCCCCACCACCGAGATCCTCGACCACGCCCTGGCGACCCTCGCGGCCAACGCGGCCGACCTCCTCACCAGCCCCGACGCCGACCGCCTCACCGCCTGCGGCTCCACCCCCTGCACCCGCTACCTGCTGCGCCACGGCCGCGGCCACTGGTGCTCCACCCGCTGCGGCGACCGGGTCCGCGCCGCCCGCGCCTACGCCCGCCGCACCCAGCCGAACGCGGATGTCCAGGCGCCGCGTTGAGCGATGCTCCCCACCCGGTCCGTACCTCCGGAGGAGGAGGGCGGGTCACCTCAGCGGCTGACTCGGGGTCAGTGGTCGGCTGCCTACGCTGGCGGCGTGTACCGACTCCATGCATGGTTCCTCCAGCGTCCCGCCGTCGGCGACGGCGCCTGGGCGATGTGCCTGTTGCTGCTGGGCGGGTGGGCGGCGGCCGAACTGCCCGGGCCGTTCGGTCGGCCGCAGCTCGGCAGTCTGGCCGTCGGGGTGGTGTTCGCGGCCCTGATGCTGCTGCGCCGCCGGCATCCTGACCTGGTCGTACTGGCCGGGATCGCGGTGGGCGTCGGGGAGTTGCTCGCCGGGGCCGAACCGGGTCTGCTGCAGGTCGGCTGTCTGTTGCTGGCCCGCTGGGCCGCCTGCTTCGGCTCCCCCCGGGTGTCCCGGGCCGCGTTGCTGAGTGTGCTGGCGGTCGGGCCGCTGGCCATGGCGCGGGGAGTCGCCGACGGCAGCCTGGGCGACTTCTCGGCCTGGCAGCTGGCGCGCATCTCGGTGGCGTACTCGGTCCCCTTTGTGGCGTGCTGGGTCTGGGGACTGTGGGCACGAGCCCGGCGTACGGAGCTGGCCGAGCTGGCGGACCGGGCCGCGACGGCGCGCACCGAACTGGTCCGCGAGGCCGTACACGCCAGGATGGCCCAGGAGTTGCACGATGTGATCACGCACGATCTGACGGCGATGACCGTCCAGGCCGGCGGGGCCGAACACGTGCTGCCGGTGAACCCCCGGCTGGCCGGGGACGCCGTGCGTGGCATCAGCCCCCAGGGGCGCCGGATCCTGGCCGAACTCGCCCGCCTGAAGCGGGTACTGACACCCTGAACGCCGCGCTCACCGCTGCACGATCGCGTCGAGGACCGTGGCGAGACGCTCCTTGACCGCCGCCCGGTGCTGCAGGGCCTCCGGCGCCGACTCGCTGGTGGGCCGTACACCCCGGTCCGCGAGGACGTAGAGCAGGCGCAGCGTGCGCAGGCAGTTGCTGAGCTGCGCGGGCACCGGCGTGCTGATCCGGTCGGCTCCGAAGTGGGTGGCGATCGGGTCCAGCCAGGCCGTCGCGTCGTGTTCGGCGAGGCCGGGCCGGGTGAGGACGAGGGCGACCGCTTTCGCCAGCCGGTCGTCCTCCAGCTGGTCGAAGACGTACGTGGTGGGCGCGGTCAGTCGCGCGGCGGCGAGGTCGAGCATCCGTACCGGATCCACCTCGGGGTGGAGCCCGAAGCTGCCCAGCAGGTCCGCGCCGTGCGCAACCGCGTGCAACCAGCCGAGCTCCCCGTCGTAGCCGCGCAGGTCCTGCTCCGTCGAGTACCAGAGCTCGAACGCGTCCACCCAGCCGGACCGGTGGTCACCCTGCTCCACCAGCATGTCGAGCACCAGCGGCGCGAAGGTGCGGGCCTGCACCTCCTGGTCGAGGAAGCGGGCCGCCATCTCGTCGCCCAGCGCGAGCCGCAGCGGCTCCTCGATCACCCCCCGGGCAATCCAGGTCCAGAGAACGGCGTACGGCGCGCCGTCCCGGATCAGCGGATCGGGATCCGCCAGCGCGGCGGAGAGCTCACTCACCAGCTCCGCCATCGAACGGTCGGCGGGTACGGCACAGTCAGCGGCTTCGATTGCAGTCCAGTCGGTCACAGTGGGGCACACTAACCACACGCCGCCCCGCCGCGCCCGCGAATTGGGCCCTACCCGATCTCCACCACCCGGGCCCAGTCCGGTGGCGTGTCCGGTACGTAGTCGGGGTCGTCCTCGTCCCAGGAGCCGGCCGGCCGCGGGCGCGGGAACAGGCCAACCACCGTGCGGCACGGTGGCCGGCTGCTCGGCCAGGGTGTCTGACCGTCGGTCAGCACCACGATCACGTCCGGCCGCTGTCCCGTCTGCAGTGCCCTGGCGAAGCCCGCCCGGAGGTCCGTCCCGCCACCGCCCACCAGCGGGATGCCCTCGGCCCGGCACAGCTGGTGCACGATCCCGGACGCCGCGTCGCAGGGCAGCACGCTCACCAGGTCGCGCCGCCCGCAGAGGGCCTGCGAGATCGCGGCCACCTCCCGCAGCGCGCTGCCCAGTTCGGCGTCACTGACCGACCCGGAAGTGTCGATGATCACCGCGACCCGGGGCGGGCGGCGGCGCAGGCTCGGCAGCACGACGCCGGGCAGTCCGGCCGAGCGACGCGACGGGCGGCCGTAGGTGTAGTCCTCGCCCGCACCGGAGCCGGAGGCTGCGGAGCGGACCGCCGCTCCCAGCAACTCCCGCCACGGCTGCGGCGCTTGGAACGCCTCCTCCGCCCAGCGCTGCCACCCCTGGGACGCGCTGCCGAGCCGGCCGGTGATGCCCTGCGCCACCCGGAACCGGACCGCGTCGCGCTCCTGCGGGCTGAGGCCGTATGCGCCGTCCGGTCCCAGCTCCCAGTCCCGGTCGAGCCCGTCGGCACCGCTGCCGCAGTCCAGCCAGGCCAGGCTCTGGGTGTGCGGCCCGAGCCGGAACTGCCGCAGGTAGTCCTCCATCAGCTCGCCCGCGGACAGCCCCAAGTCACGTGGCTGGAGGGCGCCTTCGGGCTGGACCAGACCGTCGCCGAACACGTCGTCGTTGATCTCGCAGTCCGCCGCGATGTTCATCCGCAGCCGCTCCCCCGGGCCGGTCAGCCCACGTTCCCGGGCGACCCGGTCGCTGCGCCCGTGATGGTCGCGGAGCAGGTGGGACACCTCGTGCACCCAGGCCCCGGCCAACTCCTCCTCCGGCGTCCGGGCCACGAAGGCCGGGGAGACGTAGCACCGCCAGTGCCGGTCGACGGCCATCGTCGGCACCCGGCGCGACTCCACCACGTGCAGCGCGAACAGCGCCGTCGCCAGGTACGGCCGGGCCCGGGCGGCGTGCAGCCGGGCGGCGAACAGCCGGTCCCGGTCCAGTACTTCCGGTGCGGCCGGTACTCCTCGTGCGGTCATCGGCCCGCCTTCGCGCCGACCGCGACCCGGGCGGCGACCTGGTCGGCCCGCCGGGACAGCGAGACCACCCCGGCGAGCCGCTCGATGGCCGCCGGTACGTCCCAGTCCTCGCGGCGCAGAGCCGCCAGGGTGTTCGCCGGGACCACCACCAGATCCGGTGCCCCGGTCTCCAACGCCCGTACCAGCAGCGCCCAGGCGGAGTCCCAGCGGTCCCGCTCCGGACGGTTGCGGACCGCCGCCACCACTCCGTCGAGCACCGCCTGCCGCAGATCCCCCCGCTCGGGCAGCGCCGCACCGGCGGGGTCGGCGAGCAGCTCTTCGGGGTCGGGGAGGTCCATCCGGTCCAGGCTCGCCAGCAGTTCCAGCCCCGGACCGTCCCCCACCGTGCCACGGACCAGGAGCGAGAGGACCTCCCTGGACGAGCCGGCGGCCGTCGCGAAGGCGACCAGGGTCAGCGTCATGTCCCAGCTTCGGGGCGACGGCCAGGGCCCGCCGCGACGGGTCTCGTTGGACGGCAGCCGGTGTACCAGCCCGGGACGGGCGGCGAGCAGTCCGCAGACCGCACGCCGGGCGAACTCCACGGCTGCCGACAGCCGTTCGGGATCGAGGCGGGGCAGCGTCGCCCGGGGCCAGGTGCCGCCCAGGCCGCGGACCACCACCTCGTGGTCGTGGGTCCACTGCAGGTGGACGAAGCGGTTGGCCAGCGGCGCGCTCAGCTCCCAGCCGTCGGCCGCCGAGGCGCGCGGATTGGCCGCGGCCACGATCCTTACCCCGGGCGGCAGTTGCAGGGCCCCGATCCGCCGCTCGAGCACCAGGCGGAGCAGCGCCGCCKGGACGGCCGGTGGCGCGGTGGAGAGCTCGTCCAGGAAGAGCAGGCCCCGGCCGGCCCGCACCAGCCGGACGGCCCAGTCCGGCGGGGCCATCGGCACGCCCTGTTCGGCCGGGTTGTCGCCGACGATGGGCAGCCCGGAGAAGTCGGACGGTTCGTGGACGCTGGCGATCACCGTGGTCAGCGGCAGGTCCAGGGTCTCCGCCAGTTGGGTGAGGGCTGCGGTCTTGCCGATCCCCGGCTCGCCCCAGAGCAGCACCGGCAGATCGGCGGCCACCGTCAGGGTCAGCGCCTCCAGCTGGATGTCGGGGCGCGGCTCGGTGGTGGAGTCCCGGAGCAGGGCCAACAGCTCTCCGGCGATGTCGAGTTGGGACACCTGGGGGTACGAGGACATGTCTGATCACCTGTTGTCTGTAGAGAAGGGGTGGAGTGGGGGGGCGAAGCCCCGAGCGTCAGCGGGTCAGCGCGTGACGCGAACGCGAGCGGTTGCCGGCGGTACGGCGACGGTCCGACCGGCCGCGCAGCGGCCCGGTGCCGGGCCCGACCAGGCCCGCCCGGAAGAGTCCGTAGGTGACCCGGCGCAGCGCGGCGGTCTCCAGTTCGTCCCGCAGGTCGCCGCTGCGCAGCAGTGCCTCGGGGCCGAGCAGCCCTTCGACGACGGCCAGCGCACCGGCGGTGTCACCGTGGTCCAGCCGCTCGCGGACGCCGACCAGGCAGTCCGGGTGACGGTGCGCCACGTCGATCGCCTGCAGGCAGGGCAGTGGGGTGCCGGACAGCGCGGCCAGCAGTTCCTCGCGGCGGATCTCGGCCGGGTCGTGGTCCAGTGCGGCCAGCACTCCGTCGACCAGGCCGATCCGGTGCCGGGCTCCCCGGCACTCCACCAGCTGCGGCTGCCCGGCCAGGTCCGGCCGGTGGGAAGGACCGGTCGGCGAGTGGTCGGGGACCAGCGCCGAGGCGACCAGCGGGTGCAGCCGATCGGCCTCGATCAGCCCGGCGCGCAGCAGGTCGAGGTCGGGCAGCACCCAGGTCGCCGCATCGGGCAGGACGGGCAGCGGGTGGGCGCCGCGATCCAGGGCCGCCGAAGCGATCTGCAGAGCGGGCGGCCCGGGGCCGTCCCGGTCTGCGGCGAGCTCCAGGACCAGCCGGTGTCGGGCACTGAGCCGTACGCCGACGGCACCGGCGGTCCGGCCCTCGGCGTGGAGCAGGATGGCCGCTTCGGCCGCCCACCGGTCGACGGCACACCGGTACCCGGGCGGCACCAGACCCGTGAGATCCGGGAGGTCCGCCGGCCTTCCCTCGGCCCCGGACCGGACCCCCAGCTCATCGGCCCTGCGCGCGTCCCAGAGGTGACGGTGCAGGTCGAGGCGGAAGCGCCGGTGGGGACGGGGATGCGGCGGGCCCCAGGCAGCCGCCTCGGACTGGGACCCGTCCCACAACGCGAGGCTGATCCGCTGTCCGGCGTCCGCCCAGGCAGGCGGTGTCCGGGCCACCAGCTGCACCGGGCGGTCCCCGTCGCACCCCGAAGTCCCGTACCGGGCCAGCTCGATGGTCAGGCCCGGGCGCAGCAGCCCGTCCGGTGCGATCCTCGGCAGGTGCCACCGCAGTAGGTCGGGCGCCAGATGGCGGAGATCGGCCCGTACCCGGGCCACCAGTTCCTGCCCGTGGGTGCGCGACAGGTGGCGCAGGCCGAAGTCGATGTCGACGCCTGCGGCGGCACACGCCCCGGCCCAGTCCCCCGCACGACGGCGGGCGGTGGCAGTTTCGATCATGGAGGCCGGCACGGCGAACTCGCGCACGCGCAGCCAGCGGGAAATTCGGGAATCCCCATTCGCGGTCCAAGTGAGCATCAGCACTCACCTTGCGCGGATGGGACCCCCGATCTGTGAACGGAGTGAGTAGTCATCGCCGATGACCCTAGCGCCCCTCCCGCCGATCTGCCAGGTCCTTTTTCCGGCAGCGCCGGGCGGCCGGCCTGTGCCGCTCTTCCCAGTCGACGGAGCACCGAACTCGACTGAAGGCACAGGAAGTTCACCGACACCACGCGATGCGCGACCGCCAAAGTGGCGCTTCTCGGCCATTTCTGACGCACCATCAAGCCGGTCTCGAAAACCGGTCGGCGGAACGCCCCCGGGCCGGGCGACCGGAAGATCACCCGACGCAGCCGAGCGCGCACGGTCCGGAGTCGAGTATCGGCACATTACCCCCCTCCCGCCAGACCATGCCTGTTCACAGGTCCACCACTCCACCTGGAGGAAACGGCCCCAACAACCATTGTGGCGACACATGTTCGAAGGTAGAGTCCCGGATCGCCGAGCACGAATGAGGGCTCGCGAAGCATTACCTGGGGCGGGCATGTCAAATTATCGCGGCGCCAGCGAGGTCACTTCCGACCTTTTTGACGCGTTCAGGCAAACTACTCTTCGCTACCCGGATCGTCCGGCGCTCATCCACCATGGGAGCGCCGTGAGTTATCACCGGCTCAACGAGCTGGTGAACACACTTGCCGCACGCCTGGGAGCCAATCCCGGCGTGGTCGCCGTACCGGCGGCGCACACACCGGAAACGGTCGTCGGGCTGCTCGGCGTACTGGCGGCCGAGGGCGCCTACTGTCCCGTCGATCCGGCATTCCCGCCGTCACGCAAGCAGGCGATGCTGTCGGCGGTCGACTGCCGCACCGTGCTCGGCGCCGATCCTGGAATGGCAGACCAACCCGGGTTGAAATACCTGGAGTTAGATCATCTGGGGGCTGATCCGGCCGAGTCGGACCAGTCGGCCGAAATCACCGGCCCCCCGGCCCCCGACACCCCGGCCTACATCCTCTTCACCTCGGGCTCGACCGGGCAGCCGAAGCCGGTCGTCACCCCCCGCCGGGCCATCTCCGCCACCGTCCACTCGCTGCGCGAGCTGTTCGGTCTGACGCCCGAGGACCGGGTCCTGCAGTTCGCCTCGCTGAACTGGGACACCTGTTTCGAGGAAATCCTGCCGACCCTCACCGCAGGAGCCACCCTCGTCCTCGACGCCGAAGCGCACTCGGGATCGTTCCCCCGCTTCCTGCGGATGGTCGAACGGGAGCAGATCACCGTCCTCGACCTGCCGACCGCCTTCTGGCACGAGCTGGTGCTCCACCTCGCCGAGGACCGGCTCGCCCTCCCCGCCTGCCTCCGCCTGCTGGTGATCGGCGGCGAGGCGGCGAACCCGGCCCGGCTGGACGACTGGAGCCGCCTGGACACCGGACGGATCCGGCTGCTCAACACCTACGGCTGCACCGAGACCACCCTGATCACCCATGCCGTCGACCTGCACGGCCCCGAGGCACCCTCCCCGGGCTGGGACTGGGGCAGCGGCACCCGGGCGCCGATCGGGCGGCCCCTTCCGCACGTCGTCCAACAGATCAGCGATCAGGGCGAGTTGCTGATCGGCGGGCCCGCGCTCGCGCTGGGCTACCTCGGGCTGCCCGAGGCCACCGAAGCCAGGTTCACCGCCGTCGACGGCGAACGCCGGTTCCGTACCGGCGACCGGGTGAGCAGCTCACCGGACGGTGTGCTCACCCACCAGGGCCGGCTCGACCACGAGATCAAGGTGCGCGGCATCCGGGTCGACCCGGCGGAGGTAGAGGCCCACATCGCGAGCCACCCCGGGGTGCACGCGGTGGCCGTGGTGGGGACCACGCTGGCCGGCCGGTCCGCGCTGGTCGCCTACCTGGTGCCACGCACCCCCGCGACGGCCGGGACCCTGGACGCCGACGTCCGGTCCTACCTGCACGGGCGGGTCCCCGGCCATCTGGTGCCGAGCCGGATCACCGTGGTCCCCCAACTCGTCTTCACCGTAAGCGGAAAGGTCGACCGCGCAGGCTCGCACCTGCGCCACGCAACTCACTGACACAGCCCACTGACAGGTCAAAGGAGACCTTCGATGAGCGTTGACACCACCACTTCCGCCGACTCCGGCGGCACACCCGGCAACCCCGGGAGCGACGTCGAGAGCGTGGTGGCGATCTTCCGTCGCGTACTGGAGAGCACCGAGGTCGCGTCCGACTCCGACTTCTTCCTGCTGGGCGGCGACTCGCTGATCGCGACCCGGGTGCTGAGCGCGATCGCCCGGAGCCACGGCGTCGAGCTGACCTTCGACGACTTCGTGCTGGCGCCCACCCCGCAGGGCCTCGCCGAGCAGATCGCGGCCGCCCGGTGAAGCACGACCGCGCGGGCGCCACCAGCGCCGTCGTGGTCGGGGCCGGGCTGGCCGGGCTCACGGCGGCGACCGGACTGGCGGCCCACGGGATCGAGGTCACCGTGCTGGAGGCCCGCGACCGGGTCGGCGGCCGTACCCACGGCCGCCGGGTCGGGTCGGGCTCCTGGATCGACGCGGGCGCCGCCTACCTCGGCGATCGGCACACCGAACTGAACGCCCTGGTAGAGGAGTTGGGCCTCAAGACCACCCCGACCACGATGCAGGGCGCCAGCCGCTTCGCGCTGGGCGCCGAACACGCCACCCGGGACGGGCGGTTCCCACCGCTCAACGCCGTGGCGCTCGGCGACCTGTTCGAGCTGCTGGACGAACTCGCCACCGCCGTACGGCCCGAGGCCCCGTGGCTCACTCCCGACGCCGAGCGGCTGGACACCCTGACCGCCGCCGAGTGGGCCGATCAGCACCTGACCCACCCGGACGCCCGGCTGTTCTTCCCGCTGTTCCTGGGCGAGATGATGGCCGCCGACCCGGCCGACGTCTCCGTCCTGCACTTGGCGTTCTACCTGCGCTCGGGCGGCGGCCTCCGGTACCTCAACGCCTTCGAGGGCGGTGCCCAGCAGGACCGGATCGCCGGTGGCGCCCACCAGGCGTGCGAGCTGCTGGCCGGGCGGCTGGGTGACCGGGTACGGCTCGGCGAGCCGGTCCTGACGGTTCACCAGGACGACGACGGGGTCACCGTCCGTACGCCGCACGGCGATCACCGGGCGGACGTGGTGGTGATGGCACTGCCGCCGCTGCTGGCCGACGCCGTCGACTACCGGCCCGCGCTGCCGGTCCGCCGGGCGAGCGAGCGGACCGCCCGTGGCTGCGCGGTCAAGGTGAACCTGGTCTACCCCGGGCCGCTCTGGCGCGAGCACGGGCTCTCCGGCTGGTCGGTGAACGCCGAGGGCCCGCTGCTGTCCACCGTGGACGACTCACCGCCCGAGGGCGGGGTCGGCGTGCTGACCGGCTTCGTCACGGGGAGCGAGGCGCACCGGTACGCGGCGCTGACCCCGCAGCAGCAGCGCTCGACGGCGGTCGAGCAGGCCGCCCGGCTGTTCCCGATGCTGCCGGAACCGATCGGTTTCCATCTCACCGACTGGGTCAACGAGCAGTTCAGCCAAGGCTGTTACGCCGCGCTGCTCGGACCAGGCGACTGGCTCCGGCTCGGCCCGACGCTGACCACGCCGCACCACCGGGTGCACTGGGCCGGCACCGAGACCAGCACCGAGTACTTCGGCCTGATGGAGGGCGCGATCCGCTCCGGCCACCGCGTGGTCGCGGAGATCCTCGCCCAGCTCTAGAGCTCCACGGACACACCTCACCCGAACCACCCCGTTCCGCTGAGAACCAGACCTCGTCGACCAGTTCACCCGGCAGCCGTTCCACAAGAGCGCGCGCCGGGCGACTCGCACCGGGAGACCGCCATGAGCGATCAGAGTTCCATCGCACCCCTCGCCGCCCGGCAGCAGCTGATGACCGAGCCCACCCTCGGTGCCGGCAACTTCCTGGACCACGCCATCGCGGTCAACCCCAACCGCGCGGTCCCGTTCGCCTACAGCCACCACACCGACCATCGCGGCGCCGTCGTGCTGCGCGGCCACAGCCTGCTCGACCTCGCCGCCCTGCGGGACCGCTACGCCAAGTGGTACTGGGCGAACGGCGTGCGCCCCGGCGAGCCGGTCGGGGTGGTCGTCGGTGAGGGCCTGGAGCCCCTGCTGCACTTCTTCGCGCTGACCGCGCTGGGCGCCGTCCCCGCGCTGATCAACGACGCCATGCGGCACGACGTGATGGTCCGTTATCTCAACCACGTGGGCGTGGTCGGCATCGTCGCGGACGACCCCACCCGGCTCGCCGCCGCCTACCGCGAGGACCCGCGCTCGCGCCCGCGCTTCATCGCCATGGCGGCCGAGATCCAGGCCTTCGACGCCGAGTCGGCCCAGCTCCCCGAGGTCTACCCGTACGAGCACGCGGCCGAGGACGTGGTCGCGCTGATCCACTCCTCCGGCACCACCGGCACGCCGAAGTCCACCATGCTGGCGCACCGTCAGTTCTGGGACGGCAAGCAGCCGCGGATGGTGCGCTTCCCCGCCGAGTCGTACGACCGGCTGATGTCACTGATGCCGCACACCCACGCGGGCGGTCTGAGCTACTTCCTCACCGCCACCCTGCTCGGCCTGCCGACCGTGGTGATGTCCGACTGGCGGCGCGTGGTGGTGGAGCCGGTGATGCGGGCCTTCCGGCCCACCATGGTCGCCTCCTTCCCGCGCACCTTCGTCGAGTTGGCCACCGGTGAGCTGCCGGTCGAGGGTGCGGCCAAGGTGCACTCCTGGTTCAACACCGGGGACAGTGCGCACTACGGGCACATCCGCCGGCTGGTCCGGCTCGGTGAGCGGCCGGCCGGGCTGATCAAGCCCTGGCTGCTGCCACAGCAGCAGGACGGGCAACCCGCGCTGCCCGGCTCCCAGTTCATCGACGGCCTGGGCTCCTCCGAGATGGGCATGGCACTGTTCGGCCAGGTCACCACGCCGGAGAGCACCCGTAACGACCGCTGCGTCGGCAAGCCGCTCGAGGTGGTGCTGAAGGCCGCCGTGCTGAACGAGGACGGCGAGGAGGTCCCGGACGGCACGGTCGGCATGCTCGGCGTGGTCACCCCGTCCAGAACCCCCGGGTACTGGAACAACCCCAAGCTCACCGGCACCTTCGAGCTGGCCGGCTACTGGCTCACCGGCGACCTGGCCCGGCGCGACGCCGAGGGCAGTTTCTACCACCTCGACCGCACGGTGGACGTGATCGACACCGCCGCCGGCCCGGTCTACAGCCTGCCGATCGAGGAGGTGCTGCTGGCCGACTGCGCCGAGCTGGTGCAGGACTGCTCGGTGATCGGCCTGCCGGGGCCGGCCGGCCAGGGCCAACTGCCCTTCGCCGTCGTCCGTTTGCAGGCCGAAGCCGACCAGTGCACCGCCGAGGAGGTCCAGGACGCGGCCAACAAGGCACTGTCCGGGGCCGGGCTCACCGGACTGGCCGGCGTGAGCATCGTCCGGACACCGGCCGACTTCCCGCTCGGGCCCACCGGCAAGGTGCTCAAGCGCGAACTGCGGACCCGTTTCGCCACACTCCTCACCGGCCGGTAGATCCCGATGGGTCTCCAGACGATCCGGCAGCCGTACCAGTACGTACGGACCGTGCTGGCCGAGCCGGACTGGCGCAGGCTGCCGGGCTGGCGCCACGTCACCGCACAGCAGTGGCGAGACGCCCAGTGGCAGCGGGCGCACTGTGTGAAGAACGCCCGGCAGCTGCGGGCTGTCGTCGGCGAGCTGCTCACCGACCGGTTCTACGAGGAACTGGCCGCCGACCAGGCCGAGTTCGCCATGATGTCGATGCTGCTGCCGCCGCAGATGCTCAACACCATGGCGCCGTACGCGCCGACCGACCCGGTGTCGTTCACCGAGGCGTTCTTCGCCGACCCGGTCCGCCGCTACATGCTGCCCGTGCGTGCGGACCGGCAGGCCCAGTGGCCGAGTCACCCCAAGGCCGAACGGGACTCGCTGCACGAGGCCGAGATGTGGGTGGTGGAGGGCCTGACGCACCGTTACCCCACCAAGGTGCTGGCCGAGTTGGTCTCCACCTGCCCGCAGTACTGCGGGCACTGCACCCGGATGGACCTGGTCGGCAACTCCACGCCCCAGGTCACCAAGACCAGACTAGTGCTCCGGCCGGCCGACCGGCAGGAGCAGATCCTCGACTACCTCAAGCGCACCCCGGTCGTGCGCGACGTGGTGGTCTCCGGCGGCGACCTCGCCAACGTGCCCTGGCCCCAACTCGAGTCGTTCCTCATGCAGTTGCTGGAGCTCGGCTCGGTGCGCGACATCCGGCTCGCCAGCAAGGCGGTGGTCGGCCTGCCGCAGCACTGGCTGCAGCCGCAGGTGCTCGACGGGCTGGGCCGGGTGGCGAGGGTCGCGGCCCGGCGGTCGGTCAACCTGGCCGTGCACACCCATGCCAACCACATCCAGTCGGTCACCCCGCTGGTCGCGGAGGCGGCCCGGGCGCTGCTGGACGTGGGCATCCGGGACGTCCGCAACCAGGGTGTGCTGATGCGCGGCGTCAACGCCACCCCCGAGGACCTGCTCGACCTCTGCTTCGCCCTCCAGGGCGAGGCGAACATCCTGCCCTACTACTTCTACCTGTGCGACATGATCCCCAACTCCGAGCACTGGCGCACCTCGATGCACGAGGCGCAGCGACTGCAGGAGGCGATCATGGGCTACCTGCCCGGCTACGCCACACCCCGGATCGTCTGCGACGTACCGGACGTCGGAAAGCGCTGGGTGCACCAGGCGGTGGCGTACGACCGGCTCCGCGGCATCTCGTACTGGACGAAGAACTACCGCACCGAACTCGAGGTCCGGCAGGCCGGGGACGCCGGCCTGGACGCACCGCTGGACCGGCGCCACCCCTACTACGACCCGCTGGACACCCTCCCGGAGCCCGGCCGCCGCTGGTGGTCCGAGCAGCCCGGCGGATCGTTCTCCCCGACCCCCGGAAGGACCCTCGGTGAACCCAACTCCTGAGCACGACACCGGCCCGCTGCGCCGGATGTGCTGGATCTTCCCCGACCGGGAGTCGACCCGGACGGGCGCCATGTGGAAGCACTACTTCTGGGACCTCTACGAGGAGGTCGCCGAGCAGCAGGGCATGCGCTGGACCAGACACTCCCCCGACGCGATCACCGTGGACGGCACGGTACGCGGCGCGCCCCGGGTCTACGTGGACGACGAACCGGTCAGCCCGCACGACACGTTGTTCGTCACCGCGCTCTACTCGCTGCCCTACCAGTCGATGGACATCTTCAACCAGTACGCGCTGTACGCGGTACTGGAGGAGGCCGGTTTCTACCTGCCCTTCCCGCCGAAGATGTCGCTGATCGGCAACGACAAGCTGGCCACCCTGCTGCACCTGGACGGCTCCCCGGTGCCCCCGATCCCGTCGATCCGGATCGGCACCGGCCGGGACGTCGGCAAGCATCTCTACGAGGTGGCGCTGGCGAACATGACCTACCCGGCCATCGTCAAACCGGCCGGCTGGTGCGGGGGCGGCGGGATCAACCTGGCCCGCAGCTCCGAGGACATCCGGGGCCTGGCCAGCCTGGCCCAGGGCGGCGACACCACGCTGGTGGTGCAGCCCTACCTCGGCGACGGCACGGTGGACTACCGGGTCTACGTCATCGACGGCCGGCCGTACGCCGTGCTGAAGCGGACCCCGGAGGCCGGCTCGCCGGTGGCCAACGCCAGCCGGGGCGGCACCATGGAGTTCGCCGAGATCCCGGCCGAACTGGCCGAGGCCACCGCGTACTTCGCCGAGCGGCTGCCGATGCCGTTCTTCTGCGTCGACTTCCTGCACGACGGGGAGCGGTTCTGGTTCTCCGAGCTCGAACCCGACGGGGTGATCGCCCCGGACCTCGACGATCCGCACCGCACGATCCAACGGGGCATCACCCAAGCCCGGTTCGCCGCCTACCGGGATGCCCACGCGAAGTGGTCGGCCAACCGCACCGCAGAGGCGGACCCGAAATGACCGAGCTGTTCTCACTGACGCCGGAGGCGGCCGAACCGCAGCTGCGCGTCGCCCGCCATTCGCTCGAACTGCTGCGGACGGTGCCCGAGTTGGCGCCGCGCTACGCCGGTGTCGGCCGGCTGCGTACGCTCGGCGACCTCGCCGCGCTGCCACCGATGATGAAGGACGACCTGAACGTCGCCCTCGCGCACCTGGAGCCCAAGGCCGAGACCGGCGCCACCTGGCTGTTCCAGAGCGGCGGCAGCACCGGCGCGCCCAAGGTCGGCTACGCCCCCACCGGCTTCTACATGGCCGGGGTGTACGCCCGGTGGCGGCCGCTGGAGCGCGACGACGTCTTCGTCAACGCCTGGGGTGCGGGCCGGATGTGGGGCGCGCACTTCCTCGCCGCCGCGCTGGCCGACCTGTGCGGCTGCCAGGTGCTCGCCGTGGGCTCGGTCACCAAGGACGAGTACGCCGACTGGCTGACCTTCTTCGCGGCGCGCAGGGTGACCGCGATCGGCGGGACGCCGAGCGTACTGCGCCTGTGGTTCGCCAACGCCCGGGCCGCCGGAGTGAAGCTCCCGGCCCTGCGCAAGGTGCTCTGGCTGGGCGAGGCCTGGCAGCCCCAACTGGACGAGGACATGGCCGCGGTGGCGCCGGACGCACGCCGCTGGGGCATGTTCGGCAGCACCGAGACCTGGGTGGTCGGCACCAACTCCCCGGACTGCCCGGAGGACACCTTCCACACCCTGCCCGAGCAGCTGGTGCACGTCGGCCCGGACGGACTGCTGGACTTCACCACCCTCAACCCGGAGATGCTCAACCCGGTGCTGCGCTACCAGACGGGCGACGCCGGGGAGTTGACGGCCTGCCCGTGCGGCCGTCCGGGCCGGGCGATGCGGGTGCTCGGCCGCCGGGACAGCGTGGTGCAGGTGCGCGGCCTGGGGCTGCACGTGGACGAGATCATCGGGCGGGTGGAGCAGGAGCCGGGTGTGACCCGGGCTCAGATCCTGCTCACCCAGCAGCAGGGCCGGGCCACCGGAGTCGACCTCCTGCTGCTGACCGGCGGAGGCGCGGCGCCGGACGTCGAGCGGATCCGCACCGAGCTGCTCTCCGCGACCTTCACGCTGAGCACCGCCTTCCAGCACGACCCGGAGTCCTTCCGGGTCCGCACGGTGGACGCGCTGATCAGCAACGACCGGACCGGCAAGACCGCCAACCTCGTTCTCCGGGAGGACTCGTGAAGCCGCACCTGCCGGTCTCGCTGGGACGCGGGTTCAATCTGTACTGGTTCGGACAGACCATCAGCACGGTCGGCGACCGGATCACGGTCTTCGTGGTCCCGACCGTGATGATCTTCGTGCTGCACGCGAGCGCCCTCCAGGTCGGCATCGTGGCGATGGCCCAGTACCTCGGCATCCCGCTGCTCGGGCCCGTCGCCGGTGTCCTGGTGGACCGCTGGGACAAGCGCTGGACGATGCTGGGCTGCGACTTCGTCCGGCTGCTCGCGGTGGCGGTCATCCCGCTGGCGTACTGGCTGGACTGGCTGTCCACGCCGCTGCTGTTCGGCTGCGTGGCGGTGATCAGCGGCGCGACGATCTTCTTCACGGTCGGCTACCTGGTCGCCGTCCCCGCCGTGGTGGAGAAGGAGCACCTGGTCCGCGCCTACTCCCGGCTGGAGGGCAGCCGTTCGGTCTCCGAGGTAGCGGGGCCTTCGATCGCGGCCGGTCTCTACAGTGCGCTCGGCGTGGCCGCCCTGCTGGTCGACGCGGCCAGCTACCTGGTCTCGGCGCTGTGCTTCCGCTCGATGCCGTCCTGGGGCGAGAAGACCGTCGCGACCGGCTCGGTCTGGCAGCGGCTGACCATCGGCTTCCGGCTGAACTGGTCGGACCCGGTGCTGCGGCGGGTGGTGTTGGCCGCCATCACGCTGAACTGTGGCGGGCCGATCTTCGTCACCGTGCTCCCGGTGCTCGCGTACCGGGGCCTCGGCGCCTCGGTCGCCGTCTTCGGCGCGGCCATGTCGGTCGCGGCGGTGGGCGCACTGGTCGGGGCCGTGGTCGCCCCGAAGATCAGTGAACGGCTGGGCACCGGACGGACCTTGGCCTGGGCACTGCTGCTGCACTGCCTGGTCGGCCTCGGCGTGCTCGCCGCGCCTGCACTGCCGACCGGGCCGGTGATCGCCGTGACGATGGGCTGCTACGGCTTCTTCATGTCGTGCATCAATGTCTGCAGCGCGCCGATCCGGCAGTCCCGGATGTCCGCCCAGCACCAGGGCGCGATGCACGCGGCCTTCCGGACCTTCACCTGGGGCGTGATCCCGCTGGCCGCGCTGGTCGGCGGCGTGGCGGTCACGCTGCTCACCGGCCCGCTGGGCATCCTCGACGCGGCCCGGGTCACGATGGCGGGCGGCACCCTGCTGGCGGCCTGCTCGTTCCTGCCCGCGATCAGGGTCCAACCACTGCTCGACGCGGCCGCCCGGGAGCAGGACCAGGCGGCCGGGACCGCCCCGGCCCTGGCTGACAACGCGTCATGACGGCCGAACACGGGATCGTGCTGATCACCGGGACCTCCTCGGGCATCGGCCTCGCCACCGCCGTCGCGGCGGCCCGGGCCGGCTTCACCACGGTGGCGACCATGCGTGAACCCGACCGGGCCCAGCGGCTGTTGGAAGCGGCCGAGCACGCCGGTGTCACGCTGGACGTCCGTCGCCTGAACGTCACCGACGCCGACTCCGTCGCCGCCTGCATCGACGGCGTGGAGCAGACGTACGGGCGGCTGGACGCGGTGGTCAACAACGCCGGGATCTCCAACTTCGACCCCACCATGGAGATGTCCACCATGGCGGCGCTGCGGGCCAACCTGGACGTGAACTTCTTCGGCGTGGTCGAGGTGAGCCGGGCCGCGATGCCGCTGCTGCGGGCCGGCCAGGGGCGGCTGGTGACCATCGGCAGTGTGCACGGGGTCGTCGGCCAGCCGTTCAACGAGGCTTACTGCGCAGCCAAGTTCGCCGTCGAGGGGTTCATGGAGAGTCTGGCACCGGTCGCCGAGGCGCACGGGGTACGAGTGTCCGTGGTGGTGCCGGGCTTCGTCCGGGACACCTCGTTCGGGATCTTCCCCGACATCAACCGCAAGACCGTACAGGCCGCTTCGGGACCGTACGCAGCCACCTTCGCGGACTACGTCGCCTGGATCGGCAGCCAGGGCTGGGCGGCTGCCGGCCAGTTGTCCCAGGAGGTGGCGGAGGTCGTGGTCCGAACCCTGCGCGCCGAGCGGCCGCCGTTCCGGGTGCCGGCCAACGAGTGGGCCGCCGAGTACCTGGACCACAAGGTCGCCGACCGGGACGGCTCGACCGTGCAGGCGCTGGCCCGCACCTGGGTCGGCCGACCCGAAGTCCGTTAGTCACCGAGCCCGTTGGACAGGAGAGACCGTGCCCTCGAAATCGCTGCAACAGCTGGTCGACCACGCCCGGACCCACTCGCCGTTCTACGCGGAGGCGTACCGCGACGTACCGCAGGTGGTCTCGCACATCACCCAGCTCCCCATCATCGACCAGACCGCCTTCTGGGAGGCGAACTGCTGGCCGGACAACCGCCTGCTGACCGGGCCGCTGACCGACGCGGGTGTCTACAAGAGCGGCGGCACCACCGGCACCCCGAAGCTCTCGGTCTGGTCCCGCGCGGAGCACGCCGACTCGGTGACCGCGTTCGGCGCGGGCATCGTCCGGGCCGGCCTGAAGCCGGGTCACCGGGTGGCCAACCTGTTCTGGGCCGGTGAACTCTACGGCGGGTTCCTCTACATCGAGGGCGCCCTGCACCACGCTCCGGTGGACAACGTCCGCCTGCCGGTCGGCGCCGCCGCGTCCAGCGAGTACATCGTCGACCTGATCACCAGCTTCGGCGTGAACGTGCTCGCGGGGGTGCCGATGAAGCTGGCCGCCGTCGCCGAACATCTCATCGAGCGCGGCCAGGTCCTCGACTCCGTCGAACTGCTTCTTTTCGGCGGCGATCTGCTCTTCACCGACCTGCGGCCGATCCTGTCCCGGGCCTTCCCCAAGGCGGCCGTCGCCTCGATCGGTTACGCCTCGATCGACGCGGGGCTGGTCGGGCAGCCGGTGCCGGGCGACGACGTCCGGGTGCACGAGGCGTTCCCCGACCGCACCCTGGTGGAGCTCGTCGACGACGTGACCGGCGAACCGATCACCGCCCCGGGTGTGCCGGGACGGCTGCTGGTCACCAACCTGTTCCGCACCCTGATGCCGATCCTGCGGTATCCGGCCGGCGACCGCGCCGAGTGGGTCGACCCCGAGCGGCAGCGGTTCCGGCTGCTCGGGCGGTCCCTGGAGGGCGGCCGGGTCGGGATGGTCGCGATGCCGATCGAGGACGTCCGCGCGGTGCTCGTGGACAACGACCCGGAGCACTTCATGGTCGGCATGCAGATGGTGCACCGCCGTTGGGACGGCCGGGACGGTCTGATCCTCCGGCTGGGGTACGTCAACGAGCCGCCCGCCGAGCTGAGCCGGCAACTGGTCGAGGCCGTCTACGCCGCCCGCCCGGTCTTCCCGGCCGAGGTGGCAGCCGGGGCCATCCACGACCTGGGCATCGAGTGGGTGCCGACGTCGGAGCTGGTCACCAACCCGCGCACCGGCAAGCTCCAGCAGGTCCTGGACGAGCGCCCGCCCTCCTGACCGCGCGCCCCTCGCCCTGCTGGCAGGGCGAGGGCTTCAGTCAGTCCCCGAGCGGCTTCCCGGCCAGGATCACGCTCTGCCCACGGAACTCCGCGACGGCCTTCCCGGCAGCCTTCCCATCGGCCTGACGGACGGTCACGTCGTAGATGCCGGTGCGCCCGGACCGCACCCGCTCCACCGCCTCGGCGACCAGCTCGTCGCCGACGGCGGCCGGGGCCAGGAAGGTGACCTGCGCCGCCTGCGCCACGGTGACCGGGCCGTAGCTGTTGCAGGCGTACGAGAACGCCGCGTCGGCCAGCAGGAACAGGTAGCCGCCGTGCGCCATCCCGTGGCCGTTCACCATGCTCGCGGTCACCCGCATCCGCATCAGCGCCCTGCCTGTCGACACCTCGTCAAGGGCGATCCCCAGCGTCTGGCAGGTCAGGTCGCGCTCGTACAGCGCGGCGATCCTTGGATGGCCCGCGACGGCCGCTCCGACAAGTGTTCCCATGCTCTCCTGCCTTCCCCCTGGGCAGCCCGGCAACCGCAGCCGCAGCTACTCGCCGACGAGCTGCTTCCGGTACACCGTCGAGCTGCGACGGACCGTCATCCCCACCCGCTGATACAGCGTCAGCGCACCGGTCTTCGAGTGCGTCCAGAGCGTACAACCACGCCTGCCCCGCCGGTGGAACTCCCGGAAGGTGTGCTGGAGCAGCAGCCGGGCGATCCCCCGGTTCCGCTGGTCGCGCCGGACCGCGACCCGTTCCACGTACCCCTCGTCGGAGTCCGGCACGTCCAACGCGAGGACCGCGCCGACCAGCTCGCCGTCCGCGAAGGCCAGCGAGGACATCGCCGGTGCGAAGGTGGCGCGGTCGACAGCGAGCAGGGCCCACTCCTCGTACGACTTCCGCCGGGCCTGCCACTCGTCGAAGGCGTCCTCCGTGAGCAGGTACGCCGGGTGCTCGTCCCCCGGCCGGAAAGGCCGCACCGTGATGCCCGGCGCGGGCTCCGGGACCATCGGCTCGGTGGGCAGTTCGATCCCCAGTAGCCAGTTGATCACCATCGGGCGGTACCCGTGGGCGCGCACCTGCACCACGGCGGCGAGATCACTGTCCGGGACGGTCTGCACCACCCACTCCGTACCCGCTGCGCGGGCCCGCGCCTCGACCCAGTCGAGCAGCGCGGCGCCGATGCCGAGACCCCGGTGAGCGGGGTGCACGTCCACCTCGGAGCGGCGGTCCACCCAGGCCCGGCCGACCAGTTCGCCGGTCGGACCGTGCACCAGCGCGGTGTCCAGCTCCGGGATCAGACCGGGACGGGCCAGGTCGGCGGCGACCGTGTCGAGGTCGGTCTCGGCCGCTCCGTACAGCGCCTCCTCGCAGACCACCACCAGCTGATGGATCGCCGGGAGGTCGGCCGTCGTGGCGGCGCGGGTTCGGTATCCGGCGGGCAGGCCCTGCGGCGAGTGATCTGACATGCAGTGCACCCTCCGCCATCGCGGCCCCTGCTGTCCACCGGTCCGGCAACCGCCCCGCACCAGGCGTCCCATTCGCCTGCGACGGCGGGTGCCGGGTGGCAGCATGGGGCGGGTCGCACGTGCACATCTGATCGGGGCCCAGATGTTGACTGAATCGTCCGTGTTGTCGGTGGCGGCCGGGCTGCAGCATGCTGCGCGCTCGGCCGGGCCGGATCTCCTGCCGGGCACGAGCACCCTCACCGGCGGGACCGCGTACGGGGTGCTCGGCGCCGATGTCCACGTGTCCGCCGAGGGCGTTCCGTTGTACCTGCCGGCCCACTGGCGCCCGGCGGCCCGGCTCGACGACGCCTGGCTGGGTGCGCAGCCGAGCCGGCTGCTGGACGCCAGGTCCGCCGTGGTCGGATTCACCGGCCGGGAGCGGGAGTTGGCCGAGTTACGGCAGTGGTGCACGGCCGGTCCCCCGGCGGCGGCCCGCTGGCTGCACGCCCCGGGCGGACAGGGGAAGACCCGGATCGCCGACCGGCTGGCCGGTGAGTTGGCAGAGTCCGGCTGGCGGGTACTGACCGCCGTCGAGGGCCCGGCCGCCGTCCTGCCGCCACCGGGCCGGACGGACCTGCGGCCGGCCGGCGCCGTCGGCCTGCTGCTGCTGGTCGACCGGGCCGACCTCTGGACTCCGAGCCGGCTCGCCCTGCTGCTCGGCAATGCGCTGCTGCACCAGGACGGCCTGCCGACCAGGGTGCTGCTGCTGGCGCGCGGTGCCGACACCCCGTCCGCGCTCCGGTCCGCCTTCGCGGACAGCTCACGGCAGACCCTGGCCCCGCTGCCGCCCGCGGACCGGGTCACCGTGTTCCGGGCGGCCCGGGCCGCCTTCGCCGAGCGGTACGGCGTCCGGCCGCCCGCCGATCCGGTGCAGCTGGACCACCCCGACTTCGGGCTGACCCTGGCCGTCCAGATGGCCGCGCTGGTCGCCGTGGACGCGTACGCCACCGGCCGCCGGGCGCCCGCCGATCCGGCCGGGCTCTCCGTCTACCTGCTCGACCGCGAGCAGTTCAACTGGGCCCGGCTGCACCGGGAGCTCAGACCCGGGCGGTTCAGCTCCCCGCCCTGGGTGATGAACCGCACCGTCTTCGCCGCCACCCTGACCGGCCCTCAACCCGACGGAACCGGCGCCGAGTTGATCGAGTCGCTGGGTCTGGGACATCCGACCGCCGCGCTGCTCGCCGACCACGCGGCCTGCTACCCGCCGCCCGGCCCCGGCAGCGTCCTTAACGCACTGGCTCCGGACCGCCTCGCCGAGGACTTCCTCGCCCTCACCCTGCCCGGCCACCCGGCCGACCACCCTGCCCAGCCGTGGGCTCCGGCCACCGCGGTGGCGCTCACCCGGGGCGGGTGGCGGCCCGGCCGGTCCGTCACCGTGCTGGCTGCGGCGGCGGCCCGCTGGCCGCACGTCGGCCCGAACTGCCTGTTCCCACTGCTGGCCGCAGACCCCGGCCTGGCGGTCGCGGCGGGCAGCCCAGGACTCGCCGCACTGGCCGAACTCCCGGAGATCGACCCGGAGTTACTCGAGCAGATCCTCGCCGAGCTGCCGTTCCCGACACCGGCCGACCTGATCCCGGGCCGGGCCGCCGTGACGGTGCGTCTGCTGGCCCACCGCCTGACCCGCACCGACGACCTCACCACGCACGCCCGGCTGCACGCGGAGCATGCCGACCACCTGGGCGAGCTGGGCCGGGACCCGGAGGCGGTGGAGGCCGCGCGGCGGACCGTGGAACTGCTCGGCCACCTGGTGGCCGCCGCACCGGCCCGGTACGAGTACCGGCTGGCGCGGGCGCTCGCCGCGCTGGCGGACCGGCTCGGCGTGGCCGGGCGGGCCGACGAGGCCGTCACCGCCCAGGCCCAGGCGGTCGAACTGCTTCGGCAGCGAGCCGACTTCGAACCCGGACTGGCCGCCGCACTGGCGGCCCACGCCAACCACCTGGAACGGGCCGGACGTTGGGGCGAGGCGCACCGGGCGAACCGGCAGGCGGTCCAGCGCTACCGCCGCCTCGCGGAGCAGGACCCCGCGCACCGGGTCGGGCTGGCGGCCGCACTGACCGACGCGGCCGGGCTGTCGCTGCGCGGCATCGGTGAGGCGGACGACCTGGACCCGGCCCGGGAGGCGGTGGCGCACTGGCGGGACCTGGCGGCCGAGGGCCCGGCCGCACACCGGACGGACCTGGCTCGTGCACTGCTCGGTCTGCGCAACGACCTTTCCAGGGCCGGACGTTGGAACGAGGCGGTGGTCGCCGGCCAGCAGCTGGTGGCGCTCTACCGGACGACGGCCGAGCCCGCGTCCGAGGCGCAGGCCACTGCCCTGGCCGAGCTCCGCAGACTGCTCACCGAGGCCGGCCGACCCGCCGAGGCCGTGCAGGCCGGAGCGGCGGCGGTGGCACTCTGGCAGCGACTCGGCCAGAGCGCCCCGGAGACCTACCGGGTCGCTCTGCTCCGCGCGCTGGACGGGCAGCGGCAGGCGCTCCGGGCAGCCGACCGCACGCCGCCGGTCCCGGCCCCCGCCACGGGCGGGCTCTGGTCCCCGCCACCCGTGCCGGTCGAGGTCCGCGCCGCCGAGCTGGCCCGGCAGCAGGACTGGCCCGCCTACTGGGAACTCACCTGCGCCGCACCGGTGGTGGACGCCGTCACGCTGGCGTCGCGACTGCCGTCGGCCGGCTGGAGCCCGCCGGACCCCGCCGACCGGGAGCTGCTGCACCGGCTGACCGTGCTCGACGCCCMCCGGGCGGCGGCGGCCGCCGCCCGCGCGGTCGCGCCAGCCACCGTCCGGCTCCCCGCCGGGTGGCAGCTGCTCGACGCCGACCACGTCTCGTTCGCCCACGGGAACCCCGCACTCGCGCTGGCCACACCCGGCCACGGCACCCGGCAGGAGGTGATCGAGACCCTCGACCTGGTCGGCGACGGCCGGGCCGCCCTGCACCACGGCGCGGCCGGGCACTCCTCCGTCGCCTGCCTCGGGCCCGGCCAGGTGGTCGCCGCCCGCCGGGTCGGCGGGGACGACCCGCACTTCGAGCTGGTCCGGCACTCGGCCGCCGGTCCGCAACTGCTGGCGGCCGGCACGGCGGTGGCCGCCGCCCGGCTGGTGCCCACCCGCACCGGGTACGTGGCGGGGCTCCGGCTCAGCCCCGGGGCACTGGTGGACGACGGTGCACTGGTGGACGGCGGGCACTCGCAGCTGCGTCAGGTCGGCCTGGAGCCGTGGGGGCTGGCCAACGCCGAGCTGCTCGCGGTGGCGCCGGACGGCGACCGCCTGGTGCTCTCCGACGGCCGTCGGCTGGTCCTGGCCGACACCGGCCTGCGGACGGTGCTCGGCACGGCCACCGTCCCCGAGGAGCCGGGCCGCCTGCTCGACCTGACCTTCGCCGGCACCGGCCGACTGCTCGGCTCGGGCCGCCAAGGCGGCCTGACGCTCTGGGAGTTGGACGGAGCCTTACCCCGGCCGACCGTCCGGCGGGACACCCCCCGACTGCGCAACCTGTTCGCCGTACCGGCCTGGCAGGTGGTCGGCGGGCTGGCCCCGAGCGAGGGCCGGGTGCACTTCTACGACCAGCTCAGCCTGGCCCCGGTGCCCGTACCGCCCCATCTGGCCACCGCGGCCGAATGGCCCCGGGTGCTCCGCTGCTCGCCGGACGGCCGGTTCGTCGCGTACGCCGGCCGGCCGGTGTCGGGCCCCGGGGGCGGCTCCGGCCTGCTGCACGATCTGCACCACCCGGGCGCGCTGCTGCACCGGCCGCCGGGCACCCTGTCCCGCACCGAGTCGGCAGTGCTGGCCGGCCACCGCGCCGACGCCACCCTCCCGGACGGCCCCGACGTACGCAAACTACTGTTTCTGGCACGAATGTTGCTTCTCCGCGCCGCCGTCGGGCGCGCTGAACGGACGCGCTGAACGGCAGGCCGCACCGGTGCATTCAACAGGTCCACATCTCCACTCTCCCGGCTGGCCATACGAACGCCAACCAATCTGGAGAGACATAGGGCAGCACCGATCGCCACGCTCGACCCAAGCCCTGGGAGAACCCCGTCATGGCCCTTGGTACCGCTCTCAGCTCCCCCACCGTGACCCGACCCACCGTCACCCGACCCGCCTCCCCCCGACCGGCCGGCAGCACCGCCGCCCCGGCCTACTCGGTCTCGCTGGCCACCGACGAGGCGGACGTCCGCGCCGCCCAGCGGCTGCGGCACGACGTCTTCGCCGGCGGCATGGGTGCGCTCCTGGACACCCCGGTGGCCGGCCTGGACATCGACCCGTTCGACCAGTACTGCGACCACCTGCTGGTGCGCGAGAACGAGACCGGCGAGGTGGTCGGCACCTACCGGCTGCTCCGCCCGGAGGCGGCGGCCCGGGCCGGGCGGCTCTACTCCGAGACCGAGTTCGACCTGAGCAACCTGGCGGCCGTCCGGCCCGGCCTGGTCGAGGTGGGCCGGTCCTGCATCGACATCAGGCACCGGGACAACGGTGCCGTGATCAACCTGATGTGGGGCGGCATCGCCCGCTACCTGGTCGACACCGGCAACACCTGGGTGGCCGGCTGCTGCTCCGTCCCGCTCGCCGACGGCGGCGCCACCGCGGCCGGGGTCTGGGACACCATGGCCGCCCGCTACCTGGCCCCGGCCGAGTACCGGGTCACCCCGCACCGCCCCTGGGACCCGACCGGCGTCGTCCGGCCCGAGCGGGCCACCATCCCGGCGCTGCTCCGCGGCTACCTGCGCCTCGGCGCCTGGGTCTGCGGCGAGCCCGCGTACGACCCGGACTTCGGGGTGGCCGACCTCTACGTGCTGCTCTCGCTGGAGCGCACCGACCCGCGCTACCTGCGGCACTTCCTGTCGGCCGGAACGGGCGCGTGAGCACGCCATGAGCAGCTGGCTCCCCACCGCGCCCTGTACGCCGGAGAGTTGTCTGGCCGATCCCGGGCCGACGGTGCCCGCACCGCTGCGCCTGCTGCGCGGGATCGGCTGTGTCGGTGTGCTGCTGACCGGGATCGCCGTGGTCGTGCTGACCCGGGGCTGGGACCGGGCGCCCCGGCTCCGGGACGGCCTGCTCCGGTTCTGGACCAGGTCGGTCCTGGCCGGGATGGGCGTCCGGCTGCGGGTAGTCGGGTCGCCCGCCGCGGGCGCCGTGCTGCGGGTGGCCAACCACATCTCGTGGCTGGACATCGTGCTGTTCACCGCCGTCCGGCCGGGGCCGATGCTGGCCAAGACCGAGGTCCGGACCTGGCCGGTGCTCGGGTCGCTCACCGGGCGCGGCGGGACGGTCTTCATCGAACGCGAGAGCCTGCGCCAACTGCCGGGCACGGTTGGCGAGATGGCCGCCGTACTGCGCTCCGGACGCCCGGTGACGGCCTTCCCCGAAGGCAGCACCTGGTGCGGCGCGGCGGGCGGCCGGTTCCGCCGGGCGGCGTTCCAGGCGGCGATCGACGCGGCGGTCCCCGTCCAACCCGTGACGGTCCGTTACCGGCTGGCCGACGGCCGGATCTGCACCGCCCCCGGCTATGTCGGCGACGACGAACTGCTGCCGTCCATCCGCCGGGTGCTGGGCACCCGGGGCCTGGTCGCCGAACTCGTCTTCCACTCCCCGATGCCCACCGACGGGACCGACCGCCGCCTGCTGGCCCGCCGGGCCCAGGCCGCCGTCGGCAGCCACCTCGGCGCCGACCACCAGGTCGACCGCCCGCACGTCCCCGCCCAGCAGCGCCCGCAGGTCGCCGGGTCCGCCGCCTGGCGCTGATCCGCAGTCGGCTCCGACTCGCCTAGCCGAACCGGCCGTTCACGTAGTCCGCCGTCCGCTGGTCGGCCGGAGCGCCGAACAGCCGGTCGGTGGGGCCCGCCTCGATGATCCGGCCCGGGGTGTCGTGGCTGGCCAGGAAGAACGCGCAGGACTGCGAAACCCGCTGCGCCTGCTGCATGTTGTGCGTGACGATCACGATGGTCAGCCGGCCCCGCAGCTCGGCGATGGTCTCCTCGACCCGCCGGGTCGAGGTCGGGTCCAGCGCGGAGCAGGGCTCGTCCATCAGCAGGACGTCCGGCGAGACGGCCAGCGAGCGGGCGATGCAGAGCCGCTGCTGCTGCCCGCCGGAGAGCGAACCACCGGGCGAGCGCAGCCGGTTGCTGACCTCCTGCCAGAGTCCGGCGGCCTGCAGGCTGCTCTCCACCAGGTGGTCCCGGTGCTCGCGGTCGGTCCTGACCCCGGCCAGCTTGAGCCCGCTGGCGACGTTGTCGTAGATGCTCATCGCCGGGAACGGGTTGGGCCGTTGGAAGACCATGCCGATCCGCCGCCGGACGTCGGCGGGGCGCCGCCCGGCGGCGTAGATGTCGGTGCCCGCGAGCAGCACCTCACCGGCCAGCCCCGAGCCGCGGACCATCTCGTGCATCCGGTTGAGGATCCGCAGGTAGGTGGACTTGCCGCAGCCGGACGGGCCGATCAGGGCGGTGACCTGACCGGCCGTCATGCTCAGCGAGACCCGGTCCAGCACCTTGCGGTCACCGAACCAGGCCGAGACGCCCCGGGTCTCGATGCCGTACAGCGAGTCTTCGATCCTGGGCAGTACGGCGGTGTCGATGGCGTCGGTCATCCCGGTGGTCCTTCGGTAGAGGTTCGGCGCTTCAGTACAGGTTGGGCAGCAGGGCGGCGGCGTTCTCGTAGCAGCTCCAGAGCAGCGTCCCGAGCACCGGGGCCGCGCACAGGTAGGCTGCCCAGCGGTGCCAGAGCCGGACCGCCAGGGTGGACAGCGTGACGCCCGCGAGCAGGGCCAGCGCCCAGAGCTGGAGCGCGGGCAGGGCGGCCCGGTCGGCGGCCAGCGCCTTGTCGGTGGGCCGGAGCACGCCCCGGGTACCGGAGTTGGGCTGCGGGTCGCCGAGCAGCCGGGCACCGACCATCACGGTCGAGGAGGAGATCCAGTCCGAGTCGCCGGTGACCAGCACCAGCCGGTCCTTGGCCTGGTCGGTGAGCGGGTGGCCGGCGTCGCCGTGCTCGTTGACCACGTAACTGGCCCGGCCCTGACCGGTGGTCACCTCGATCCGGTCACCGTCCCGGAGTTCACCGATCCGGGCGAACGGGGCGCCGAAGCTGAACCGGCGGCCGAACAGCACGGTGACGCCGTGCTGTCCCGGCAGGACGGTGTCCCGCCGGTGGCCGGGGCCGCGCATCAGGTCCCGGCCGGTGGTGCCCTCGACCACCACGGTCTCGTACAGACCCAGCGCCGGGATGTCCAGCATCGCCATCGGCGCACCGTCGGTGGTGGGACCGGTGGGCGCGACCGCCTTGGCGAACTGGTCGCGCAGCGTCTTGTACGCGGCGGCCTGCGAGTGCTGCTCCTGCAACCCGGACAGCGCGGGCAGGTAGACGGCGAAGCCCAGCACCAGACCGGCCAGCGAGCTGGTCGCCCAGCCCGCCTGCACCACCCGGCGGCGGGCCGCCGACACGGGCGGGCGGGCGGCCCGCGGCGGCGGAGCCGGCTCCGTGGTGCCGACCGGCCGGTCCAGCGTCGGGGCGCTCATCGGGCCACTCCCCGGTTGCGGCGGCGGGCCGCCAGCCAGCCGCCGAGCAGTGGCGGTATCGCGACCACGGCGAGCAGTTCGAGGGCGGTGAGGGTGCTGAGCAGCCACTCGTCCTTGCGGTTGCCGACCTCCACCGTGCTCGCCGTCAGGTTGCCCGAACCACTGCCCGAGCCACCCGAGCCGACCACCTGTCCGGTCTGCGGGTCGATCACCGGCGGGGCCGCGTCCGGGTCGCCCCCGGTACCGCCGGCGGTACCACCCGCGGTACCGCCCGTGCCCCCGCCGGCGCTCCCGCCACCGGTCGAACCGCCGCTGCTGCCACCGGAGTTGCCGCCGGTCGTACCGCCGGTTCCGGAGCTGACCGGCTTGCCGTCCCTGACCACGCAGTCCAGCGGGGCGCCGGCCTTGTCGCAGGGGCTCGGCTGCGGCGCGTTCACCAGCACGGTGAGCTGCCCGGAGCTGTCGAAGGTCGGGTTGCCGCAGTTGGCCAGCGTCTCCGGGTTCACCGGGCTGGCGCTGCCCGGGATGTGGCCGACCTGAAGCATCCCGCCACGCACCAGGTTGCGCGGGATCGGCGAGTAGCCGAGGCTGTCGGCCTGTCCCTGGCCCGCGCACAGCACGTAGGAGATGAACTTGCTGAGCGCGTTGCCCTTCGCGTCGTTGAACCGGGGCGGCACCGGGTCGGCGACGCCCTGGCGCGGCACGATCAGGTAGCTGTAGCTGGAGACCGGGTAGGCCCGGGGGTCGGCCATGCTGTAGACGCCGTCCAGGTTCTGCTGCAGGAAGTTCGGGTCGCTGGCCGGTGTCGCGTCGTCAACTCCCTTGATCCGGGCGGCGGTCAGCGCGACGGCGACGTTCGATGCGGTCGGCAGTGTGTAGTACCCGGCGGCGTTCAGCACCTTGACGACCGGCCAGTTGCTGCGCTTGGCGAAGGCGTACTCGTCGTAGCCGATGGTGCCCACGTTGCCCGGGGACTTGATGAAGTTGGCCACCGCGTCGGAGCCGTTCTGCGCGGTCATCCCCGGGACGGTCGGGTAGAACTCGGTGTAGTCACCGCAGCTGATGCCGTTGATCGCCTTGCAGTACCCCTCCCACTCGGCCTGGTGGGTGTGCTGCATCCAGCGGGTGAACTGCGCGGTGGCACCGGAACCGTCGGAGCGGACCACCGGGCTGACCTCCAGGCGCGGCAGCGCCCGGCCGTAGTCCTTGGTGATGGCCGGATCGTCCCAGTAGGTGATCTTGCCGGTGAAGATCTTCACCAGGGTGTCCGAGGAGAGCCGCAGGTCGGTGACCCGCTTCCCGGCCACCACCAGGTTGTACATGAAGGCGGTACCGCCCGCGGTGATCGGCACGTACGAGTAGCCGTACACCGCCCGCTCGGCCCCGGCCGCACCCGAGCCGCCGATCGCCCCGCCCGCACCGGTGTCCGGCTTGGAGCGGAACGGGACGTCGGAGGCGACGAAGTCGTTCAGCCCGGCCGCCCAGGTCTTCCGGCCGGCCGCCGACCCCGACGGATTGAAGTTGATCTGGATGCCCTGCGGCACCACGTCCTGGCGCCACTGGTCGATGGCCGGGCCGGCCCAGCTGGAGCCTTCCGCGTTGAGCGAGGTCGCGGCGTACGCCGGGGTCGCCCGGCCGAGCGCCGCCGAGGCGGCGAGCAGCAGCAGGGCGAGCAGCAGGGCGGCTGCCCGGTGCGGCCGGTGAGCGGATGCCCACGGCATGGGGACTCCTCTGGGGTGGTCGGTCGGTACGGGAGCGGAAGGGGTGTCTGTCGGCCGGCTCATCGCGCCCGCCCGATGACCCGGGCGATGACGAACAGCACCAGCACCACGACCATCAGCACCAGCGCGGCCGCGAACGCCCGGGCCTCCATGTCGGGGTAGGGCTGGCGGACGTAGTTCCAGATGTACAGCGGCAGGCTGACCTGCTGCCCGGAGAACGGGTTGTTGTTGAAGTACGCGGTCATGCCGGAGGTCAGCAGCACCGGCGAGGTCTCGCCGACGCCGCGCGCCATGCCGAGCACCACGGCGGTGGCCAGGCCGGGCCTGGCGGTGGGCAGCACCACGTTCCACACCGTGCGCCACTGGCTGGCGCCGAGCGCGTAGGACGCCTCCCGCAGGGTGCCGGGCACCAGCCGGATCACCACCTCGGCGGCCCGGGTGACGATCGGCATCATCATCACGGTGAGCGCCAGCGAAGCAGCGAAACCGCACCGGTCCACGCCCAGGGTGAGGATCACCACGCCGAGCACGAACAGCCCGGCCACGATCGAGGGCAGTGCGGTCATCGCCTCGACCAGGGTGCGCACCGGCCGGGCGAACCGGCCGCCCACCTCGGACATGTAGACGGCGGCGGCGATGCCCAGCGGGACGGCGAACAGGGTGGACAGGCCGAGCTGTTCGAGCGAACCGATGATCGCGTGCAGCGCGCCGCCGGAGGTGATCGGGGAGAGCGGCGCGGTGGTGGCCATCGACTCGGTGAAGAAGTTCGGATGGCTGGCCGCGCTCACCCCGCGCAGCAGCAGGTAGCCGATCTGCTCCACGATCAGTCCGATCACCAGCAGGCCCGAGGTCCAGGCCAGCACCGTGACCAGGCGCTCCCGGACCAGCCGGCCGTCCCACTGCAGGGCGGTGGCTCCGGCGAAGAAGGCCAGGAACAGCAGGTACCAGCAGAGCAGGAAGCCGAACGCTCCGCTGAACGGCAGCAGCCGCTCGTACAACAGCCAGTCCAGGCCCAGCGATCCGCCCAACGCTCCGGCCAGGGTGGTGAGTTCGGCGCGGGTGACGCCGCCGGTGCGGATCCGGGTCTCCGGTTCGTCCGGGGCGGTCGCGGCGGAGGTCTTCTCAAGGGTGTCGGTCATCGGCCGTGTCCTCGGTGCTCAGTCGGAGGTCGCCGCGCCGGAGCGCGAGCGGTTGATGATGACGCCGGCTGCCAGGTTGACCAGCAGCGTCAGGGCGAAGAGCACCAGTCCGGCCGCCATCAGGGCGGAGAGTGACAGCTCGTCGGACTCGCTGTAGCGCAGGGCGATCAGCGCCGAGATCGAGTTGGCGCCGTTCTCCAGCAGGTGACCCTTGAAGACGAAGGCGGGCGAGATGATCAGCGCGACCGCGATGGTCTCGCCCATCGCCCGGCCGAAGCCGAGCATCACCGCGCCGATCACCCCGCCCCTGCCGAACGGCAGTACCACCGTGCGCACCATGCCCCAGCGGGTGCTGCCCAGCGCGTAGGCCCCCTCCCGCTCGCCCTGCGGGGCCTGCGAGAACACCTCCCGGCTGAGCGAGGTGACGATCGGGATGATCATCAGCGACACCACCACACCCGCGATGAAGGTCGAGGAGGTGTACGAGACGGTGATGTCCCCGCGCCTGACCTTGAGGAACGGCACCCAGTCGCCCAGGTGGTTGGAGAGCCACCGGGACAGCCCGACGATCCTCGGCTGGAGGAAGACCAGGCCCCAGAGGCCGTAGACGATGCTGGGGATCGCGGCCATCAGGTCGATCAGCGAGATCAGTGCCGCCCGCAGCCGGACCGGCGCGTACTCCGAGATGAAGACCGCCGTGCCGAGCGCCACCGGCACCGAGATCAGCAGTGCGACCAGCGCGATCAGCGCGCCGTTCGGGAGCACCGAGGCGATGCCGAACTGGTGCGCACCGGTGTTCCAGCGCTGCTCCGTCAGGAACGACCAGCCGGTGACCTTCAGCGCCTCCCCGCCGCGCAGCAGCAGGAAGAAGGCGATCAGCCCCATGATCAGGAAGACCGAGAGTCCGGCCGCGGTCAGCCCGGCCCGGAACACCCGGTCGCCCCGGGAGACCGGCGAGCTGATCCGGCGCGGTCGGTCGTGTTCCTGGTCCTGGTCGAGGCCCTGGTCCTGGTACGGCTCCGGCGGTACGGGGGTGGTGCTTGTCATGGCAGGGTTCTCCGCTGCGTTCGGCACGGGCAACTGGCGTGTGGGAACGGCCGGTTCACTTCCGGCCGAACAGCCGACGGAAGCCGGCGGCGACCCGCCCGCCGAGCGCGGTACCGCTCAGCAGCAGCGTGGTCGGGCCGCCGACCAGCAGCACCGCGCCGATCACCAGCAGCACCGGCAGCAGCAGCCGGGCCACGCCGGCCCGGTCCTGTCCGGGCCGTCCGGCCGCTACCGGGACGGCGGCGACCGGCGAGTTCGAGGCGGCCGGGGACTTGGCGGCCGGGGCCGCCGCCGGGGCCGCTCCCGAACCACCGGTCGTCCCGGCCTGGTTGGCGCCACCGGTGGTGCCGCCCGAGGAGCTGCCCCCGGCACTCTGCCCGCCGCCGGTCGAGCCGCCGGTCGTGCCGCCCGCGGTCGCCGTGACCGGGCTGCCGGGCTGCGCCACCGCGACCTGGTTGCCCGGCAGCGCTGAGTCCTGCGCGGCGACGTGGCCGGCCGCTGCCTTGGCCTGGGCCGACTGAGCCTCCGTCAGCGCCAGGAAGCCCGGCGCCAGCAGACCGGGGGCGGTGCCGTAGACCTGACCGGTGCCCAGGTCGGTGGCCTGCCGGACGAACCGGGAGATCGCCCCCGCCTTGGCGCTGTCCAGACCGCTGGTCGGCAGCATCGCGTACTGGACGGTGGTCAGCGGGTAGGCCGCCTTGGCGCTCGCGAAGGCCGATCCGCCGTCCCCATACGGGAGTTGCTGGGTGCCGGTGACCGGGTCGGCCGCCATCACCGAGGCCGCCGCCTGGAGCGCGCCGAGCGAGGGGGTGACGAACTCCCCGGCCGGGTTGGCCAGCGCCGCCTCCGGCAGCGAGTACGCCTTGGCCTGCCCCGCGTCCATGATGGCGAACAGTGCGCGCTGGCCGACCGGCTGGGCCCCGCACTTGGGGTGGTTGCCGGTGTTGTCGATGTTCGGGTCACTGCAGGTGGCCCGGCCCTCCAGCACGTTGCGGGCGACCTGGCCGAGCCCGCCGATCAGCGGGTTCCACTCGTACTGCTTCCAGTGGTCCGGGCCGCTGAAGTCCTGCGGCTGGAAGGTGTCGACCGGGTAGCCGCCGAACTTGGAGCGCAGGTAGAAGGAGTTCAGCCGCATGCCCCACGGGTCCTTGGCGCCGCCGAGGAACTGGGCGGCCTCCGGGTCGGCGGCGATCCACGCGGTGACCTGGTACACCAGGTCGGAGGTGCCGCCGACCACCACGGGGGTGGTCTCGGCCTTGTTGCCGCCGGAGCCGCAGTCCGGCCAGACCGGGCCGTTCACCACGTCCACCGGGTTGAGCTTGAGGAACTCCGGGTCCAGGAAGACGCACTTCGGGTTGCCGTCCACCGAGGGGATGGTGGCGCCGTACTGGAGGTCGTAGGACTGGGTCAGCAGTTTGGCCATCAGCCGGGCGTTCAGCCGCAGTTGGCGGACCTGCCGACGGTTGGTGGCGTCGTCGACCACGTACACCACGGAGACCGCGGTCGTGCCGAGCGGCGCGTAGACGTACGGCCGGGTGGCCGGGGCCCGCTCGGCCCGGGCGGTCAACGCCACGTCGGCGCCCCGGCGTTCGAGGAAGGCGGCCCGGGCCTGCGGCTCGCCGCCACCGAACACGTACTGCAGGTTGAGCGGCTGGTCACCGGCACAGAACCCGGCCCGCCACTGCTGCACCGCACGGTTGGCCATCTCCAGGCCGGCCATCGCGAACTCGGCGTCGGCGGCCTTGCAGTCGCTCGGCGTGGCCGCGAACTGCAGTGGCACCACGGCCCGCTGATTCCAGGCGCAGCTCTCGCCGGTCTGGTAGCGACCGCCCGCGTTCTTCCGGAAGGAGCCGTCCGAGGCGGTGTTGAAGAAGCCGTCGCCGTCCGGCGAGTGGTCCTCGCAGTTCACCGTCCCCACCGGGGTCTGGTAGGCGCCGATCGAGTCGCCGCCGTACTGCGGCTCGACCACGATCGAGCAGGCGTGCGCGGCGTCGCAGCCCAGGGTCTGGCTCTGCTGGGCGGTCCACAGCTCGATCTCGGCCTCGCCGGTGCCGTCCGGCCGGGTGGCCGCGATGACCATGTTGCTGGGGAACTCGGGGGTGGTGGCGCCCTGCGCCATCTCCTGCTCGAAGCCCTTGGCCGAGTCGCCGTTGTAGACGGTGCTGCCGTAGCAGTCGGTCGGCTTGGGGTCGGTGCCCCGACACTGGTAGACCCGGACCGAGTACAGGATGTCGGCCGAGCCGACCACCGCCACGTCCACCGGGCCGCCCCAGGTGAAGACGGTCGGGGTGAAGCCGGACCAGCGCACCCGGACCCGCTCGTTGCCGAGGTTGGACGCGCTCTCCAGGGTGACCGAGCCGCGCTCCCCGGTGGTCCAGTCCTCGGGGTGCCAGACCGGCGGTCCCGGCACCGTCACACCGCCCGCCGCGTGCGCCTCCGGCACCGTACCGAGGCCGCTCGGCAGCACGGCCAGGGTGACTGCCGCCGCCCAGGCGAGGGTCGCGGCGGCGAACACCTTCGCCCACCGCCGACGCGCGGAACTGCCCGGTCTGCGGAGCCTCATGAGGGTGCCCTTTCGATGTGCCGATCACGGCCGTCCGGAACCGGACCCACCCGGATCGAGACTCCGGTATTTCCCCATGTGGAT
This sequence comes from Kitasatospora sp. P5_F3, assembly GCF_054049135.1. Classification (NCBI taxonomy): domain Bacteria; kingdom Bacillati; phylum Actinomycetota; class Actinomycetes; order Kitasatosporales; family Streptomycetaceae; genus Kitasatospora; species Kitasatospora sp. P5_F3. Next base: position 30,763 of record NZ_JBFUMY010000005.1, on the reverse strand, counting down.
ATGACAGTTGATGGCCATGAGCGCGCCACGGGCCGTCGGTGTGCGGTGGGTCAGGAGCCCTGGGTGTAGCTCAGCGCGAACGAACCGACCTGGCCGCCCGCGGTGAAGAAGGAGGTGCCCAGCTTGCTGTCCAGGTACTGCGCGGCCTCGGCGTCCACGGTCAGCCCGGTGGAGGTCAGCGAGCTGACCCCGGCGGTGAGCGCGACGGTGCTGTCCGTCGGCTCCAGCAGCGCGACCGGGGCGGTGGCGCCCAGCGGCAAGCCGGTCAGCTGCCAGTTGTCGATGTCGAAGGCCAACTGCTGGAACAGCGCGGTCCTCCCGGTCCGGACGTTGACCGCCAGCAGGCTGCCACCGAGCTGGACGTTGCCGTAGTACTCCCGCAGCACGCCGGTCGCACCGGTGACCGGGAAGCTGCCGGAGAAGCCCGCGGCGCTGTCGTACGCGGCGGTGCCCGGCGGCAGCGGCACCACGAAGATGCCCGCCTCGGCGCTGCGGCGCAGGAAGTCACTGTCCTCCCGGACCACCGCGGTGCCGATCGAGGCGACCGGCACGGTGGCCGTCACGGCGTCGGGGGTGGCCGGGGTCTCGGTGGCGACGGCGGTACCAGTCAGGCCGGTCAGCACGGTCACGGCGGTCAGCGCGGCGGCGCCGGCCAGGGCGAGACGGGTACGGAGGCGGTTCATTTCGGGCTCCTTGAAAGACGGGACGGATCTACGAGATGGGCCGGACAGCCCGACGGCCGGGCCCCTGCGGGCGCGGCCGTCGGGTCCTGCGCAAGCGGTGGATCAGATGGTGGTGGTGGTACCGCAGGCCGCGCCCGGCAGGGCCAGGAAGCCGTAGTTGGTGATGGTGGCCGGGTGGGTGCAGATCCAGCCGGTGGAGCTGAAGACGCTCTTCAGCGCGGTGGAGTAGGTGCCCGGGGTGTTCCAGGCGGCGGCCCGGACCACGTTGTAGACCACGCGGCCGTAGGCGCTGGCCGCGAACGGGGCGTTGATGGTGTTGGTGGCGTTGACCGGGGCCACACCGTTGACGTTGCGCAGGGTCAGGTTGCCCGGGTTGTCGGTGGGCGTGCCGTGGCCGCCGAAGACCTGGCTGATGTAGTGCGCGACCGAGTAGGGGAAGATCGAGTCGACGTCGTCCAGCGCCGGGGTGGTGCCGGTGTTCTCCTGCGGGCCGCTGGTCACGCAGGCGCCCGGGGTGACCGGGGTGGCGCCACCGATGGCCTTGAGGAAGAAGGTCCGGGTGCCCGAACCGTTCTGCGGCAGGAAGGGCTTGATGGTGCCGGCGGTGCCGCCGACGGTGCTCCAGTTGGTGATGGTGCACTCGTAGATGCCCTTGAGCTGGGCGGTGGTGAGGTTCGCGGGAGCGTGGCCGGCGTTCTTGGCGGACCAGGTCACCGCGTCCTTGGCGAAGGCGACGAACAGGTCGTCGGTGGTGTCACCGGTCTGCGGGCCACGGGAGGACCGGGCGAAGTCCACGGTGGTGCTGGTGTTGTTGTTCAGCGCGGTGACGCCGGCGCTGGAGCCGTTCGGGCGGGCGATGGTGGCCGCGCCGGTCTTCGGCGTGATGGTCGCGGAACCGGTCGGGTCCCAGCTGTAGAGCCGGGGGGTGCTGGCCGGCGCGCCGACGATCGAGGCGTTGTAGTCGGCCGAGACCTTGGCCAGGTAGGTCGAGGTGGTGTCAGAACCCGTGCCGACGATGTCCACGGCGTTCGGGGTGACGGCGGGGTCGGCCTGGGCGGGGAATGCCGCGAGGGCGACGGTTGCGGCGGTGACCGCGACGGCGGCGACCAACTTGGCGGCGGTGTGACGCATTTGGTGTTCCTCCGGTGGGAGTGAGCATCGGTCCTGCCTGCTCCCGGCCCGGGGCCCGGTCGGGAGCACCGGCGGCGACCGCACTCGGCGGCCGTCTGTCCGGCGGCTCAGATACTTGCCGGGCGGCACGTGCCGGTGGAAGGTCCGCCCGGACCGGTCACCTTCGGGTCACCGATCCGAACCGATCGCGTATCGGAGGTTTAGTTCGAGGCCCGGCCGGGTGGTTCCGGGTTCGCCGCGACTCCGTCAACGTCCCTGCGCCAGTGGATCGTTCTTCTCCAGGTGGCGGTTCGGGGAGCGATCGGCAACCTGCCGGTCACCCGGCGCCCCGGAGCGCGCGCAGCTGCTGAAGCATCGTCTGGAAGCTCGCCATTCCCTGCCGGCACTGGTCCTGCCGCAGATACCCCCGGGCACTGCGGGCCACCGCCGCACCCGCCACCTGCCCGGTGCTGCGTACCGGCAGCAGCGCCGACCAGCCCCAGGACCGGTCGCCGTCCTGCTGCACGAGGTAGCGCAGCGCGGCCCGCTCCACCAACAACTGGCGGACCGCCTCGTCGAGTTCCGCCTCGCTCCGGTACGTCACCGCCGACCGGGCCAGTTGCCGGCCGTTCGTGGCCGCCAGCAGCCAGCCGATCCGCCCGCCACCGAGCCGGACGGTGAGCAGTCTCGGGCCTCTCCGGGGGCCCGCCCCGCTGTCAGAGCTCATCGCGCGGCACCGAGAGTTCGACAGCCCCCGAGCGCTCCAGCAGCGCCACGAAGCGGCGGAAGGCGTTCTGACAGGTGGCGTACCGCTCGTAGGTCCGGTGCGACCGGGCGTCCGGCACCCCGCGCTGGCCCGGCACCACCCAGATCCAGCCGATCCCGTCCCGGACGTGGGTGATCCGGACGACCAGGCCGGGCGCCGAGCCACGTAAGTTCTCGAACACCTGCCGGGCCTGCTCCGGAGTCTCGTACACCGAGGCGGAGACCGCCACGATCCGGCCGTTCGGGGCCTTCAACGACCAGCGGTACCGTCCGTTCGCGTCCCGTTCGGCCTGGACCGAACCCCGGCGTACCGGCTCGGCGACCCCGTCGTCGCGTACCCGCTGCCCTGCCATCCGAGTGCCTCCCCGTTCGCACCGGAGCCGCCCCGGCAGCGCACCCCAACGCTACGTGTGCACACGGGAGTCATTGAAGGAACAATCATCCTTCGGCAGGGCTGTTGGTCCCGATGTTCTCCCTCGTTCACGATCAATGGGCCGGACACGGTCAACTGGGTTGCCTGGTCTGCTCTCTGACGGTCCCTCGGACAGCCGGGTCAGGCCTGCAGCGAGGCCAGCGTCAGCACCGTGATGTCCGACGGAGCGCCGACCCGGACCGGCGGTCCCCAGGCCCCGGCGCCCCGGGTGACGTACAGCTGGGTGTCGCCGTACCGCTCCAGCCCGGCCACGGTCGGATTGGCCAGCTCGGCCAGGTAGTTGCCCGGCCAGAGCTGTCCGCCGTGGGTGTGCCCGGAGAGCTGGAGGTCGACACCGTGCCGGACGGCGTCGTGCACGGTCACCGGCTGGTGCGAGAGCAGCACCGCCGCCCGCAGCCGGTCCCGGTCGCCGAGCGCCAGCTCGAAGTCCGGCCCCTGGCCCTGCGCGGTGCCCGCGATGTCGTTCACCCCGGCCAGGTCGAACCAGGGCAGCTCGATCCGGTCGTTCTCCAGCGGGAACACCCCGAGCGAGCGGACGAACTCCACCCACGGCTGGGCGCCCGAGAAGTACTCGTGGTTCCCGGTCACGAAGAACGCCCCGTCCCGGGCCCGCAGGTCGGCCAACGGGACGGCGGCCGGTCCGAGTTCGGGCACGCTGCCGTCCACCAGGTCGCCGACGATCGCGATCAGGTCAGGCTGGGTGCTGTTGATGGTGTCGACGATCCGCCGGGTGTGCGAGCGGCCGAGGATCGGCCCGAGATGGATGTCACTGACCACCGCGATCCGGTAGCCGTGCGCCCGCCGGGGCAGCTTGGCCAGCGGAACGGTCACCCGCTTGAGGCCCGGCCCGCGCAGCACCCCGTACGCACCGTTGCCCACCACCGCGACCGCCGCCCCGGCGGCGCCGATCGCCACCGTCCGGGCGACGAACAGCCGCCGTGACGGGTCGTCGGGCGCTTCCGCTTCGGAGGCCCGGGACGCGGCGACCCGCAGCCACACCACCCGGACCAGCTCGCCCACCAACACGGCCATGGTCAGGTAGAGCAGCACCGCCAGCCACAGGTACCCGGGCCAGGCCAGCCACCGCTCGGCGGCCAGCGGCAGCAACCGGCCGCCGACCACCGCACCGACCGAGAGCAGCGGCAGCAGCACCGCCAGCACCGTCCCGACCCGCCGGTACCACCCCCCGGGCACGGAGACGTCGCGGACCAGCCGCCGCCAGAGGTACCAGTGCACCAGGACGAGCAGGGCGAGAACAGTCAGCAGGATCGGCACGATGATCACCGCCCCAGTATCGGAGACCGCCCGACCGGCCCTCGCACCAGGGCCTAGTCGCCGCTGTCGCCGCTCCGGTTCACACCGCGCGGCCGGTGCTTGTGCGCGAATCGCACCAGCTCCCCCGCCCCGAGCGTCGCCCGCGCCACCCGCTGCACCCAGCGGGGACCACCACGGTCCGCCCACACCACACAGACGCATCCCCCGACGGCCAGCGCAAAGGCTCCGACCAGCAGCACGGTCATCTTCCCCACCCGGATTCGTTCGTACGAGACCCGGCGATCCTAAGCCCGCGCGTCCAGCGCCCGATCCAGGCTCTCCCGGCCCCGCGCGGCGTCAGCACCGCGTCGGCCAGCAGCGCCCGCAGCTCGGCCCGCTCCTGCTCCGTCAACTGCCCGTCCCGCTCGAGCCGGCGGACGATGCCCGCCGCGTCGGCGGCGCCCCGGGCCGCCAGCCCACGGTCCGGGTCGGTGCTCAGCACCAAGGCCGACCGCAGGCGCAGCGCCAGATCGTCCCCGGGCAGCAGCCGGTAACCCGCCCGCCGGACCTCGGCGCGGCCGGAGTCCGCCAGCAACTCCACCGCCAGCCCTGCGGGCAGCCGGTCCCGGCCCGGGCGCAGCGCGCGGGTGGCCTCCCGGACCACCCCCGCGTCCTCGTCCCGGAGCAGGGGCACCAGCTCGGCCGACGACGTGAACCCGCGCAGCCGCAGCCCCCGCACTGCCCGGGCCCGGACCGGTCCGCTCGGGTGGGCGAGCAGACCGGTCAGCAGGGGCAGGTCGATCGGGCTGCCGATCTCGGCCAGGCCGTCGATCGCCCCGGCTGACGGGGCGTCACCCGTGACCAGGGTGCGGTAGTGCGCGGCCGGGTCGGTGCCCAGCCGGCGGGCAGCCTCCCGGGCCAGGGACCGGATCAGGGCGGAGGGGTCCGCCAGCCGTTCGGCGACCCGCTGGGTCTGCCCGATCCGGAGCATCCCGGTGAGCCCGAGCACACGCACGCCCGCCTGCTTGGCGGTCGCCAACCGTTCCAGCAGTTCCACCTGCCCGGTCCAGACCGCCTCCCGGGCAACCGCCTCGGCGGCCCTGGTCCGGACGGCCGGAGCCGGGTCGGTCGTGGCCGGCGCGACCAGGTCCCGGGCCCGCAGCCGACCGGTCTCGATCCCGGCCCGCAGGGCAAGCACCCGGACCCCGCCGAACGGTGAGGCGAGCAGCTCGGCGAGCAGGGCGTCGGTGGCATCCACCCTGGGCTCGGCGCGGCGGCCGTCGGACCGTACGGGCTCGAAGGCCGGACGCGGATCGGTCAACAGCGCGGCGAACAGCTGAGTGCGGGCGAACTCCCCCCGGCTGCGGCGGGCCAGCAGCAGCGCGGTCGGGGCGATGGCGGCCGCGTACTTCCGCGGGTCCTCGGTCAGCAGCCGGACCAGCCCGGCCCGGGCCCGCTCGCGGACGGGGGCGGCCCAGTCGGCCGTGCGCAGGACCAGAAAGGGCATCAGCTCGGGCAGGCCCCAGTCCACCATCCGACGGACCGCCGCCTCGCGCTGCCGCCCGTCGCGGTCGAGCGAGAGCACCGCCACGCCACCGACCCGGTCCAGCGAACCACCGGCCCGCCGGTTCATCCGGCCGACGGTGTCCAGGGTGAGCAGCAGGGCCGGGCGCTCGGACAGCGGTCGCAGCTCGGCCGCCCGGGAGACACCGGCCAGCTGGTCGAGCAGGGCGGCAACGGCGTCGGGGTGGCCGGCCCGGGCCAGGCGGGCGTCGGCTTCCAAGCGAGCAGTGATCATCTCCCTATCCTCTCCGGGGCGGCAAAGCCTTTTCCGGTGACGACCCGGTCGCGCTGCGCAGACCTCGCCACCCGGTACCTGTGAGCCCGCCCACAGGGGTTCCGGCATCTACTGCCACCGATAGTTGATAAACGTGGGGTAAAGGCGCTCGTCCCGGTCCGACCGACCGTCCAGGTGTCGGACCGGTCCGGATCACCGCTGGTCAGAGCCGGAATGGCAGCCAATAGGTTTCGCCGGGGTGAAGACGGGGTAAGGGCTCCTGAAGCGTCCGGTCGAGGCCGGGCGCACTGCCGTGTCTACTACCGGCAGTCGTACCAGGGCTCATTGCCTCCGCCGGAGCCGTCTGCCAAGAATGTCGAGTCCCAAGGCAGCAACCGGTCCTGCAGAGCCGGCCCGCCCTCCCCCGCCAGCCCCGTCTCACCACGGGGCGTCCCGGCCGTCCGAGTCCACGGCACCCGGGCCTGTTCACTCCGAACACGCTTCGCGGTACCCGTGTGCCTCGCTCCGGCCCCGCCCGACGGAAGAGGTTGTCCCCCGTGCAGTTCCAGCAGCTGAAGAACCGCCGTAACGCCATCATCACCGGTGTCGCCACCCTGGCCGTGGCGGGCTCCGCCACCCTCGCCCTGGCACTGCCGCAGGACACCTCCACCGCTCAGGCCGCACCGCAGACCGTGGCGGTCTCCTCCGCCGCCAGCGCCGCCGCCGAGGCCCAGCAGGCCGGCGAGGCGCAGACCAAGGCTCTGGCCGACGCCGCACAGGCGCAGGCCGCTGCGGACGCCGCAAAGGCGCAGGCGGACGCCGACGCCAAGACCGCCGCCGACGCCCAGGCCGCTGCGGACGCGAAGACTGCCGCCGACGCCAAGGCGAAGGCCGACGCGGACGCCGCTGCCGCTGCCGCTGCCGCCAAGGCCAAGGCCGCCGCCGACGCGAAGGCCAAGGCGGACGCCAAGGCGAAGGCCGACGCCGAGGCCGCCTCCCGTAGCCAGCAGCGTCAGGCGCTGGCCGCGCCGACCGGCTCGCCGAAGGAGATCGCCGCGCAGCTCGTCCCGGCCGGCCAGCTGCAGTGCTTCAGCAACATCGTCGAGCACGAGAGCACCTGGAACGTCACCGCGACCAACCCGTCCTCGGGCGCGTACGGCCTGGTCCAGGCCCTGCCGGGCTCCAAGATGGCCTCGGCCGGCGCCGACTGGCGGACCAACGCCGCCACCCAGATCAAGTGGGGCCTGAGCTACATGAACGAGCGCTACGGCAGCCCGTGCGCCGCCTGGAGCTTCTGGCAGTCCCACAACTGGTACTGAGCCTCACCGGAAGAGATCCTCACGCCGAAGGGCGGTCACCCCAGCCGGGTGTGACCGCCCTTCGGCGCGTTCACGCAGGTGGTGGGCGTGCGGTGAAGGTATTGGGCACGATGCTCCGGTTCTGTCCGCTGATTCACCGGTTCAACCCCTTTCGCGCCTTTGCCTGACCGTGTGCACGCCCTTAGCCTCCCGCCCATGCACAACCCGCTGATCTCCGTGGTCCTCCCCGTCTACGACCGGCACCACCAGCTGACGGACTGTCTGGACTCGCTGCTCGCGCAGTCGCTCCCCGACGTCGAGATCATCCTGGTCGTCGACCGCTCCCCGGAGTCGCCCGAGCGGGTCGCGGCGGCGTACGAGCTGCGCGACCCGCGCGTGCGGATGCTCCGGCTGAACGCCGCCGTCGGCATCGGCCGCAGCCGCAACGCGGGCGCCGCGCACGCCACCGGCGAGTACCTGCTCTTCCTGGACAGCGACCACCTGCTCGACCCGGAGGCACTGACCGCGATGGCCGAGCGGCTGGCCGGGACCGGACCGGTGGACGTGCTGCTGTTCGGGCACAGCCGGGAGCACGGCGGCAAGGTCTGGCCGGGCGGCTCGGCCCAGCTGCTGGCGGGGGTCGGCGCCGGGGTGTTCGGACCGCTCGACCACCCCGAACTGCTCGGTGCGCCGCCCCTGGTCTGGGACCGGCTGATCCGTCGCACCGGCGCCCCGGAGTTCCCGGACGGCCGCTACGAGGAGATCCCGGTGGTGCACCGGGCGATGCTGGCGGCCGAGCGGATCGCGGTGCTGGACCGCGACTGCGTCCGGATCCGCCGTCGGCACACCGTGCACCCCGCCGGCTCGCCCGGCAGCAGCCACTTCGACCTGTTCGAGCAGTACCGCAGCAGTTTCGAACTGCTGGACGCCCGGCTGGAGCTGGCGCCGCTGCGGCCGTACCTGTTCACCCGGATGGTGCGGCACCTGCTGTTCGTCCTGGAACTGGCTGGGTGCGTGCCGCGCGCCGAGCGCCCCCAGTTCTTCCACCGCGCCACCGAGTACTACCGCGCCTTCCTGCCCGAGGGCTACCGCCGCCCGGACGGCCGGGAGGGCGTGAAGTTCTCGCTGCTGGCGAGCGGGGCGTACCCGGCGTTCGAGGTGGCCAAGCTGGGCCAGATCGCCCGCACCGCCGTGGCCGGGCGGCGCTGACAGCAGGTGTGACGGCGGCGTGACGGCAGGTCAGACGTGCGCGGTGCCGCCGCCCTCGGCCATCGCGGCGGCGATCACCTTGTTGTTGGCCAGCCAGTCGGCCTCCGGGAGCGACGGCAGCGTCTCGGCCCACAACGGCATGTCGCTGCCGCGCAGCTGGAGCATGCCCTCCGGTCGGCCGAACAGCCACCAGTGCAGGTGCGCGGCCCCGTCGCCCCACCGGCTGATGTGCACCCGGGCTATCCCGCCCAGCGCGGACACCGCGCGCTCAGCGCGCTGGAGCATCGGGCCGATCTCGGCGGCCCGGTCGGCTGGCAGGTCCATCAGGTCGTGGTGCTCCCGCGACCAGAGCAGCACCGTGCCGGGCAGCCCGCTGGGCTCCCGCAGCGAGCTCAACCGCCAGTGCTCGTCGGTCCACAGGTAGGTCTCGTCGGCCCGGAGACAGATGTCGCAGCTCTCCGGACCGTCCTCGCCGTGCCGGGGCGGCTCGGGCAGCACCGGCTGCTCCAGCGGGCGGACCGTCATCTCCCCCGCGAACGGGAAGGTCTCCCACTCCACGCACTCCGGCAGCGGCAGGTCCTGACCGAACGGCAGTCCGGCGACGTACGGGCTCGGCTTGACGTGATCATCACTCATGCCCCCAGAGGGTGCCATATGACATGGCGTCACCTCCCACCGGGGTGACCGATGCACTGAGATCATCTCTCCCATGCCCAGCAGCGACCCGGCCCACGCACTCCGCCGTGAACTCCGACGCGAACTCCGCGGCGACGTCCGCTTCGACACCGCCGAACGCGCCGTTTACGGCTACGACGCCTCCAACTACCGCCACCCACCGCTCGGCGTGGTCAAACCCGCCGACACCGACGACGTCCGCGCCGCCGTCCGGCTCTGCCGCGAGTACGGCGTCCCGCTGGTGCCGCGCGGCGCGGGCACCAGCATCGGCGGCCAGGCGATCGGCCCCGGCGCCGTGGTGCTGGACTTCCGACGGCACGTCAACCGGGTGCTCGAGGTGGACCCGGACACCCGCACCGCCCGGGTCGAGCCCGGCGCCGTACTCGACCACCTCCAGCGGGCCGCCGCCCCGTACGGGCTGCGCTTCGGGCCCGACCCGTCCACGCACAGCCGGTGCACGCTCGGCGGCATGATCGGCAACGACGCCTGCGGCTCGCACTCGATCGCCTGGGGCCGCACCGCCGACAACCTCCACTCTCTCGACCTGCTGCTCTCCGACGGTACCGAACTCACCGTCACCGGCCCGCGCTCCCCTGCCGAGCGCGCCGCACTGCGTGAACGCCCGGGCCGCGAGGGCGAGTTGCACCGCGCACTGCAGGACCTGACGGCCGCTCACCTCGGTGATCTCCGCCAGGGCATGCCCGACCTGTCCCGCCGCACCTCCGGCTACGACCTGGACGCGCTGCTGCCCGAGCGCGGCTACGACCTGGCCCGGGCGGTCACCGGCACCGAGGGGACCTGCGCGGTCCTGCTCGGCGCCACCGTCCGGCTGGTCGAGGCCCCCGCCGCGACCGCCCTGGTGGTCGCGGGCTACCCCGACGAGACGGCCGCCGCCGACGCTGTCCCCGCACTGCTGCCGCTGCGCCCGCTCACCGCCGAGGGGATGGCCGCCGACCTGATCGCCGCACTGCTCGCGGCCGGCCGCCGGCCCCCCGCCCTCGACCGGCTGCCCGACGGCGCCTGCTGGCTCTTCCTGGAGACCGGCGGCGCCACCCCGGCCGAAGCGCTGGCCGCCGCCCGTGACCTGGCCGACGTCGTCCGCCGCGAGCCCCGCGCCACCGTCGCCGTGGTCACCGACCCCGCCGAGCAGCGCCAGCTCTGGGCCGTCCGCGAGGCGGGCGCGGGCATCGTCAGCCGACTGCCCGACGGCGGCGAGGCCTGGCCGGGCTGGGAGGACTCCGCCGTCCCGGTCGAACGGCTCGGCGACTACCTGCGCGAGCTGCGCGCCCTGCTCGGGCGCCACCACCTGCGCGGCATCCCGTACGGCCACTTCGGCGAGGGCTGCATCCACCTGCGGCTGGACTTCCCACTGACCGACCGTCAACGGCTGCCGGAGTTCCGGGAGTTCATGGAGCAGGCGGCCGACCTGGTGGTGGCGCACGGCGGTTCGCTCTCCGGCGAGCACGGCGACGGGCAGGCCAGGGGCGAGCTGCTGACCCGGATGTACCCGCCGGAGATCATCGACCTGTTCGGGCAGTTCAAGCGGATCTGGGACCCGTCCGGCCTGCTCAACCCCGGCACCGTGGTCGACCCCCGCCCACTCGACGCCGACCTGCGTTTCCCCGGCCGCGACCTGCTGCCGCTGGCCCTCCCGTACGAGCGCGACGGTGGCAGTCTGCTGACCGCCGTGCACCGCTGCGTCGGGGTTGGCAAGTGCGTCGACACCAGCACCGGGGTGATGTGCCCGAGCTACCTGGCGACCGGGGAGGAGCGGCACTCCACCCGGGGCCGGGCCCGGCTGCTGGCCGAGATGCTCCGGGGCGATCTGGTCACCGACGGCTGGCGCTCGGCGGAGGTCCGGGAGGCGCTCGACCTCTGCCTGGGCTGCAAGGGCTGCGCCAGTGACTGCCCGGTCCAGGTCGACATGGCGACTTACCGCTCCGAGTTCCTGCACCAGCACTACCGGCGGCGGCTGCGCCCGGCCGCGCACTACTCGATGGGCTGGCTGCCGCTCACCCTACGGCTGGCCTTCGCCCGCCGCCTGCTCAACCGGCTGTTCCGCTCACCGGCCGCCGCACTGCTCAAGCGGATCGGCGGTATCGACCCCCGGCGCGGGCTGCCACCACTGGCCACCGAGACCTTCGAACGCTGGTTCCGCCGCCGGACCGCCGAGCCGGCGCCCGCCGCCGGTCGGGAGGTGCTGCTCTGGCCGGACACCTTCACCAACCACCTCGACCCGGCCCCGGCCCGCGCCGCCGTCGAACTGCTCGAACAGCTCGGCTACACCGTCCGGCTGCCCGAAGGCCCGGTCTGCTGCGGGCTGACCTGGCACTCGACCGGCCAACTCGGCATCGCTCGAAGGGTGTTGCGGCGCAGCCTGGCCGCCCTGCCGCCCACCCTGCCGGTGCTCGGCCTGGACCCGAGCTGCACCGCCACCCTGCGCGAGGAGCTGCCCCGGCTGCTCGGCGCGGCGGCCGGCGACGTCCCGGGCCGGGTGCACACGCTGGCCGAGTTCCTCGACCGGGAGGGCGTCGAACTGCCCCGGCTGGACGGCGTCCGGGCGATCACCCAGACCCACTGCCACCAGCACGCCGTACTCGGCACCGCCGCCGACCGCCGCCTGGACCGACGGACCGGCCTGGACAACCAGGTGCTCGCCGACGGCTGCTGCGGCCTGGCCGGGAACTTCGGCTTCGAACGCGGCCACTACGAGGTCTCGGCCGCCGTCGCCGAACGCATCCTGCTGCCCGCCGTCCGGGCCGCCGACGACGCCACCGTGCTGCTCGCCGACGGCTTCAGCTGCCGGACCCAGATCAGCCAACTCGGCGGCGGGCGACGGGCGGTCCACCTGGCCGAGCTGCTCCGGGACGCGCTGCGCGCCCAGCGCGGATGACAGGCCCACCGGGCAGGCGGATCGTGGACCCTGGAGCGTAAGCGCTGACGGGAGGCCCCGCGATGACCAGCAGTCCCGGCGGACGAGCCGACTCCCCGACCGGCCAGGCCCGGGTCGACCAGCCGGGCGTCGCCCGGGACGCGGTCAGCCCGATGCTCCAGGTCGGCCTGCCGCCGGAGCGGCGCAGCGAGGTCGTCCCGGTCCTGGCCGAGAACCGCAGCCCGGTGCTGGTCGAGCTCAACCTGACCCGGGACGCGGAGACCGAGCAGACCCGCGCCGACTTCCTGCAGCTCTTCCGGGCCACCTTCCCGCGCCTGCCGGAGCCGGTCCCGGTGGCCGCCAGCTACGTACGCTGCGTGCTCAGCCCACCCGAGATCCAGCGCCTGCTGGAGCTCGACCGGGACGGTACGCCGACCGTCTTCCGGGTCTGGCCCGACTACACCCTCGACGCCCACATCGACCGCTCGGCCGCCACCATCAAGGCTGACGCGGTGTTACGCGCCTACGCCGCCACCGGCCAGGGCATCGTCTGGGCGGTGGCGGACAGCGGGGTCGACGCGCAGCACCCGCACTTCGCCGACGGCACCCTGACCGGCCCGACCGCCGGGCTGCACCGGGACTTCACCGCGCTGGTGGCCGGCGGCCCGCAGCCCGATCCGCCGGAGTCCCCGCTGACCGACCCCGCCGGGCACGGCACCCACGTCGCGGGCATCATCGCGGGCGGCCTGCCCGCCCGGGTGCCACCGCTGATCGGCCAGGTCGAACTCACCGGCGGCGGCCTGCCCGAGTGGCACACCCGCACGCTGGACGCCGGCCGCGCGCTCACCGGCATCGCCCCGCAGGCCGGACTGGTCAGCCTCAAGGTGCTGGCCGAACGCGGCCCCGGCCTGGTCACCTCCTCCAGTGCGGTGATCCAGGCGCTCTACTACATCCGGGAGAAGGTCAACACCGGCGGCCGGCTGCTGGTGATCCACGGCGTCAACCTGAGCCTCGGCTGTGCCTGGGACGCCCGCGAGTACGCCTGCGGCCAGAGCCCGCTCTGCCGCGAGGTCAACCTGCTGGCCGCCAGCGGCGTGGTGGTCGTGGTGAGCGCGGGCAACGGCGGCTTCGCCGGCCGGCTGCCCGGCGAGGGCGGCGCCGACAACCGCGCCGTGCTGGCCACCATCACCGACCCCGGCAACGCGGACGGCGCGATCACCGTCGGCTCCACCCACCGCGACCGCCCGCACGAGTACGGCGTCACCTACAGCTCCTCCAAGGGCCCGACCCTGGACGGCCGCCTCAAGCCCGACCTGCTGGCCCCCGGCGAGCGGATCACCTCCTGCGCGACCGGCGAGCTCAGGACCCAACTCGCCACCCTGTTCCCGCCGGACGCCGATCCGGCCACCCTGCCGACCTACGTGGAGCAGAGCGGCACCTCGATGGCCGCCCCGCACGTCTCCGGCGCGATCGCCGCCTTCCTGTCGGTCCGGCAGGAGTTCGTCGGACGCCCGCGCGAGATCAAGGAGCTGTTCTGCGCCAACGCCACCTCGCTCGGCCGGGACCGCTACCTGGAGGGGCACGGCCTGCTCGATCTGATGCGTGTGATGTCCAACGTCTAGTACCGAGGAGTGAGTTGACCATGGCTGATCCGATCGCGGGGCTCCCGTACTGGGAGGTCAGGTTCGACCAGGACGGGCACCTGCTGGACGACGACGGCCTGGTCGCCGGACTGCCCGGCACCGGGGTGAGCGAGCTGTTCGTCTTCTCGCACGGCTGGAACAACTCGGAGACCGGTGCCCGGGAGCTCTACGCCTACACCTTCGACGAACTCTCCCACCAGATCGGGCAGTTCGCCCCGGCCTGGCAGGGGAAGGTCGGCGTGGTCGGCATCCTCTGGCCCTCACTGCTCTTCCCGGAGGACGCCCCCGACACGCCCTCCACGCCCTCCACCCCCGCCGAGCTCGCCATCGCGCTCGCCCCGGCCTTCGCCCCGCCGCAGCAGGCCCAGCTCGCCGAGATCACCGCACTACTGGCGCAACAGCCTCAGGAGCCGGTGCAGTTGACGAACTGTCACCGCCTGGTGGCCGAGCTGGTCACCTCCCCGGCACTCGCCGAGGAGGACAAGGGCCAGCAGGCGGTGCTGACCAAGCCGACCGGCGAGGTGTTCAGCGCACTGGCCGGACTGGCCAGCGAACAGGGCGACGCCCAGGGCTTCCCCAACCCGTTCAAGGTGCTCTGGCACGGCGCCCGCGAGGCCCTGCGCACGGCCAGCTACTACGAGATGAAGAACCGGGCCGGCGTGATCGGCCGGGACGGCCTCGGTCCGCTGCTCGGCAAGGTCGCGGGCAACGGCCTGCGGGTGCACCTGATGGGCCACAGCTTCGGCGCCCGGCTGGTCTCCTTCGCCCTCCCCGGCCTGCCCGAGGGCATCGGCAGCCCGGTCGCCTCGCTGCTGCTCGTCCAGGGCGCCTTCTCGCACTTCAGCTTCGCCGCACCGATCCCGGTCGACCAGGGCCACCACGGCTTCCTGGCACCGTACTTCGACCGGGTGGCAGGCCCGCTCCAGTCCACCTTCTCGCTCGGCGACCGAGCGGTCGGCTGGTGGTACCCGGCCGCCTCGATGCTCAGCAACGAGGACGACCAGGCCGCCTCCGACCTCACCTACCGCTGGGGCGGCATGGGGCACGACGGCTTCCAGCAGGACGGCGCCGAACAGTTCGACCTCAAGCCCGCCGGGACGGCGTACCCCCTGCAGGCCGGGCACTTCTACCGACTGCGCGGCGACGAGATCATCGCCGAGGACCAGTCCCCGTTCTCCGGCGCCCACAGCGACATCAGGCACCCCGAGGTGGTCTGGCCTGCCCTGGCCGGCGCCACCACCGGCGTACGACTCGCCGCCTGACCCGCCCGGGCGGGGTGCTGGCGCCCGGGCCAACTCGGGCGCCACAATGGCCCGGTGACTCTCACTCCCGCCGAGGCGGACAAGATCCTGGCCGACAACTTCGCCCCCTGGGTGCAGGCGCTCGGCCTCTCGGTCACCGAGACCGGCGACCGCCACGCCGTACTCCGGCTCCCCTGGTCCGACCAGCTCGCCCGCGAAGGCGGCGCCCTCTCCGGTCAGGCCCTGATGGCCGCCGCCGACACCGCGAGCGTCATCGCCGTCTCGGCCGCCCTCGGCGCCTTCGGCCCGATGACCACCGTCCAGCAGAACATCACCTTCCACCGCGCGGTGCTCGGCGCCGACGTCCTGGTCGATGCCCGCCTCACCAAACTCGGCCGCCGCCTGGCCTTCCTGGACATCACCCTCACCGCCGAAGGCACCGAATCCCCCTCCGCCCGCGCCAGCACCGTCTACGCCTTCCCGGGCTGACCGGCAGAAGGCCCCACGGCTCGCTCCGCCCCGGCGCCCGGCGGCGGACGGTCGTGGTCGGGCCAGACGGTGAGGTGGTCGCGTTCCAGCACCAGCCGCACGCGGTCCGCCAGGCCCAGCGACCGGGTGACTCCTGGACCGTCAGCGCCGGGACCACTTGACGGTCGATCGCGGCGGCAGCCGGGTCGGGCCGGTCGGCGACCGCCTCGGGCAGTGCCATCCCCTGCTCCCCCCGGCGCCCCTCCACACCGGAGGGGCGCATGCCACGGGATCACTTGCGGGACAGAGCTGACGTTCTGTCACAGCAGCCAGAGCATGGTCTATACCAATCTGAGCTCCGAGGGTTTCACTCCGCGCAGATCGTCGTCACGAACTCCGCCACCCGCTCCTGCGGCATCCCCCGCGCGATGTCCGCCTCGCTGATCATCCCGACCAGCTTGTGGTCCGGGTGATTGATCACCGGAAGCCGTCGCACCAGGTGCTGCTCCATCACCCGCAGCACCTGCTCGACGTCCTCGTCCGCCTCGACCACCATCGGCCTGCCCTGGGCGAGTTCGCCGGCCGACACCGTGCTGGGGTCCAGGCCCTCCGCCACGCACTTGAGCACGATGTCGCGGTCGGTGAGGATCCCCAGCAGCTTCTCGTTCTCCCCACAGATCGGCAGTGCGCCGACGTCGCGTTCCTTCATGATCCGGGCCGCGTCGGCCAGCGTCTGCTGCTCCCTGACGCATTCGGCTCCGCTGTGCATGATGTCACCTGCAGTGGTCATCGTCCCGCCTCCTGACCTCGGTCTTCCTCTCATCCTGGGCCGCCGTCCGGGGCCCCGCCACCCAGCAGCGGGTGGGCCAGCACCTCCTTGAGGTCCGGGAGTTCGAGCTGCTCCACGTTCCGTACCGCGCTCGGCGGCGGCTCTTCCGCGGCCTCCGCACGGCGGGTCGCACTGTCCAGGAACCGCAGCAGCTCCACCGGGAAGGGCAGCACCAGGGTGGAGTTCTTCTCCGCCGCCACCTCCACCACGGTCTGCAGCAGCCGCAGTTGGAGCGCGGCCGGCGCCCGGCTCATGACGGTGGCCGCCTCGGCGAGCCGGGCGGAGGCCTGGAACTCACCGTCCGCGGTGATGATCCGGGCCCGCCGTTCGCGCTCCGCCTCCGCCTGCCGGGACATCGAGCGTTTCATCGACTCGGGCAGCGCGACATCCTTGATCTCCACCCGGTCGATCTCGATGCCCCAGCCCAGCGCCGGGCTGTCCAGCATCAGTTCGAGCCCCTGGTTGATCGGCTCCCGGTTGGCCAGCAGGTCGTCCAGCTCGCTCTTGCCGATGATCGAACGCAGCGAGGTCTGTGCCACCAGCGAGATGGCGAACTCGTAGTCCTGCACGTTCACCGCGGCCTGGACGGGGTCGACCACCTTGAAGTAGACGACCGCGTCGACCCGCACCGTCACGTTGTCCCGGGTGATGCCCTCCTGGGCAGGGATCGGCATCGTGATGATCTGGACGTTCACCTTCTTCATCCGGTCCACCGCCGGCATCAGGAAGGCCAGCCCCGGCTGCCGGATCTCCTCCCGCACCCGGCCGAACCGGAACACCACCCCGCGCTGGTACTGCTGCACGACCCGCACCCCGAGCCCGCCCAGCACCGCCGCCAGCAGGAACACCGCCAACAGGACGTCAAGAACGATCATCGCCGCCACCTCGGGAACCCCTGACCGTACGGACCCGTCATCAACGCTACTCCGGCACCGCCGTCCCTAGGATTGACGCATGGACCCCGCGCAGGCCCACCTCCTCCCCGACCTCGCCACCCTGGACCGGGTGGTCACCGAGTGCCGGGCCTGCCCGCGCCTGGTCGCCTGGCGCGAGGAGGCCGCCCGGGTCAAGCGCCGCGCCTACCAGGACTGGGACTACTGGGCCCGCCCGGTCCCCGGCTTCGGCCCGCCGGACGCCGCGCTGCTGCTGGTCGGCCTGGCCCCCGCCGCACACGGCGGCAACCGGACCGGACGGATCTTCACCGGCGACCCGTCCGGCGACCTGCTCTACGCGACGCTGTACGAGCTCGGGCTGGCCAACCGGCCCACCTCGGTGGTGCACGGCGACGGGCTCGAGCTGTACGGCGTCCGGATCACCGACCCGGTGCGCTGCGCACCGCCCGACAACAGGCCGAGCACCGAGGAGCGGGACACCTGCCGCCCTTGGATCACCCGGGAGTTGACCTTCCTGCGGCCCACCGTCCGGACCGTGGTCGCGCTCGGTGGCTTCGCCTGGCAGGCCCTGCTCCCCGCCCTGGCCGCCGCCGGCTGGCAGCTCCCCCGCCCCCGCCCGGCCTTCGGCCACGGCGCCCGGGTCACCCTCCCCGCCACCGACGGCGGCCCCCCGCTCGAACTGCTCGGCTGCTACCACGTCAGCCCGCGCAACACCTACACCCGCCGTCTCACCACCCCGATGCTCCGCGACCTGCTCGCCGAAGCGGCCCGCTCGGCCGGTCTCTGAACCGTCAGTGCGCCCGCAGCAGCCGCTCCACCTGCTCGGGAGAGCACCCGACCGCCAACTGCCGCGCGTACAGCACCCCGTACTCGAACGGGTGCGCCGTCCGCGCCAGCTCCCGCAGCGCCTGCCGGGCGACCACCGCATCCTGGTGCGCCCCCAGCACCTCCTGCACCGCCTTCATCCGCGCCGTCAGCCCCGCCGCCCCCGCCGTCTCCCCGAGGTAGCGCGCCCGCTTGGCGGCCTTCCTGGCCCGGTGCAGCGCCACGTCCTGCGCCGCGCCGGTGAGACCCCTGGCCGCGGCGAGCCGCCGGGCCACCCGGCGCTCGGCCTTCCGCGCCAGCCTGCGGTACGGCGGCAGGCCGGTCCCGTCCGGCGGCCGGGTCGACAGCTCGCCGAGCTCACCCAGCAGGGCCCGGTACCAGGCACTGTCCAGCGCCGCCAGCACCTCGGGCCGGGCCGCCACCAACCGCTGCTCGGCCCACCGCTCCAGCTCGGCCGCGATCAGCCCGGGCTCGCACTCCGCGGGCAGCTCCCGGGCCTCGGCCACCAGCGCCGCCCCGAGCACCTCGGCGTCCCTGGCCGCCCCGAGCGCCTGCCCCAGTCGCCGGAGCGCCTCCCCCGGCCCGTCCGGCCCGCCGTACTCGCGCAGGGCGCTCCGCAGCCGTCGGGAGGCGACCCGCATCCGGTGCACCGCGTCCGGCGCATCGGCCCGGACCAGCGGCTCCAGACCCGCCAGCACCACGGTCTGCCCGGCGATCCGGGCGGCCAGCAGCTCGCCGGTCGGTGGGCGTCTCTTGGGCATCCCGTCACCTCCGCACGGCTTCCAGGCTATGCCCGGCCCGGAACCGACACAGCGAAGCCGGGCCCGTACGGGTCACGGGCCCGGCTCCACACGTGCACGGTCAGCCGAGCTGCTTGCCGAAGCAGAGGCTCTCCGGGGAGTCCCGGTAGAAGCCGAACTTGGTGATCGGCAGGTAGCCCTCGGAGCCGTACAGCGCGATCGCCTCCGGCTGCTCGGTGCCGGTCTCCAGGATCATCCTGGTCAGCCCGGCCTCGGCGGCGGCCTGCTCCAGGTGCCGCAGGACGGTCCTGGCCAGGCCCCGGCCCCGGGCGCTCGCGGAGACGTACATCCGCTTCAGCTCGGCGTCGCCGTCCCGGACGTCGTCGGGCCCGGCCTGCTTGACCCGCCAACCACCGCAGGCCACCGGGACCTCGTCCAGGTAGCCGACCACGAACAGCCCGGCGGGCGAGTCGAAGTGATCCGGGTGCATCACCGTCTCATCGGCCCCGCCGTACCGCTGGACGTACTCCTGCTGAACCTCGGCCGCGAGCTTCTCCGCGTCGGGGTGACCGTAACCGGTGGTGCGTATCTCCATGGTCGCCAAGCCTAAGGCTGCAGCTCAGCGCTGTTCGAACCGGGCCACCAGGTCGTCCTTGCCGAACATCCGGGCCGTCTCGATCGCGGTCGGCGCACCGGCGCGCGGGTCGGCGTTGCCCGCCAGCAGGGCGTCGATCACCTCGGCCTCGCCCTTGAAGACGGCTCCGGCCAGCGGGGTCTGGCCCCGGTCGTTCACCCGGTCCGGGTCGGCGCCGTGCGCCAGCAGGACGCGGACCGTCTCGGCGTGGCCGTGGTACGCCGCCAGCATCACCAGGGTGTCGCCCCGGTCGTTGGCCAGGTCGGCCGGTGCCCCGGCGTCCAGGTAGGCCGTGAGCAGCGCGGCGTCGCCGGTGCGGGCCGCGTCGAAGAGCTTGCCGGCGAGTGCGATGACCTCGGCGTCCGGGGTCTTGGGTGCGGAGTCGGCCATGACTGGGCCCTCTCGGATCGGGTCGGTAGTGCCGTACCGCACCGTAGCGGACGACACGTGGTGGGGATGGTCGAGCGGCCGTTCGGGCGAATTTTGCCGCTCGTATACGCCCCAGGCAGGCGGTTCGGTGAGATCCACCCGTTTGCCACGTTCCATCATCTATTACTTTTTGTCACGATTAGGGCACTTTCGGTTACGCCTTTTTCCATATTGCGTCCCCGCCGTCCCCAGATCGAGGAGCAGTCGCGTGATTCTCTCCATCTCCGGCATCGTCCTGTTCGGCACCATCGCCTTCCTCTTCTTCCGGCGAGACGGCCTCAAGATCTCGCATGCACTGGTGTGCGCGCTGCTCGGTTTCTACATCGCGGGGTCCTCGATCGCACCCAGCATCCAGGCGGGCGGCGCGAGCCTGGCCAGCCTGCTCGGCGGCCTGAAGTTCTGACGACAGCACAGACCCTCTGTTTCGGCTCCGGCCCGGGTGCGGATCCCAACCGCCCCGGGCCGCACGCAACCCCAAACCCGTCCCGAGCTGCCCGGGGAGAAGTCCCGAATGTCCCTGACCCGCCATCTCAGCCGCGGCCGCGACCTGGCCCGGACCGCAGGCGACCACGCCTCCGACATGTTCGCCCCGCTCACCGTGATCGGCCGCGGCCTGCGGCGCCACTCCGAGTGGATGAAGGCCCGCTGGGCCGCCACCCCGAAGGAGCGGCGCGGTCCGACGATCTTCCTCACCGCCGCCGCCGTGCTAGGCGTCTTCCTGCTGCCGAACGGCCCGCTGCTCGCCCTGGTCGCCCTGATGGCCAGCGCCGCCTGGGTCGGCCGCTCCCCCAAGGCGCCGCCCGCCGCACCCGAACCGGACGCCGCCGACCTCAAGCTGACCGCCCTGTACGCCGCCCTGACGCCCTATCTGGCCGCCCCCGAGGAGCTGAACCCGCTGTACGGCCCGGAGGGCCGCTACCAGGACGCGTTCAGCGCCTGGGAGTTCGACGAGGGCCGGCTGGTCACCCTCGACCTCGGCTATCCGGCGTACTTCACCGACACCGAGCCCGCCGCCCGGGCCCGGGTCGAGCAGGTGATCCAGGGCAAGGCCGGCCGGTCCAGGGAGTACCGCTTCGACTGGGACGAGGAGTCCAACCGGCTGCGGGTCACCGCGCTCGCGCCGCTGGCCACCGACATCGCCGCCCAGCCGTTCGTCACCACCCCCGGCGAGATCGTGCTCGGCTTCACCGACAGCCACGGCAGTCGCCGCACCATCCCGGTCACCCAGAGCAGCGGCACCGTCCAGCAGCCGCCGGTGGTCTGGCGCACCGGTGCCCGCTCCTCCGAGCCGCACCTGCTGGCGCTGGGCACCGCGGGCTCGGGCACCTCCACCCTGATCCGCTCGATCGCCCTCCAGGCGCTGCGGCACGGCGACCTGATGGTGATCGACGGGGCCGGCACCGGCGAGCACGCCTGCCTGGTCAACCGGCCCGGCGTGCACACCGTGGAGACCAGCCTGCACGGCGCGCTGGCCGCCCTGGAGTGGGCCGCCCAGGAGACCGAACGGCGGCTCACCGCCCTGAACGCCGCCCGCCACCACGGCGTGGCCACCCCCGAGGACGTCACCCGCCCGCTCTGGCTGCTGCTCGACCACCCCACCGAGCTGACCGAGCTGGCCCACGCCGAGGGCCGCCCCGACCCGCAGGAGCTGCTGGAGCTGCCGCTGCGGCACGGCCGGGCGGCACGCGTGACGGTGGTGGTCGCCGACGACCTGACCGCCTACGACCGGATCTCGCCCACCGTCCGGGCCACCACCCGGGCCCGGGTGGTGCTCGGCCCGGTCACCCCCGGCGCCGCCGAGGCCGTCCTGGCCGGCCCGCTGGACATCACCCCGGCCACCCGGACCCCGCCCGGCCGCGGCTACGCCCGGATCGGCGCGACCGAGCCGGTCCGCCTCCAGGTGCCGGTCACCGTGGACCCGCTGGACGACGAGGCGCCGGCCGCCCACCGGGAGGCGGTGATCACCCTGTTGCCGCACCGGGACACCAGGACCGAGGCCTCCGCGGTCGACCTGAAGGCCGAGCCCGCCACCCCGGCCGGCACCCCCGTCGGCACCCCCTCCGGCACCCCTGAAATGCCGAAAGAACCCCCTGCGGTCCGCCCGCGTCCGGTCTGGTGACCCAACAGCGGTAAGCTGGCGCGCCACCCGTAGCCGGGGTCGCTCTCCGCACATTTAGTGACACACAGGGTGATAAATCCATTCAGATGTGACAAATCGGGCGACGATGGGTACAAACAGTGGCGGTACGACAGGCGACGCATGTCCCCGGACGGGAATCTTCGTCGGCGGTCGAGCGTTGACCGATTGACGATGACAGCGACCACTAGTCCTGTGGGCCATAAGCCCTGGAGGCACGATTCATGAGCGAGCGAGCTCTCCGCGGCACGCGACTCGGGGCCACTAGCTACGAGACCGACCGTGGAATTGATCTGGCTCCCCGCCAGACCGTTGAGTACGCATGTCAGAACGGACACCGATTCGAGGTTCCTTTCTCCGTTGAGGCGGAGATTCCCTCGGCTTGGGAATGCCGTTTCTGTGGCCAGGAGGCCATGCTGCTGGACGGCGATGTGCCGGAGGAGAAGAAGACCAAGCCGACGCGCACCCATTGGGACATGCTGATGGAGCGTCGGACGAGGGAGGAGTTGGAGGAGGTCCTGGCAGAGCGCCTGGCCGTACTCCGCTCCGGCGGGATGAACCTCGCGGTTCACCCTCGCGACACCCGCAAGAGCGCCTGACCCCAGGCCGCCCCAGGGCGGCGACCGAACCCGAAGGGGCCCGAGCTTCTCCCGAAGCCCGGGCCCCTCGGCTTTTCCCGATTCGGCTACGCCGGCTACGACCGCAGCCTCAGCCGCTGATCGGCGGCCGGTGGTCGGTGTCAGGACCGGACGGCTGAGCCGGGTCGACCACCTCGCCCTGGATCACCTTGCCGTCGGGGCGGTGGATCCGGATCTGCTCCTGCAGCCGCACCGCGTCCGCCAGCGGGCCGGCGCCGACCGGCGAGGTGGAACGCAGCGCCGTAGCGGCGAACCGGCGGCCCAGCGCCCGCCAGAGCGCCCGGGTCGGCGGGAAGATCAGCGAGAGCCCGAGCACGTCCGACATGAATCCGGGCAGCATCAGCAGCACGCCTGCCAGCACGGTCATGCTCGTGCCGGTCTGCGGCTGCTGGGACTGCGGCTGCCTGCTCTGCTCGATCGCCGCCGAGATCGCCTTCGTCCCGGCCCGCTTGATCAGCCAGCCGCCCAGCAGCAGGCCGCCGAGCAACAGCAGCAGGACCGCGAACCAGCTGGTCGCCGAGGCGACCACGGTCAGCAGCCAGATCTCCAGCACCAGCCAGGCGGCGATCAACAACGGCAGGACCCGCCGCACCCGGCCGCGCGGTGCCGAGGGGGCCGGGGGAACTTGCTGGCTCACGGTACGAATCCACTCCATCGTGGTGCCCGATCCACCGCCCGACCGGCTGATCCGGTCCGGCTACTGGGCACCACCAGGCATAACGACTAGGACTCGGCCCGTGTTCCAGAGCTCCGGCGACGGCGGAACCCGTCCAGCACCACCAGGCCGCAGGCCAGCAGCCCGCCCATCGCGAGCACCCACTCGGGGGCGGCACCGACCCGGTCGGCCAGCGTCCGGCCGTCCCGCAGCGGGACGACGGCGCTCAGCTGAGCTGCCGTCAGCTCCTCGGTCTGCTTGGTCACCGTGCCGTCCGGCGCGACGATCGCGCTGATCCCGCTGGTGGCGGCGATCAGCACGGCCCGGCCGTGCTCGACCGCACGCAGCCGGGACATCGCCAGTTGCTGGTCGGGCTGGCCGCTGTTGGCGTAGGTGGCGTTGTTGGTCTGCACGACCAGCACCCGGCCGCCCTGGTTCACGGTGTCCCGGACGATCTCGTCGTACGCGACCTCGAAGCAGATCACGTCGCCGATCCGGGCCGGGCCGAGCTGCAGCACGCCGCTGCTCGTACCGGGGAAGAAGTCCCGGGCGACCTGCTGGAGCCGGGTGATCACCTTGGACAGCTGGTCCCGGAACGGCACGTACTCGCCGAACGGCACCGGGTGCTGCTTGGTGTACGAGGCGCCGGGGCCGGTCTTCGGGTCCCAGACGATGCCCTGGTTGAGCACGTGCTGCTCGTCCGGGCCGTTCACCAGCGCGCCGACCAGGACCGGGACGCCGATCGCCTTCACGGCGGCGTCGATCCGCTCGTACGCCTCGGGGCTGGTGAACGGGTCGAAGTCGGAGGAGTTCTCCGGCCAGATCACCACGTCCGGGCGTTCGGCCCGGCCGGCCGCGACCTCGGCGGCGAGCAGCTCGGTCTCCCGGGCGTGGTTCTTCAGCACGGTCATCGGGGTGCCGAGGAAGTGCATGCCGGGGTTGGGCACGTTGCCCTGGATCACCGCGACCTTGACGGTCTCGGCGGCGGCCGTCGGGACGGGCACCAGGTACCCGGCCAGCAGCACGGCCACCGCGCCCGCCCCGGCCAGTGCGGCGGTCGGCAGCGAGCGGCGCGGGCCCCGGCGCAGGCGCAGCGCGGCCCAGGCCAGCAGGGTGCCACAGAGCGCGACCGCGAAGGTCACCAGCGGCGCCCCGCCGAGGGCGGCCAGCAGGGTGAAGGGGGTGGCGGTGTTGGCGAAGGCCAGCCGGCCCCAGGGGAAGCCGCCCAGCGGCAGCCGGTCCCTGGCCCACTCCTGGGTGACCCAGAGGCAGGCCGCCCAGACCGGCCAGCCGGGCAGCCGCGAGGTGGCGGCCAGGCCGGCGCCCAGGGCCGCCATGAACAGCGCCTCGATCACCGACAGGCCGATGGTCGCGTCCGTGCCGATCACCCGCAGCCACCAGAGCAGCAGCAGGAAGAACGGCAGCCCGAACGCGAAGCCGGTCCACGCCCCCTGACGGGCCGTCCGCCCCCGGGTCAGCAGCGAGAGCCCGGCCACCCCGAGCAGCGAGAGCGGCCAGGCGTTGTACGGCGGGAAGGCCAGTGCCAGCAGCAGACCGCAGAGCACCGCCAGCCCCGTCCGGGGCAGTCCGGCGACCAGCCGGACGGGCCGCCCCGCTCGGGGGGCGACGGGCTCCGGGTCGGGTGCCGTCACGGGGTGCTCCTGCTCGACGGGCAGTGCCATCTGCGCACCACCTCTCTGTCTGTGCAGGTCCATCCTGATTCGGAAGACGGTACCCCGGATCCTCGACACCCCGTCGCCCAGGGTCGGGAAGGTCTCAGCCGGTGAAGACGGTGCGGCCCCGGACCACGGTGCGGAGGCAGACCGGCAGCGGCTCGCCCGGGGTGAGGTCGGGCAGGCCGGGGGTGCCGGAGCGGGGGTCGGTGGACCAGCCGGCCACCCGGGAGTCGGGGGCCTGGACGACCAGGTCGCCGGCTGCCCAGATGGCGAAGCTGGCCACCGCGCCGGGGACCAGTACGCCGTCCTGGTCCCGGCCGATCGCCCGCCAGCCGCCCCGGGTGTGGGCGGTGAAGGCGGCCCGGACCGAGATCCGGTGCTCGGGGGTCCGGTGGAAGGCGGCGGCCCGGACGGTGCCCCAGGGGTCGAGCGGGGTGACCGGGGCGTCCGAGCCGAAGGCCAGCGGGACGCCGGTCCGCAGCAGCGCGGCGAAGGGGTTCAGCCCGGCGGCCCGCTCGGCGCCCAGGCGCTGGGCGTACATGCCGTCGGGGCCGCCCCAGGCGGCGTCGAAGGCGGGCTGGACGGAGGCGGTCAGGCCGAGCTCGGCGAAGGCGGCGACGGCCTTCTCGTCGAGTGCCTCGGCGTGCTCGATCCGGTGCCGCCGGGCCCGGACCCGGTCCAGGCCGACCCGGTCGGCGGCGGCCCGGACACCGTCCAGGACGGCGGTCAGCGCCGCGTCGCCGATGGCGTGGAAGCCCGCCTGCAGGCCGGCCTCGGTGCAGGCGGCGACGTGGTCGGCGACCTGCTGGGCCGTCAGATAGGCGGCGCCGGTGTGCTCGGCGTCGGTGTAGGGGGCATGCAGGCAGGCGGTGTGCGAGCCGAGTGCGCCGTCGACGAAGAGGTCACCGGCCGCGCCCAGCGCGCCGAGGCGGCGGGCGGTCTCGACCCCGGCGGGGGCGAGTTCGCCCCAGTAGCCGAAGACCTCGGGGCCGGTGCCCTCGGCGGCCAGCGCGAGCAGCTCGGCGAAGTCCTGCTCGGAGGAGATGTCGGGGCCAGCGCTCTCGTGCAGGGCGCCGATGCCGAGCGCGGCGGCCCGGGCCAGCGCGGCCTGCTGAGCGGCCCGGCGCTGAGCCGCCGTCAGGTGGGCGAGGGCGGCGCGGCGTACGACGTGGTGGGCGTCCCGGCTGAGCGGGCCCTCGGGGTGGTACCCGGCGCGGTCGGCCAGACCGTCCGTCAGCTCCCGCAGCGCGGTGGAGGCGAGCGCGGAGTGCACGTCGGTGCGGGACAGGTAGAGGGCGGCGCCACCGGCGGCGGCGTCCAGCTCGGCGAGCGTCGGCGGGCGGCCCTCGGGCCACTTGGTCTCGTCCCAGCCGTGCCCGATCAGCACGCCCTGCGCAGCGGCGGCGAAGGCGGTGACGGCAGCCAGTGCCTCGGCCAGCGAGGGGCAGCCCGTCAGGTCGAGGCCGGTCAGCGCGAGGCCGGCGGAGGTGGCGTGCACGTGCGCGTCCACGAACGCCGGGGTGACCAGCGCGCCGTCCAGTTCGATCACCTCGTCGGCGGTCGCCGCGTACGGTGCGGCGGCGCCGTCGCTGCCGACCCAGGCGATGTGTTCCCCCTCGACCAGCATCGCGCTGGCGAACGGGTCGACGGGGCTGTAGACGGAACCGCCGCGCAGCAGCACGGTCCGAGGGGTGGTGGATGCGCTCATGAGGCTTAAGTCTGCACCCGTACGGACCGGCCTCGGTCCGCGACCCCCGGGGCTAGAGCTTGGGCGGCCGCGCCTCGTACGGGGTCGAGAGCACCACCGTGGTCCTGGTCGACACCCCGGCCGCGCTGCGGATCCGGGCGAGCAGGTCCTCGAGGTCGCCCGGGGCGCCGACCCGGACCTTCAGGATGTAGTTCTCCTCGCCCGCGACGCTGTGGCAGGCCTCGATCTCCGACAGCCCGGCCAGCCGGTCCGGGGTGTCGTCCGGGGAGCTGGGGTCGAAGGGTTTGACGGAGATGAAGGCGGTGAGCGCCAGATCGACCGCGTCCGGGTCGATGATCGCCGTGTAGCCGCGGATCACCCCGCGCTGTTCGAGGCGGCGCACGCGTTGGTGCACCGCCGAAGTGGACAGGCCGGTGGCCTTGCCCAGGTCCGTGTAGCTCATCCGGCCGTCCTCCAGGAGCAGCTGAACGATGCGTTGGTCGAGATCCTCCACAGTGCGCAAACCTACTGCCCCGCAACCCCCGCTGCCGACCACGGGGTGGCGGCCGGGGTCAGGGGGCGCACGCTCCGGCACATGCCGCGTGAATGTGGCGAGCGCCACATGACGTGCATCACACTGCGTCCGAGTGCAGGGTTATGAGGCCCCGTCAGCGGGAAATGGTGCTCTTGGCCAGGGCCGACGTCGGCCGGGCCCGATCCGAGGGGGATCACATGCCTGCTGCCGAACAGCCCTCCCGCACCGTTGCGGAGGACGACGAACGCTTCGACCTCGACGACTTCCCGGGGGTGGACCCGGGCGAGATGGAGACCTGGGACATCTTCCGGGTGCACTGCCCCGAGTGCGACCGTCCGATCGCCCTGCTGGGCGACGAGGAGCAGCTGCCGCAGCACGCGGTGCTCCCTACCGCCTGGCATCCCTTCTCGGCCGCGCTCTGCGCCGGCACCGGCGCCCCGACCGAGGACCTGACGGAGTGCGACTCGATCGAGCACGCCGACCTGCGGTCAGCGGCCGGTCAGGTGACGGCCGATCACCAGGCGCTGGATCTGGTTGGTGCCCTCGACGATCTGCAGCACCTTGGCCTCCCGCATGTACCGCTCGGCGGCGTAGTCCTGGGTGTAGCCGTACCCGCCGAGCACCTGGACGGCGTCGGTGGTGACCGCCATCGCGGCGTCGGTGCAGAACAGCTTGGCCATCGCGGCCTCCTTGGAGAACGCCATCCCGGCGTCCCGGCGGCGGGCCGCCGAGAGGTAGAGCGCGCGCCCGGCCTCCACCTTGGTGGCCATGTCGGCCAGCATGAAGGACAGGCCCTGGAACTCGGCGATCGGGCGGCCGAACTGCTGCCGGGTGCCCGCGTACTCGACCGCGAGGTCGAGCGCGGCCTGGGCCACCCCGATCGCGCAGGCGGCGATGCCCAGGCGGCCGGAGTCCAGCGCGGAGAGCGCGATCTGGAAGCCCTGGCCCTCCTCGCCGATCAGGCGGTCGCGGTCCACCCGGACGCCGTCGAAGTGGATCTGGGCGGTGGGCGAGCTGCGCATGCCCATCTTGTGCTCCGGCGGGGCGGCCGACAGACCGGCGCTGTCGCCGGGCACCAGCAGGCAGCTGATGCCGCGGGCGCCGTCCACACCGGTGCGGGCCATCGTGCTGTAGAAGTCGGCGTGCCCGCCGTGGGTGATCCACGCCTTGGTGCCGTTCACCACGTACTGCTCGCCGTCCAGGTCGGCCCGGGTGCGCAGCGCGGCGGCGTCCGACCCCGACTGCGGCTCGGAGAGGCAGTACGCCCCGAGCTGGTCGCCGCCCAGCATGCCGGGCAGCCAGCGCTCGCGCTGCGCGTCGGTGCCGAAGGTGGCCAGCGCGTGGCAGGACAGCGTGTGCACGCTGACCCCGAGCCCGACCGCCAGCCAGCCGGCCGCCAGCTCCTCCAGCACCTGGAGGTAGACCTCGTACGGCTGCCCGCCACCGCCGTGCTGCTCCTCGTAGGGCAGCGAGAGCAGACCGGCCTCGCCGAGGGTGCTGAACACCTCGCGCGGGAACCGGCCGGCCGCCTCGTCCTCGGCGGCGCGCGGCTCCACTTCGTTGCGCACCAGGTCCCTGGTGAGGGCGAGCAGCTCCCTGGCCTCCTCGCTGGGCAGCTGGCGATCCACGGGCTTGGCAGCGGCGGGGGTCATGACGGTACGTCGCCTCCTCGGTCGGGCGCCGCCCTGGGGGTTCGGGTACGGCACGGCAGGGTCTGCCCGGGCGGCACCGGATTGCGGTGAACGCCCGTTCACTGGGCTTGGCGATGTGAGTATGCCCGATACCGGGCGCGCCGTCACGGTCCGGTTCGGCACATCACTCGAGCACCCGTGCCACAACGTCGGACCCGGCCCGACCGTAAAGTGGGGCGATGACCCGATCCGAGCTGATTTCGCTGGCCGCCGAGCTGCGCGCGCTGCCGCCGTCCTGCGGTCCGGTGCGGCTGGTCGCGGTGGACGGGCACGCCGGCTCGGGGAAGACCACCTTCGCCGCCCGGCTCGCGGCGGCGCTCGACGGGGCGCCGGTGGTGCACCTGGACGACCTGGCCACGCACAGCCGGCCGTTCGGCTGGACGGAACGGCTGCGGACTCAGCTGCTCGACCCGCTGAGCCGGGGCGAGAGCGCCGAACACCAGGTCTACGACTGGGTGTTGGGGCGCTTCGCAGGCAGCCGCCGGGCACCCGCCGCGCCGGTGGTACTGATCGAGGGGGTCGGCGCCGGGCGGCGTGAACTCCGCCCCCTGCTGGCCCGGTTGATCTGGCTGGAGCTGGACCAGCCCGCCGCCCGGGCGCGCGGCGAGCGGCGGGACGGACCGGAACTGGCCGAGTTCTGGGAGGGCTGGAGCCGCGCCGAGCTCGCTCACTTCGCAGCCGACCCGAGCCGTCCGTACGCCGATCTACGGGTGCACGGAGTCACCGGGCGGATCGTCCGGAGCACCCACGGTGAGCCTGCGCGACGCCCTTGACCTGGGCAGTCGTCAGGACTTAGGTTCTGCTCAGCGCGAGATTAGTTGATCGCGCAACATTAGACGCGGCACCTCCGACTTGTTCCCCCGTGAGCCGGAGGTGCCGTTCTTCGTGCCCCAACCACCGCCCGCACGGCCGGATTTGACTCCGCGCGGCACCCTTCCGGATCAGCCCGCCGCCGGTACGATTCCTGTCAGGGGGTGCCTTCGGTGCACACGGCGGGGGGCTGAGTGACAGTGGACAGTTCCGGTACGGCGGGGCCCGAGCGGCTGGCCGACCGCGCCTGGCTGCGCGCCATGGACGCGTACGCGGCCGGGTCGTACGCCCGCGCGGAGGAGGAGTTCCGCACCGCGGTCGAGCTCGACCCGGGCATGGCCGACGCCTGGCTCGGCCTGCACGCACTGCGCTGCGACACCTCGGGCGCGTTACTCGCCATGCACCGCCACCAGAAACGTTTCGGTGAGCAGCGGGCCAAGCACCAACGGCCGCTCAGTTCCTGGTTCTGGCTGGGCTGGTGGGTCCAGCCCGTGCTGGAGGACGGCCGCGACCTCGCGCTGGCGCACGCCTCGCACTGGCTGGACGGCCGGCACCTGGCCGAGCTGGACACCGCGCTGACCGGCTGCCCGCAGCCGGAGCAGGACCCCTCGGTCCGCTTCCTGCACGCCTGCCGCTCCTACCTGCTCAAGGACTGGGAGCAACTCATCCGGGACACCGACCAGTTGCTCGACGACCAGCTGCTCGGCATCGAGGCCGGGCTGTTCGCCGGGATGGCCCGGGTCCGGCTCGACATGTGCGCCCAGGCCCAGCACCCGCTGGCCTCCTCACTGGCCCGCTGCCGGTCCGAGCAGCCGCAGCGCAAGGAGCTGCGCTACTGGCTGGCCCGCGCCTACGAGGGCTCCGGGCGCAGCGCCGCCGCGCTCCCGCTCTACCGCGCGGTGCACCGGGCCGACCCCGGCTTCATGGACACCGCCGCCCGGCTGGCCGCGATCGCCACCGAGGACGGGGTACTCGACGTGCTGGTCCCGGTGGACGACAGTGGCGGTGAACTCCCCATGCCCGACGAGGACTTCCTCCCGTTCTTCGAACCCGAGGAGACCCCGGCCGCTCCCCCGGCCGAGGCCCCCGAGCGCACCCCGCTGCCGGTCCGGGCCGAGGCGCCGGCCGCGGTCGGCCCGGCCGACCGGTCCGGGCC
>NZ_JBFUMY010000004.1:0-173735 GCF_054049135.1 Kitasatospora sp. P5_F3 | reverse complement strand
CGGCCGGCCCGCGCACCGCGTGAGCGGCGCCGTACCCGGGGCGGCTCCACCGCCGACGGTGCGGTCGTCGTCGACGAGGCGGCCGTGGTCACCGAGGCCGTGCCGGTCGAGGCCGGGGCCGAGGGCGACGCTCCGCGTCGTCGCCGCCGTCGCCCGCGTTCGGCTGCCGCCGGCACCGAGACGGCCGCAGTGGTCGAGGCAGCCCCGGCCGCGGAGGGCGACGCTCCGCGCCGCCGGACCCGCACCCGTCGGGCTGTCACCGACGAGAGCTGAGCCACCTACGGTCCAGGGGCTCGGGGAACAGCAACGGGATCCGGCGTGCGGGTCAGCAGGCGAAAGTGCCTGCCCCTGCACGCGGGAGTGACCTTGTACGAGGTCGGCGTTGCAGTTCCCCGAGCCCCTGTCGTGCGCCCACTAGGCTCGGCGGTGTGAGTACTCCGCCGTTTCTGAAGCTGCCCGTCTGTGCCAGTGCTGTTCGGCTGGCGACCTCGCGGGGAAGTTTTGCGTCCCTCGTTGCCGAGCCCGCCGGGCCGGTGCGGGGGACCGCGCTGTTGGTGCCCGGGTTCACCGGGAGCAAGGAGGACTTCATCGCCCTCCTGGAGCCACTGGCCGAGCAGGGCTACCGCACGGTGGCGGTCGACCAGCGCGGCCAGTACGAGACCGGCGGTGACGACGAGCCCGCCGCGTACGCGATCGACGAGCTCGCACTCGACCTGATCGCGCTGAGTGCGGCGCTGGGCACCGCGACCCCGCTGCACCTGCTGGGGCACTCCTTCGGCGGTCAGGTCAGCCGGCAGGCGGTGCTGACGGCGGATCAGCGCGGCGGGCCGCTGCCGTGGCGGTCGCTCACGCTGCTCTCCACCGGCCCGGCCGCGATCGACCCGAGCGAGGCCGCCCGTACCAAGCTGCTGATCGACGCGCTGGGCGGGATGAGCCTGGAGGAGATCTGGCAGCTGCTGCAGCAGATGGATCAGGACAAGCCCCGGCCGCACCCCGAGATCGGTGAGTTCCTGCACCGCCGCTGGGTGGCCAACCGCCCGGAGGCACTGGTCGTGATGGGCGGACACCTGGTCTCCGCGCCGGATCTGGTGGCCGAGCTGGCCGAGGTCCCGCTGGCCAAGCAGGTGATCTCCGGCGAGCAGGACTACGCGTGGCCGGTGCCGGAGCAGATCTCGATGGCCGACCGGCTGGGTGTCCGGCACACCACGGTGCCCGGGGCTCTGCACTCGCCCAACGCGGAGCAGCCTGAGGCGACCGCCGCCGTGCTCGCCGGCTTCTGGAACCTGACGGAATAGCCGCTGGTCAGCGCCCTGTCCTGGTTTCCGACCGACAGAGATTCGTTAGTTCGGGTAATATTTGAATCTGTCCGGGAATCATCGCGCTCCGCGCTCTGTTGATGAGAACGGCGCCCAGTGCGCCGAAACCGGGACTTTACGGGCGGGCAACCGCCCCGAAGCAGCAGTACGGCACCGTGGTTGATGAGGCTCGATCAGCTTCCGCCCGGTGCCGATTGGTGAAGCAGTACGACAGCAGCACCCCGGACGACGAAGACCGAGCTGTCAGTTGAAGCCTCAGTCATGCAGTGAGGCAGGGAAGGGAGAACCCATGCGTTTCGAGATCCTCCGCCTGGACGATGTCCAGGGCATCGCCACCGACACCCTGATCGCCGACGCGGACACCGTCCGCGAGTTCGTGGAGCGGGCCGCCCGCACCGGCGAGCGCCTGTACATCCGCCCGTTCAAGACGGTGTGACGGGGGCCGGTCCGGCTTCGGCCGGGCCCGAGATCCCGATACCCAACTGACGCCCCGTCACCAGCACCACCGGTGACGGGGCGTCAGTGTGCCCGCCGCGCAACCGGCTCCGAGCTGCCGTACGTTTGCCGCCGCCCGCCACGGGACATCCCCCAACGGGGCCGCCACCGGCCCGGACGGAGTCGCACTCCATCCGGGTGATCGTCCTTGACTCGGCGCTCCGGAGGGAGGAGCGTTGTCCGTTATGAGGGGCGAGCCAAGCTGCCCGAGGTGCGCCGGCCGGGTCCGCGCGCCCGGTCTTTTCTCCGATACCTGGCAGTGCGACCAGCACGGCGCCGTGCACCCGATGCAGCCGGTGCTGCCACCGAGTGTGGAGGCGCTGGGCGTCGCCGTGGCGCGGTCGCAGGTGCCGGTCTGGCTGCCGTGGCCGCTGCCGGTCGGCTGGCTGTTCACCGGGATCGCGCACGCGGGAGACGACGTCTCCGGCGCCCGCGCCACCGCCGTGGCCTGCTCGGGCCCGGGGCCGCTGGGCGGTTTCGGCGAGCTGGTGCTGGTCGCCGAGGAGCTCGGCGTCGGCCTCGGCGCCCGGTACGCGGGCCTGCCGGGCCCCGACCCGGGCCCCAGCGTCTCGCTCTACAAGCCGGCCGACGCCAAGGTGACCGCCGCCGGGCGGCCGACCCCGATGTTCCACGTCCCCGAGGCCCCGGACGACCGGGCGGTCTACGTCGGCGAGGCGCGCGGGCTCTGGATCTGGGCGATCGCCTGGCCCGAGCAGTCGGCGCTGATGATGTACGACGAGCTGGTGCTCACCGATCTGCGGGACGCGGGGGCCGAGCTCGGGCTGCTGCCCTGTGGGGCGCCGTCCCCGAGGCTGCTCGGCTAGCAACCTCCGGCGTACATTTGGGCTCCACCGACCCGCGAGGAGCCGTCACCCGTGCGCATCGACCTGCACGCCCACAGCAACGCCTCGGACGGCACCGACTCCCCCGCCGAGCTGGTCGCCAACGCCGTGGCCGCCGGTCTGGACGTGGTCGCGCTGACCGACCACGACACGGTGGCGGGCCACGCCGAGGCGGCCGAGGCGGTCCGCGGCACCGGGCTGACCCTGGTGCCGGGGGCCGAGCTGTCCTGCCGGGTCGGCGGCATCAGCCTGCACCTGCTGGCGTACCTCTTCGACCCGGCCGAGCCCGCCTTCGCCACCGAGCGGGAGCTGGTCCGCACCGACCGGTTCCGCCGGGGGCGGGCGGTGGTGGAGCGCTGCCGGGAGCTGGGTGCGCCGATCAGCTGGGAGCAGGTGGAGCGGATCGCCGGCACCGGTTCGGTGGGCCGCCCGCACATCGCCAGCGCGCTGGTCGAGGCGGGCGTGGTGGCGACCGTCTCGGACGCGTTCACCCACGACTGGCTGGCCAACGGCGGCCGGGCCGACGTACCCAAGCACGAGACCGACCCGGCGACGGCCGTCCGGCTGGTCCGGGCGGCGGGCGGGGTGCCGGTGTTCGCCCACCCCGGCGCGGTGAAGCGCGGCCGGACGGTCTCCGACCAGGTGATCGCCGATCTGGCGGCGGCCGGTCTGGGCGGCCTGGAGGTGGACCACCTGGACCACGACGAGGAGACCCGGGCCCGGCTGCGGGTGCTGGCCGCCGAGTTGGGGCTGCTGGCCACCGGGTCGAGCGACTACCACGGCCACCGCAAGACCGTCCGCCTCGGTGAGTACACCACCGACCCTGCGGTGTACGAGGCGCTGCTGGCGCAGGCGACCGGAGCCAAGCCGATCTCCGGGTGAGCCGGAGGGTCCGGGGCCGCGGCACGTGCCAGAATCAGACGATTCGTCACATAGGCCGCGTTTCACCCTGAGAGCAGCGCCCGCCGATGGCCTTCTTCGACGTCACGACCTTCGGGTCGCTCTTCGTCACCCTCTTCGTGATCATGGATCCGCCCGGCACCATCCCGATCTTCCTGGCGCTCACCTCCGGCCGGGCGGCCAAGGTGCAGCGGAAGATGGCCTGGCAGGCCGCCGCCGTGGCGCTCGGGGTGATCACCTGCTTCGGCCTGTTCGGCCGTCAGATCCTGGACTACCTGCACGTCTCGATCCCGGCGCTGCAGGTCTCCGGCGGCATCCTGCTGCTGCTGATCGCCCTCGACCTGCTGACCGGCAAGATCGAGGAGCCGACCCAGACCAAGGACGTGAACGTCGCCCTGGTGCCGCTCGGCACCCCGCTGCTGGCCGGGCCCGGTGCGATCGTCGCGGTGATCCTGGCGGTCCAGGGTGCCCACGGGGCGGCCCAGGACCTGGCGGTGTGGACCGCGATCCTGGCCGTGCACGTGGTGATGTGGCTGACCATGCGGTTCTCGCTGGTGATCATCCGACTGATCAAGGAGGGTGGCGTGGTGCTGATCACCCGGCTCTCCGGGCTGCTGCTCTCGGCGATCGCGGTCCAGCTGGTGGCCAGCGGCGTGTACGGCTTCATCAAGGACTACCAGTCCTGAACGACCAGGTCCTGACCGGCCGTCAGTCCAGCGGTACGCCCCGGCGCAGCGGGTCGCGCAGGTCGGTGCCGTGCCGCAGCCAGCGCTCCTCCAGCACGGCCGCGCCGTGCACCCGCTTGTAGCCGGCCTCGTTCGGCGTCATCGGCAGCAGCGGCAGGAAGCGCACCGGCTCGGCCGGCTCGGCCAGCTCGAGGTCGGGGACAAGCCCGCCGGGCTCGGCGGCCAGCACCGAGGTGAACGGGGCGCCCGCCCAGAGCGGCGCCCCGAGGTCGAGCGAACCGCCCGGCGCCAGCACCAGACCCTCGACCTGCGGGGTGGCGGCGAAGGTGGCCAGCGTACGGAGCACGTCGTCGTGCGCCCCACGGACCGTCAGCACCAGCTCGACCCGGGGGCCGCGGACCGGATCGGCGACCACCGAGGTGGGGTCGGCCATCGGTGCGGCCGACATCCCGAGCGTGACATACCTCACCAGTGCGTCGGCATCCGGGCCGAAGCGCAGCACCTCGATCCG
The DNA here is from genome assembly GCF_054049135.1 of Kitasatospora sp. P5_F3. NCBI lineage: Bacteria > Bacillati > Actinomycetota > Actinomycetes > Kitasatosporales > Streptomycetaceae > Kitasatospora > Kitasatospora sp. P5_F3. The sequence continues at coordinate 168,985 of NZ_JBFUMY010000004.1, read as the reverse complement.
GTCCGCGCCGAGGAAGGTGACGGCGGCCCGGCCGCTCGGTTCACCGAAAGTTGCCAGCAGACGGGCCTCGACGGCGGCCAGCACGGACGTGCGGGAGAGCTCGGCGGGGTCGTGGAAGTCGTGCGCCATGGCCAGACCCTAACCCGCCGCCGGTGTCCGGCCGGTGCTTACCCACAGCGCTGGCACCCCGTCAACTGTTAGGGTATGTAGCTGGCCACTGGGGAGTCTCCGCCCACAGGGCCGCGACGTGAAGGAGGTGGTTCGCGGTGGATACCAGCCGACCATGCAGTACCGGCAGCTCTGCCCGGCCGCGTCGCCTTCACCCCGCCCTCGTCTGAGCGGCGGGCCCACTCCTCGACGGAGTTCCTGAGGCAGCGTCACGTCCGACCGGGAGAGCACATTCCCCGGAGTCGCAGCGTCCAAACCGCGCCCCAGCAAGGCACCTGGACTTTTTCCGCAGCTCCGGAACACCGGCCACGGCCGGCCATGAACGTGCCGCCTTGCCGTCGCACCACGGTCCGTCACCCACGTGCCGTCCTGCGACGCCTCCTGCCCGAGGAGTCCGTCATGTCGATGATCAACAACCTGCGTGCCGCCGTCCGTCCACGTCCCCGCCGGGCGGAGCTGAACGGCTTCGACCCGGCGCACGACAGCCAGACCCCGTCCGCCGTGGTGGACTGCGCGGTCTACCAGGACGGCAAGCGCAACGGTGAGCGGTGCAGCCCCCGGGAGGCCGCCCGCCGGGTCCGCGCGGCCCGGGAGACGGATGCAGGATCGTTCAGCTGGATCGGCCTGCACGAGCCCACCGAGGCCGAGTTCGAGGGCATCGCGCAGCGCTTCGGGCTGCACCCGCTGGCCGTGGAGGACGCGGTGCACGCGCACCAGCGCCCCAAGGTCGAGCGCTACGACGACGTGCTGTTCGCGGTCTTCAAGACCATCCGCTACGTCGAGCACGACCAGCTCACCCCGACCAGCGAGGTGGTCGAGACCGGCGAGCTGATGGTCTTCGTCGGGCCCGACTTCGTGATCACCGTCCGGCACGGCGGGCACAGTTCACTGCACGAGCTGCGGCGCAGGCTGGAGAGCGCCGGTGAGATCGGCGACGTCCCCGGCCTGCTGGCCAAGGGCCCGTCCGCCGTCCTGCACGCCATCGCCGACCAGGTGGTGGACAACTACCTGCTGGTCGCCGACCGGCTGCAGACCGACGTGGACGACATCGAGTTCGACGTCTTCGCCAACAAGGGCGGCCGGGGCGCGGACGTCGGCCGGGTGTACCAGCTCAAGCGCGAGGTGCTGGAGTTCAAGCGCGCGGTGTCGCCGCTGCTCCGCCCGATGCAGCAGCTCTCCGAGCCCGGCCAGCGGCTGGTCGACCCGGACATCCGCAAGTACTTCCGCGACGTCGCCGACCACCTGACCCGGGTGGTCGAGCAGGTGCACGGCTTCGACGAACTGCTCAACTCGCTGCTCCAGGCCAACCTGGCGCAGGTCTCGGTCGCGCAGAACGAGGACATGCGCAAGATCACCTCGTGGGCGGCCATCTTCGCCGTCTCCACCATGGTCACCGGCGTCTACGGGATGAACTTCGACTTCATGCCGGAGCTGCACTCCCGGTACGGCTACCCGATCGTGATGGCCGGCATCGCCGTCCTCTGTATCGGCATGTACCGGGGCTTCCGCCGCAACGGCTGGCTCTAGCCGTTGCTCCGGCCGCCCCGGGCGACCAGGACCAGACCGAGCAGGATGACCACCAGCGCCGGGTACGCGGCGACCGGCGGCAGCTGGCCGAGCCAGAGCGCCGCGATCAGTGCGGCGCCGGGGGTCTCCAGCAGGATCGCGGTCGAGGTGACCGACGGGCCGAGGGTGCGCACCACCCGGTTGCTGAGCGAGTGGCCGAGCAGTTGGGCGGCCACCATCAGCAGCGCGATCTGCCACCAGACTCCGGCCGACCAGCCGCCCATCTGCACTCCGCCGACCAGGCAGACCGCCAGCAGCACCACGGCCGTGGTGGCGTAGCAGACCAGGGTGTACGCGGTGGTGCTGACGGTCCGTCGGACCTCGGCGCCCAGCAGCATGTACCCGGCGGCGGCCAGCCCGGCGCCCAGTGCCAGCGCGTCACCGAGCAGCGCGTCCGGCGAGAGCGACATGTCGACACCGGTCAGCACCAGCACACCGGCGAACGCCACACACGTACCGATCCAGACCAGCCGGGGCGGCCGGTGCCCGAGCAGCCGCATCAGCAGGATCGTCCACAGCGGCGTGGTGGTCACCAGCGCGGTCGCCGACGCCACCGAGGTCATCCGCAGGCTCGGCATCCAGAGCGCGAAGTGCAGCGCCAGCAGCACCCCCGCCGCCACCGCCAGCAGCAGCGCCCGGCGGCCGATCCCGCGCAGCTCGGCCCGGTGCCGCAGCAGCGCGTACGGGCCGAGTACCCCGACCGACATGACGTTCCGCCAGAACGCGATGGCCAGCGCCGGAGCAGCGGTGGCACTGATCAGCGGGGCGGACAGCGAGATGCCGGTGATCGAGACCGCCAGCAGCAGCAGGTCCACCCTGGGCAGCGTGGTGGGTTGGGCAGTGAGCGCGGGTGCCGCAGCCGGGGCGGGCGTGGCGGTGTCGGGCCGGGCGGCGGGCACAGCTCTCCTCAGGATGTCGAATACCGATGGACACCACGGTAAGGGCTGTAACAGACCCATGAAACTGTCGTCCTGAGCCGTGAGACACCACCCGGACGGCACCCGCCGGTGAAGCCTTACGCTGTCGGCCATGGAGCCTACGACGACCGACGCCGCCACCGGACCCGACCGGGCCACGCTGGACCGGGCACTGCTGGAGGAGGCCGCGAAGAAGTCCGGTCTGCTCTGGGTCCGGGCCGAGGGACAGCCGCAGAGCCGGGCCCTCTGGCACGCCTGGCACGACGGCGCGGTGGTGGTGGTCGGCGACGGCATCGAACAGCCCCTGCACGGGCTGACAGCCGGTCAGCCCGCCGAGGTCATCGTCCGCAGCAAGGACAAGTGGGGCCGCCTCACCGCCTGGCCCGCCACCGTCACCGAGCTCGCCCCCGACAGCGACGCCTGGCTCGGCGCGGTCGAGGAGCTCAAGGGCAAGCGCCTGAACGCCCCCGACACCGACACCATCGCCGAGCGGTGGGCCCGCGAGTGCCGTGTCCTCCGGCTGACGCCCACCGGCCCGCTCACCGAGCAGCCCGGCAGCATGCCCGACGCCTCGCACGCCACCACCCCGATGCCCACCCCGGCCACCACCCGCAAGCCCATCCCGGCGGGGCTGCCGAAGCTGCTCTTCAAGAAGCGCTGAGCAGCTACGGTCAGGGGCTCGGGGAACTGCGACGCCGACCTCGGAAGCGTTCAACGTACGTGTGTGGTCAGGCACTTTCGCAGTGACCCGCACGCCAGATCTCCTCGCAGTTCCCCGAGCCCCTGATGGCTGAGCGTGTGCGCAGGTTGACCCTCACACCGTGTCAGGCTCTGGAGTAGCCCCATCATGTTCAACATCGGAGACTTCGCGAAGCACGGCCGGGTATCCGTCCGGATGCTCCGCCACTACGACGCCATCGGCCTGCTGCTCCCCGCCCGGGTGGACCCGTTCACCGGGTACCGGGGCTACGAGGCGGCCCAACTCGCCCGGCTCAACCGCATCATCGCGCTCAAGGACCTCGGCTTCACCCTCCAGCAGGTGACCGCCATCGTCGACGAGCAGGTGAGCGCGGAGGAGCTGCGCGGGATGCTCCGCCTGCGACAGGCGGAACTGGCGGCGGCAGTGCAGGAGGCAGCCGTCCGGCTGGCCCGGGTCGAGTCGAGGCTCCGGACGATCGAGAGTGAGGGGCACATGCCTTCCGACGACGTTGTGGTCAAGAGCATCCCGGCGGTCCGGGTGGCCCGACTGTCCACCGTGGTGGACAGCTTCGAACCGGAGCACATCGGCCCTGCGGTCGGCCCGCTGTTCGGGCGGCTCTGCGGCCTGCTCGCCGAGGCGGGGCTGACCGCGGCCGGCCCGAGCCTGGCGTACTACGAGGAGGTCGGGCCCGGCACCGAGCAGGTCCGCGCGTTCGTGGCGATCCCGGTCAACGCCGAGCCCGACCCGGCGTACGGCTTCGAGGTCGCCGACCTGCCCGCCCTGCCGGTGGCGGCCACCATCGTGCACCGCGGGGCGATGGACGACATCCTGCCGACCTCGCAGACCCTGGCCCGGTGGATCGACTCCACCGGCCACCGCTCGCTCGGCTACAGCCGCGAGCTGTACATCCAGTGCGAGGGCGACCCGTCCACCTGGGTGACCGAGCTCCAGGAGCCGGTCACCACAGGCTGACCCACGGTCAGGACCCGGACGGCGACCGGCCGTTGGGCATCAGCCGTTGGACCACTGCCGGGTGGAGAGCACCAGCCGGTAGCCGTCCGGGTCCTCGACCGTCACGCCCCACTCGTCCCAGTACGGGTTGTGCGCCTTCACCCGGCGCCCGCCGTGCGCCTCCAGCCGGGCCACCAGCTCCTCCGGCACGGCCTCGCCCAGGTAGACCACGAAGAGGTCCTCGACGGTCGGCCGGGGCCGGATCTCCCCGGCGTCGACCAGCTCCAGGTGCCAGGCGGCGTCCGGCCAGCCGGCCATCAGCAGCGAGTGCTCCTCGGTGGTGCCGTCGGCCTCGTGGCGGTACAGCACGCTCAGGCCGAGCCCGTCGATCCAGAACCGCTCCGCTGCCGCCAGGTCCCCGGACGGCCTGGCGATCCTGACATGTGACGACCCGTTCACGGTTTTCCCCTCCGTTGACGAACCCCGACCGTACCGCCGACCCACCCGGCGCCGGTCGGCGGGCTGCGCGGTTCCCGGCCAGGTAGCCTGGGCCCGGATCGTCGCGAGAGAGGAAGTCCATGGCAGGGCCAGGCAGCCGGGTCTTCATCTCCCACCTCTCCGGGATCGCGGTCTTCGACCCGAACGGCGACCAGGTCGGCCGGGTCCGCGACGTGGTGGTCTCGCTGCGGATCGGCGGACGCCCGCCCCGGGTACTCGGCCTGGTGGTCGAGGTGGTCGGCCGCCGCCGGATCTTCCTGCCGATGACCCGGGTGACCAGCCTGGAGTCCGGCCAGGTGCTCACCACCGGCGTCATCAACATGCGGCGGTTCGAGCAACGCCCGTCCGAGACCCTGGTGCTGGCCGAGCTGCTGGACCGCACCGTCACCTGGACCAAGACCGGCGCCGAGGTCACCGTGCTGGACGTGGCGATGGTGCAGACCCGGGTCCGCGAGTGGGAGATCAGCAAGGTCTTCGTCCAGTCCGGCAAGGTCTCCAGGCTGCGCAAGGCCAAGGGCGAGACGCTCACCCTGGACTGGTCCGCCGTCAGCGGTTTCGCACTGGTCGAGGAGGGCCAGGGCGCGGCCAACCTGCTGGCCACCTTCGAACAGCTCCGCCCCGCCGACCTGGCCAACGTGATGCACCACCTCTCCCCCAAGCGCCGCGCCGAGGTGGCCGCCGCCCTCGACGACGACCGGCTGGCCGACGTCCTGGAGGAGCTGCCGGAGGACGACCAGGTCGAGATCATCGGCAAGCTCAAGGACGAACGCGCCGCCGACGTGCTGGAGGCGATGGACCCGGACGACGCCGCCGACCTGCTCTCCGACCTCCCCGAGGAGGCGGCCGAACGGCTGCTGCGCCTGATGGAGCCCGAGGACGCCGCCTCGGTCCGCCGCCTGCTCAGCTACGAGGAGAACACCGCCGGCGGTCTGATGACCACCGAGCCGATCGTGCTGGAGCCGGACGCCACCGTGGCCGAGGCGCTGGCCCGGGTCCGGGTCTCCGACAACAAGCCCGCGCTGGCCGCCCAGGTGTACGTCTGCCGCCCGCCGAACGAGACCCCAACCGGCAAGTACCTCGGCACCGTCCACTTCCAGCGGCTGCTCCGCGAACCGCCGTACACCCTGGTCGGCTCGCTGGTCGACGACGACCTCGACCCGCTGCCGCCGGACACCCCGCTGCAACTGGTCACCAGCTACCTGGCGGCGTACAACATGGTGGCGGCCCCGGTGGTGGACGAGGCCGACCACCTGCTCGGCGCGGTCACCGTCGACGACGTGCTCGACCACCTGCTGCCGGACGACTGGCGCGAGGCCGCCCTGCACACGGGCGACGCACACGAAAGCGAGGCGACTGGTGGACGCTGACCGCAAGGGGCGCCGGGACGAGAAGGGCCGCCGGGACGAGACCCCGCGCCAGCGCCTCCAGGGCGAGCTGCGCGAGCTCCGGGAGCTGCGCGAACTGCGCGCCCGCGAGGGCTCCCAGCGCCGCACCGCCCGCCCCGAGCCGAGCGGCCCGGCCCGCAGCCGGCTGGACCAGCCGCGGACCAGCCGGCCCGGTCTGATCACGCTGCCCGTGTACGACCCGGAGGCGTTCGGCAAGCTCTCGGAGCGGATCGCCCGCTTCCTCGGCACCGGCCGGTTCATCGTCTGGATGACGGTGGTGGTCGTCGCCTGGGTGGTCTGGAACACCCTCGGTCCGGTCAGCTGGCGGTTCGACGACTACCCCTTCATCTTCCTCACCCTGATGCTCTCCCTACAGGCCTCCTACGCCGCCCCGCTGATCCTGCTGGCACAGAACCGCCAGGACGACCGGGACCGGGTCAACATGGAGCAGGACCGGGCCCGCAGCGACCGCAACATCGCCGACACCGAGTACCTGACCCGCGAGGTCGCGGCCCTGCGACACGGGCTCGGCGAGGTCGCCACCCGCGACTTCGTCCGCTCCGAACTGCAGGCCCTGCTCAAGGAACTGGACGAACGCCGGGGCGCCGCAGACCGGTTGTGACCGGCGGCACGTTACCGCCGGGTCGGCGGAGTTTCGGCGCGCCGTACCATCAAGGCATGGCCAACGAGACAGAGGTTGCGGCAGGCGTCACGGAGGAGTCCGTACGCGAGGCGCTGGCGACCGTCAACGACCCGGAGATCAACCGTCCGATCACCGAGATCGGCATGGTGAAATCGGTCGAGATCGGTGACGGCGGCGCCGTCCGGGTCGCGATCTACCTGACCGTCTCGGGCTGCCCGATGCGCGAGACCATCACCGAACGGGTGACCACCGCCGTCTCCGGCGTCGCCGGGGTGACGGAGGTTCAGGTCGAGCTCGACGTGATGAGCGAGGAGCAGCGCAAGGAGCTCTCCCACCTGCTCCGCGGCGGCGCCCCCGAGCGGGAGATCCCGTTCGCCAAGCCCGGCACGCTGACCCGGGTCTACGCCGTCGCCTCTGGCAAGGGCGGCGTCGGCAAGTCCTCGGTGACCGTCAACCTGGCCGCCGCGATGGCCGCCGACGGCCTCAAGGTCGCCGTGGTGGACGCCGACATCTACGGCCACAGCATCCCCCGGATGCTCGGTGTCGAGGGCCGCCCGACCCAGGTCGAGGACATGATCATGCCGCCGTCCTCGCACGGCGTGAAGGTCATCTCGATCGGCATGTTCACCCCGGGCAACGCCCCCGTGGTGTGGCGCGGCCCGATGCTGCACCGCGCCCTCCAGCAGTTCCTGGCCGACGTCTACTGGGGCGACCTCGACGTCCTGCTGCTCGACCTCCCGCCGGGCACCGGCGACATCGCCATCTCGGTCGCCCAGCTGGTCCCGAACGCCGAGATCCTGATCGTCACCACCCCGCAGATGGCCGCCGCCGAGGTGGCCGAACGGGCCGGCACCATCGCGCTGCAGACCCACCAGAAGATCGTCGGCGTGATCGAGAACATGTCGGGCATGCCCTGCCCGCACTGCGACGAGATGATCGACGTCTTCGGCACCGGCGGCGGCCAGACCGTCGCCGACGCCCTCACCCGCTCCGTCGGCGCCACCGTCCCCGTCCTCGGCTCCATCCCGATCGACGTCCGCCTCCGCGAGGGCGGCGACGACGGCCGCCCGGTCGTCCTGGCCGCCCCCGACTCCCCCGCCGCCACCGCCCTCCGCACCATCGCGGGCAAGCTCGGCGGCCGCCAGCGCGGCCTCTCCGGCCTGTCGCTGGGGCTGACCCCGAAGAACAAGTTCTGACGCACCGTCACCGAAGGCCCCGGGAACCACTCCCGGGGCCTTCGGCGTCCCCGGGCTCATGAGGGGATGTCTGATCGTCGGCCTGGTACCCATCGCGGCGCTGGCGCTGCTGCTGAGCCTGGCCGGCACCACCGAGGCCGAGCAGCCCGAGCTGTTCCCCGGGCTGCGGGAGAACCGTGCGCCGTTGGTGTTGGTGCTGCTGGTGGTCGGGGTGCTGGCCACCGTGGCGGCCTTGGCTCTGGCGGTGCGGGGGTCGCGGTGGGTGCTGATCTCGGTGGGCGTGATGGGCGTGCTGCTGCTCGGCGGCGCGGTCTGCCGCACCGTAACGCTGGCTCCGATGTTGCACTGCTCGGGACACACCGCGATCAGCCGCGAGGAGGACGGCTCCTACCGGTGCGCCGATCGGTGACTCAGCGGCCGTTGTAGACCGTCAGGTCGGGGACGGTGGCGAAGCCCGCGCCGTAGGCGCTGATGCCGCGGCCGTAGGCGCCGAGCAGGACGCCGGGGGCCTCGCCCGCGAGCACCCAGCCGTATTCGGACTCGCGGTAGCGGAAGGGCTGCGGGAGGCCGTTGACGGGGAGGGTGAGGGGGGACCAGCCGGGGCCGTCGAGGTCGTCGGCGAGGTCCCAGGCGAGGGCGCTCTGCTGGTCGAGCCAGTCCTGGCGGAGGGTGCGGTCGAGCTGGCCGGGCCAGGTGGCGGCGAGTAGTCCCGAGCCGGCCAGCCAGGCGGCGGAGGAGGCGGAGGTGGCTTCGAGCATCCCGGTGTTGTCGGCGCTGCGGCGGCTGTCCCGGCGGGCCACCGTGACCACCACGGCGAACTTGCGGAGGTCCCGGGCCTCGTAGTGCTTGGCGGGCTCCTCGCCGTGCCCGAGGGTGCCGTAGTCGATCGGCTGCTCGACCCGGCCCGGCGTCGCCCCGGCCTGCATCAGCCAGCGCCGCCCGGTCCAGCCGTCGTCCAGGCCGTACCAGGGGAAGTCGGCGGCCAGGTACGGCGCCAGCGGGTCCACCGCCGCCCGGGTCTGCGCTCCCACGGTGGCGCCCACCGTGGCCGTCCCCACCGCACGGCTACTCGCGTCCATCCCTGGGCCTCCTCGTACCGCACTGATCAATGGCTCTCAGCACAATAGCGGCGGACACGCCGACGCCCCGCTCAGCGTGGCGGCCGGGCGGGGCGTCGGGGCGACGAACAGGGGTCAGGTGGCGTCCGGGTCGAACGGCGGGCGCTCGTCCTTCTGCAGTGGATCAGCGGCGATCGGCGAGGCTATCGGGGAGGCGAGCGGCGAGGCCGACTTGGTCAGGTCAGCGACCGCCCGGCTCGGCGCCGGGTCGTCGTTGAGCACGGACTTGATGTCGAGGCCGTCCCGGATCTCCTTGAAGCCCAGCGGGTCCTCGTTGCCGCCGAGCAGCTGCTTGCGGACGAAGGTCTTCGGGTTCAGGTCCTCGAAGTCGAAGTCCTTGAAGTCCGGGCCCAGCTCCGAGCGGATGTCCTCCTTGGCACTGTCCGCGAAGGTACGCACCTTGCGGACGAAGCCCATCACGTCCTGGATCAGCTTCGGCAGTTTGTCCGGGCCGAAGATCACGATGGCCAGGATGACCAGTGTCACGACCTCAAGTGGGCCTACGTCTGTGAACACCCGAGCTCCCGGCACCTGATGAAATCTGGACAGCGTCAGTACAGAGTAATGGCCACCGGCGTGTCCCAGGGCCCCAGCTTGATGAAGCTGTGGCAAAGAAGCAGGCCACGGGCAGCCCGCCGCGGTGGATCAGCGCAGGTAGTGCTGCGGCGCGACGGGGTTGCGGACCGCCTCCGCGCTCGGCTGCCAACTGGGCAGCGCCGCCATCAGCCCGCCGGGCGTCCGCACGGGGTACGCCGCGGGGAAGTCCACCGGAAGCACCACGGAGCCGCCGCCGGGACCGCTCACCGGGGTGACCGTGCCGTGCTGTTCCTCGCCGGAGACCGCGGAGACCCCGCCCAGGGTGACCGCCGCGACCGAGAAGGCCCCGGCCGCCGCGAAGACGAACCGCCGGCCGAGCGGTGCGGAGCGGGCCACCGGCGGCTCGGCCGCCGCCGCCAGCGGACGGAACGAGCGGCGGGCCCTCGGGTCCACCCCCGGCAGGGGGGCGCCGGCGCCAAGTGCCCCGGCCCCGAACGAGGACCCGGCACCCCGGCCGAACGAACCACCGGTCAGCCGGGAGCCGCCAAGTGTCCCGACGCCGGGCACGGCCGGGCCGCCGGCCCCGGGATGCTCGTCGTCCTCGGGCAGCGCGGCGACCGCGAGCAGCCGGGCCATCAGCAGCGCGGAGGGGTCGGGAGCGGCGCTGCGGGTCAGCAGCTGCTTGGCGGCCCGGCTCTCGTCCGCCTCGGCGAGGCAGTCGGGGCAGGTGGCCAGGTGGGCCTGGACCCGCTCGCGGGCGTCGTGGTCCAGCTCGCCGTCGACGAAGGCGGAGAGCCGGTCACCGAGGTGGTGCTGCTCGGCGAGCGGCTCGGCGGCGGCCCGCAGCGGGACCGCCCGAAGCTCCGTCACCGGCTCGGCCCGACGGCCGAGTTGGGCCCAGCCGGTGCCTCGCCTGGCCCGGCCGGTGGGTTCGGCGGAGGTCACGCCGACCCCCGATCGGCCCCGGCGGGCTCGGCACCCACCGCCACCGGCTCGGCCCCGCCCCGGCGCACCCGGCCCGGAGCGGACCCCGGAGCGCGGTGCTTGAGCGCGGCGCGCAGGTGCGAACGGCCGCGGTGGATCCGGCTGCGCACCGTCCCGAGCTTGACGCCCAGGGTCGCGGCGATCTCCTCGTAGCTGAGGCCCTCGATGTCGCAGAGCACCACGGCAGCGCGGAACTCGGGGGCCAGGGTGTCCAGCGCCTGCTGGACGTCGGCGTCGAAGTGGGTGTCGCTGAAGTGCTGGGCCGGGCTCGGCTCACGGCTGGGCAGCCGCTCGGCCGCGTCGTCGCCGAGCGCGTCGAACCGGATCCGCTGGCGGCGGCGCACCATGTCCAGGAACAGATTGGTGGTGATCCGGTGCAGCCAGCCCTCGAAGGTGCCGGGGGTGTAGGTGGAGAGCGAGCGGAACACCCGGACGAAGACCTCCTGGGTCAGGTCCTCGGCGTCGTGCTGATTGCCCGTCAGGCGGTAGGCGAGCCGGTACACCCGAGCGCTGTGCGCCTCGACGATCTCCGCCCAACTCGGCGGCGTCCAGGTCTGCGCATCGGGGCCCTCGGCGAAGGTCGCGAGCGGGGCGGGGGCGTCGGCCACCACGGTGTCGGCTGCGGTCGACTTGTCCAGGGGGGAGTGCACAGGCTGGTTCATCACGGGCTTCGGCGTACGGGCCGACGTAGAGCCGCTCAGGTGCCACAGCGTCAGGACGTCGTCCTCAGCCACACCTCCTCGGTCGGCTCTTCTGCCCAGCAGGGCCACCACCATATCCACCTCACCCGTCAGCTCCGGATAAAGCACCGATTCCCGCCCGCGGAGCACCCGCTCCATGGGCCGATCACCACTTCCCTTCAGGGTCAACGGCCGGTCTTCGAACGCGGTTCCCGCCCGGCCAGTAATCTGTGGCTGGAAATATCGACATCAGGCGCTCCGGAAGAGGCAGCCATCACCGAGTTCGGGCCCGCGCACGCGGCTCTCGCCGACACCTACGTCGGCGAGGACGCGGTGTTGACCTACGCCAGGGCCCAGTCCGCGCGGGCCGGCATCCGGGCGATCGGGCCGAGTGGCGGCGCCACGCTACGGCTGCTGGCCGCCGCCGTGGACGCCAAGGCGATCGCCGAGGTGGGCACCGGCACCGGCGTCTCCGGGGTCTACCTGCTCCGCGGGATGCGTCCTGACGGCGTGCTGACCACCGTCGACCTGGAGCCGGTCCGCCAGCAGTACGCCCGGGAGGCGTACCACGCGGCCGGCTTCGCCCCGAACCGGGCGCGCTTCATCCCCGGCCGGGCCCTGGACGTGCTGCCCCGGCTGGCGGACGGTCAGTACGACCTGGTCTTCTGCGACGGCGACCCGGCTGAATCGCAGTCGTACCTTGCAGAATCGTTGCGCCTGCTCCGACCGGGCGGCGTGGTCTGCTTCGAAGGAGTGTTCCAGGAGGGCCGGTTGGCCGAACCGAACCACCGCGACCCGCAGACCCGGGCCGTCCGAGAACTGGTCCGGGACGTCCGGGAGAGCGACCTGCTGCTGCCCGCCCTGCTGCCGGTCAGCGACGGCCTGCTCTGCGCCGTGAAGCGCTGACGCCGGCCCGATCCGGCCCCGGAAAGCACCGAGCCCGGCTCCGGTGATCCGGAGCCGGGCTCGGCGTCGTACGCGTGTCTCCAGGGAGAACGCAGGGCACCCGCTGGGTCAGCCGGTGGCCGCCTTCAGGGCGTCACCCAGGGCGCTCGCCTCATCCGGCGTGAGCTCCACTACGAGGCGTCCGCCGCCTTCGAGCGGCACTCGCATGATGATGCCCCGCCCCTCCTTGGTGACCTCGAGCGGGCCGTCACCCGTCCGCGGCTTCATGGCCGCCATGCTCGTTCCCCTTCCTGCAACCGCTCAGCTACGTCCCGGCAGTCCGTCCACCGCCGGTATCGAACGCATTGATCGGAAGCCATTATCCCGCATCAGATGGCTTGATGACCAACGTCACTCTCTCCGCACCACCGACCACACCCGCCCAGAGCACCGCATTACCCGCCAGAAGCCCCGGCGGCACTGCTCCGGCGACACCGCCAAAAGGTGCCCGACCTCACACTCCCCGGCACCCGTGGCGCTCGGGCATGCTGACTTCGTCCCACCCTCGACCCCCAGGGAGCCCTCGCCCATGTCCGACTCCGTGCTGTTCGAACTCGACGGCGGCCTGGCCGTCATCACCATCAACCGGCCCGAGGCGATGAACGCCCTGGACATCGCCACCAAGGTGGCACTCCGGGACGCCGTGATCGCGGCGGCCGAGGACAGTGCCGTCCGGGCGGTGCTGCTCACCGGTGCGGGCGAGAAGGCCTTCTGCGTCGGCCAGGACCTCAAGGAGCACCTCGGGCTGCTGGGCACCAGCGACGCGCCGCTGAAGACCGTCGCCGAGCACTACAACCCACTGGTCCGGGCGCTGGCCGGGATGAACAAGCCGACCGTCGCGGCGGTCGGCGGGGTCGCCGCCGGCGCCGGGGCCTCGCTGGCCTTCGCCTGCGACTTCCGGATCGTGGCCGACACCGCGGGCTTCAACACCTCGTTCGCCGGGGTCGCGCTGACCGCCGACTCGGGCGCCTCCTGGACCCTGCCCCGACTGGTCGGGCACGCCCGGGCCACCGAGCTGCTGATGTTCCCGCGCACCGTGAAGGCGGCCGAGGCGGCCGAACTCGGGCTGGCCACCAAGGTCGTCCCGTCCGCCGAACTGGCCGCCACCGCCCGGGAGTTCGCCCAGCGGCTGGCCCAGGGGCCGACGGTCGCGCTCGGCGCGATCAAAACCGCCCTGGCGTACGGGGCCACCCACACGCTGAGCGAACTCCTCGACAAGGAGGACGAACTCCAGACCCTGGCGGGCGCCAGCGAGGACCACCGCATCGCGGTCAACGCCTTCGTCGCCAAGCAACAGCCGGTCTACCTCGGCCGCTAACTTCGGCAAGGGCTCAGCCGGTTACGGTCCAGGGGCTCGGGGAACTGCGAGGAGGTCTGGCGTGCGGGTCACTGCGAAAGTGCCTGACCCAGTACGCACGTTGAACGCTCCAGGGGTCGGCGTCGCCCCGCGGCGGAGCCGCCCATCAGCAGAGCCCCGAGCCCCTGGCGTGTGCCTCCTGGACGCCCTGCGAAAAGTTCAGCGCGCGTGACAGTCGATCAGGTGGTCGTTGACCAGCCCGCAGGCCTGCATCAGCGCGTACGCCGTGGTCGGCCCGACGAAGCGGAAGCCCTGCTTCTTGAGCTCCTTGGCCAGCGCCGTGGACTCCGGCGTCACCGCCGGTACGTCCGCAAGGATCCGCGGCGCCGGCCGGGAGCCGGGCTCGACCGCGAACTGCCAGATCAGCGCGTCCAGTCCGCCGTCCAGCTCGCGGGCGACCCGGGCGTTGGCGATGGTGGCCGCGATCTTGGCGCGGTTCCGGATGATGCCGGGGTCCTGGAGCAGCCGCTCGGCGTCCGCCTCGTCGAACTCCGCCACCTCGGCGATCTCGAAGCCGGCGAACGCGGCCCGGAAGCCCTCCCGGCGGCGCAGGATGGTGATCCAGGACAGCCCGGACTGGAACGCCTCCAGGGCGACCCGTTCGAACAGCGCGTCGTCGCCGTGCACCGGACGGCCCCACTCGGTGTCGTGGTAGACCCGGTAGTCGTCCGTCGAGTCGCCCCAGCCGCAGCGCAGCAGGCCGTCGGCGCCCAGCACCGCTCCGGTCACTGCCCGGCCTCGCCGTCCTGGCGCTTCGTCACGTCCACCACGTCGGTCGCGGGCGTCCCGTGCGTCACCTTGGCGAACTCCTCCAGGCCGGGCAACGGCTCTTCGCCCTCGGGCGTGTTCGCCACCACCGCGCCGACCAGCACCGCGGCGGCCTCCAGCTCGGAGATCCGGGTGTCGCGGAGCGCGAGCTCGGCGCCGAGCCGGTCGAGCACGTCGTCCACCTCGTCCATCCGGTAGCCGCGCACCGCCATCGGCAGCCGGATCTCGTCCACGTCCGTCCGGCTCAGCGGCCGTTCCGGCAGCCGCGCCGCGATCCGGTCGTGCACCGCCTCGGGAAGAGTCCCGCCACCACCCAGCGCCACCAGTGCGGTTCCACCGACCACCACGGCCATCGCCACCACGACCAACCAGAACACGAGCTGTCCTCCAGTACCTTCCAGTGGACCTAGCCAGAGAGATGGGATCATGGTCCCCGAACAGACCGGGGCCCATCATTGCACCCGGGCGAGCTGTGGAGGAGACACCGGTGGCACTCCGTCTGGGCCCACGCGAATTCGGCGAGGACGAACTGGTGATCATGGCCATCGTCAACCGCACTCCCGACTCGTTCTTCGACCGCGGCGCGACCTTCGCCGACGAGGCCGCGTTCGCCGCCGCGGACCGGGCGGTGGCCGAGGGTGCGGCGATCCTGGACATCGGCGGAGTGAAGGCCGGGCCCGGCGAGGAGGTGACGGTCGAGGAGGAACTGCGCCGGACCGTCCCGTTCGTCGCCGAGCTGAGGAAGCGTCACCCCGAGGCCGTGATCAGCGTCGACACCTGGCGGCACGAGGTCGGCGAGGCGGTCTGCGAGGTCGGCGCCGACCTGCTGAACGACGCCTGGGGCGGGGTCGACCCGAAGCTGGCCGAGGTCGCGGCCCGGTACGACGTCGGGCTGGTCTGCACCCACGCGGGCGGGGCGGAGCCCCGGACCAGGCCGCACCGGGTCGGGTACGAGGACGTGATGGCCGACATCCTGCGGGTCACCGTCGGGCTGGCCGAGCGGGCCGCCGGGCTCGGGGTGCGGCGGGACGCGCTGATCATCGACCCGGGGCACGACTTCGGCAAGAACACCCGGCACTCGCTGGAGGCCACCCGCCGCCTGCCGGAGATGACCGCGACCGGCTTCCCGGTGCTGGTCTCGCTCTCCAACAAGGACTTCGTCGGCGAGACCCTGGACCGCCCGGTCGACGAACGCCTGCTCGGCACCCTGGCCACCACCGCGGTCTCGGCCTGGCTCGGCGCCCGGATCTACCGAGCCCACCAGGTGGCCGAGACCCGCCAGGTCCTCGACATGGTCGCCGCCATCCAGGGCACCCGCCCCCCGGCCGTCGCCCGCCGCGGCCTCGCCTGACGCTCAGCCGGAGCCGACCAGGGGCTCGGGGAACTGCGACGCCGGCCCCGTGCAAGGTGATCCGTGCGTAGGTGGTCAGGCACTTTCGTCCGTGACCCCGGCGCCAGATCTCCTCGCAGTTCCCCGAGCCCCTGACCGTAGACGGCTGAGCATCTGCCAAGGGCCTCAGATCTCGTCCGCCGGCCGCCGGTTCTCCGCGATGATCTTGAGGACCTCGTCGATCTCGTCCACCACCTGGAAGAGCTCCAGGTCGTGCGCGCTCGCCTTGCCCTGCGCCACCAACGTGTCCCGCAGCCAGTCGACCAGCCCGCCCCAGTACGCCGAGCCGAACAGGATCACCGGGAACCGGGTGACCTTCTTCGTCTGCACCAGGGTGAGCGCCTCGAAGAGCTCGTCCAGCGTGCCGAGGCCGCCGGGCAGCACCACGAACCCCTGCGCGTACTTCACGAACATCGTCTTCCGGACGAAGAAGTACCGGAAGTTCAGCCCGAGGTCGACGAACTCGTTCAGCCCCTGCTCGAAGGGCAGCTCGATGCCGAGCCCGACCGAGAGGCCGCCGGCCTCGGACGCGCCTCGGTTGGCCGCCTCCATGGCGCCGGGCCCGCCGCCGGTGATCACCGCGTAGCCCGCGTCCACCAGGGCCCGGCCGATGGCCACCCCGGCCGCGTACTCGGGGGAGTCGACTGCGGTCCGGGCCGAGCCGAACACGCTGATCGCGGGCGGGAGTTCGGCCAGCGCGCCGAAACCTTCGACGAACTCGGAGGTGATCCGCCAGACCCGCCAGGGGTCGGTGTGCAGCCAGTCGGTCGGGCCCGTGGTGTCCAGCAGCCGCTGGTCGGTGGTGCTGGTGCCGACCTGGTCGCGGCGGAGCAGGACCGGGCCCTTCCGCTTCTCCGGAACGTTCTTCCGCTCGGGGTCCTGGCCCTGGTCAGGGCTGTCCCCGTAGTGCTTTTCGTCTCCAGTGCCTGTCATGACGAAACCCTACGCCCGTTGTTCCCCGTTTTCGGGGAACAACGGAAGGTACGCCGGGTGACGGTCAGTTGGCCGTCAGCCAGGCCCTCAGCCGGTCCTCGACCTCGGCGATGGCGGTGAGCGAGCAGTGCTCCTCGCGCTTGTGCGCCAGATTCGGGTCGCCGGGGCCGTAGTTGACCGCCGGGACGCCGAGAGCGCTGAACCGGGCCACGTCGGTCCAGCCGAACTTGGCCCTGGCCTGGCCGCCGACCGCCGCCAGGAAGGCCCGGGCGGCGGGCTGGTCGAGACCGGGCAGCGCGCCGGGGGCGGAGTCGGCGACCACCACGTCGAAGCCCGCCAGTACCTCCCGGACGTGCGCTTCGGCCTGCTCCTCCGAACGGTCCGGCGCGTAGCGGAAGTTGACGTGCACCACGCACTCGTCCGGGATCACGTTGGCGGCCACCCCGCCACTGATCAGGTTGGCGTTCAGGCCCTCGCGGTACTCCAGGCCGTCGATCTCGACGGAGCGCGGCTGGTACTCGGAGAGCCGCCGCAGCACCTCGCCGGCCTTGTGGATGGCGTTGTCGCCGAGCCAGCTGCGGGCCGAGTGGGCCCGGGTGCCGGTCAGCTTCACGTCCACCCGCAGGGTGCCCTGGCAACCGCCCTCGACCATCGCGCCACTGGGCTCCAGCAGGACCGCGAAGTCGGCCGCCAGCCAGTCGGGGTGACGGGCCACCAGGTGGCCGAGGCCGTTCCGGGACGCCTCGATCTCCTCGCAGTCGTAGAACACGAAGGTGAGGTCGCGGTTCGGGTCGGGCAGAGTGGCGGCCAGCCGGAGCTGCACGGCGACGCCGGACTTCATGTCGGAGGTGCCGCAGCCGTAGAGCAGGTCGCCCTCGACGTGCGAGGGCACGTTGTCGGCGATCGGCACGGTGTCCAGGTGCCCGGCCAGCAGCACCCGCTCGGCCCGGCCCAGGTTCGTCCGGGCCACCACGTTGTTGCCGAACCGGTCGACGGTCAGGTGCGGGTACGCCCGGAGCGCCGCCTCCACCGCATCGGCGAGCGGCCCCTCGCTCCCGCTCACGGAGGGGAAGTCGACCAGCCTGGCGGTCAGCGTGCCGCCGTCGAGGCCGAGGTCGAGGCTCTGGTGCAGGGAGATGTCAGGGCTGGTCATGGCGGCCAGCGTAGTATCCGCCGCTGCAACCACCGCCACCGCACAGCCGTCCGAGTGGGTACGGTGTCCGGGCGGGAACGCGAAGCGAGAGGGGTAGTGGTGACCGAGACTGCGGCAGAGGAGACGACGGGCCGTCGGCGCCGGCCGGTGGGCCGGGTGCTGATCGGGCTCACCGCGCTCGCGGTGCTCGCGGGCACCGTGCTCTTCCTCAACCGGGACAAGCTGATGCCGCCTCCCGAAGGCTGCACGGTGGCCACCGGAACGGGCAAGGGCGACCTCGAACTCGCCCAGGCCGCCAACGCGGCCACCATCGCCGCCGTGGCGCTCTCCCGCGGCCTGCCCGAGCGGGCCGTCACCATCGCACTGGCCACCGCGATGCAGGAGTCGAAGATCCACAACCTGGACGGCGGCGACCGCGACTCGATCGGCCTGTTCCAGCAGCGCCCGTCGCAGGGCTGGGGCACCGTCGAGCAGATCAAGGACCCGGTGTACGCCACCAACAAGTTCCTGGACGGCCTGGTCAAGGTGAACGGCTACGCCCGGCTGCCGCTCACCGACGCGGCCCAGGAGGTGCAGCGCAGCGGCTTTCCGCAGGCGTACGCCAAGCACGAGACCAACGCGACCCTGCTCGCCTCGGCCCTGACCGGCCGGGAGCCCGCCGCGCTGAACTGCGTGGTGCACGACCTGGCGGCCACCACCGCGGCGGCCAACGAGGTGCAGCAGCAGCCGAGTCTGGCCGACCGGGCCCGCCGCGAGTTCGGCAAGCTGGTCACCACCACGCCGGTCCCGCCGGCCGGCAAGGAGACCCGGACGGTGCTGGCGATGACCCCGCAGACCGGTGCCGCGCAGCGGCAGACCGGCTGGGCGCTGGCCCAGTGGGCGGTGGCCCAGGCCGGAGACCTGGGGATCGGTCAGGTGTCCTACGACGGCAAGGTCTGGAAGGTCGACAAGCCCGTCGACGGCTGGCAGTCGAAGGGGGCCGAGGGCGTCGGCGCGGACCGGGTGCTGGTCACCCTGGGTGCCCCGAAAGCCGGTTGACGCACTGGTGAGCTACCACCGGCCGACCGGGTGATTCCGGTCAATCCCGGTGGACGGTACCGGGCAGCCTGGCGGCCTGACCGGCCGACTCCGTACTTTCCTTGTGCGCCAAGAGGTGTGACGTTTCGCCACCCCGGTGCAAGCTGGACGAAATGTCCTGAATATCCCAAAGAGGATCGTCCGATCTTTGCCGACGCTTGACCTTCGGGTGGCGAAACCTTCTGGCGGCTCCAGCGGTAATAACGTCGTCCGCCCGACGGACACCCCTGGCCCGAGCACGTGCACAGCCGGGGGGACCTCACCTCTTAGGAGCACCATGTCTCTCCCCCTCACGCGCCGGATCGCCCAGGCCGCGCTGCTCGTTGCCGCCGTCGCGACCCCGATGGCCGCAGCAGGCGCAGCGTCCGCCGCCGACCTGGTGCCGCCGACCGACCTGGGGGCCGGGCTGAGCCAGCTCGACAACCCGAACGCGACGCTCCAGGGGGCCACCCACGACGCCGGCCACGCCGCCGCCGACACCACCGCGGCCACCGTGCAGACCGGCGTCCCGGCCACCGCGGACGTCGCGGGCAAGGCCGTCGCGGGCGCTCTGCCGGACGCCGACCAGACCCTCGGCAAGGTGGCCGCCCCGGCCGCCAAGACCACCGAGACCGCGGGCGTCCTGGCCGCCGTCGCGGGCAAGGCCGCCCCCGCCCTGGTCGACCGGCTCGCCCCCGCCGTCACCGACAAGGTGCCGCACCTGCCGGGCTCCCCGGCGGCCGGCACCCGCAGCGCTGCCATGCCCGGCCTGCCGCTCGGCCAGCTCACCTCGGGCTCGCTCACCGGCCTCGCCTCCAGCGCCCTGCCGACCGGCGGCATGCCGGACACCCACCAGATCACCGGCGCCCTCCCGGCCGGCCTGGGCAACGCCCTGCCCGACACCGGCAAGCTCCCGATCGACACCCAGGACCCGACCGACGGCAGCAACCGCCTCGGCGGCGCGGGCAACCCGCTCGGCTCGGTGACCGGCCTGCTCGGCGGCGGCCTCCCGCTCGGTGGCCTGCCGATCGGCGGCTGACCCTCCATCAGCGAGGGGCCCCTACCGACTTCGGTAGGGGCCCCTCACTTTTTGCAGATGCTCCAGTTCTACGGCCCAGGGGCTCGGGGAACTGCGAGGAGATCTGGCGCCGGGGTCACAGGCGAAAGTGCCCGACCACCTACGCGACGATCACCTTTTCCGAGGTCGGCGTCGCAGTTCCCCGAGCCCCTGTCTTCCGAAGCGTGTGCCTAGTGCTTGAGGCGGGCCACGGCGGATGCGACGCGTTCGTCGGTGGCGGTGAAGGCCACCCGGACGAAGCGGTCACCCGCAGGGCCGTAGAAGTCCCCGGGCGCCACCAGGATGCCCAGTTCGGCCAGTTCCGCCACGGTGTCCCAGCACGGCCGGTCCTGGGTCACCCACAGGTACAGGCTGGCCTCGGAGTGCTCGACCCGGAAGCCGTACGCCTCCAGCGCCGCCCGCAGCGCCGACCGGCGAGCCGCGTACCGCTCGCGCTGCTCGGCCACGTGCGCGTCGTCGGCCAGCGCCGCGACGGTCGCGGCCTGCACCGGGGCCGGCACGATCATCCCGCCGTGCTTGCGGATCTCCAGCAACTCCCGGACCACCACCGGGTCTCCGGCCACGAAGGAGGCGCGGTAGCCGGCCAGGTTGGACCGCTTGGAGAGCGAGTGCACCACGAGCAGGCCCTCGTGGTCGCCGCCGCAGACGTCCTGGTTCAGCACCGAGACCGGGTCGGCCTCCCAGCCGAGCTCCAGGTAGCACTCGTCGCTGACCAGCAGCACCCGGTGCTCCCGGGCCCAGGCCACGGCGTGCCGGAGCTGGTCCGCCGTCAGCACCCGACCGGTCGGGTTGGACGGCGAGTTGAGCCAGAGCAGCCGGACCCGGGCAGGGTCGAGCTCGTCCACCGAGTCGTACGCGACCGGCTCGGCCCCGCACAGCCGGGCGCCCACCTCGTAGGTCGGGTAGGCCAGCGTCGGGTAGGCCACCTGGTCGCCGGGGCCGAGCCCCAACTGGCCGGGCAGCCAGGCCACCAGCTCCTTGGAGCCGATGGTCGGCAGGATCGCGTCCGGACCGATCTCGGCCCCGAGCCGGCGGCGCAGCCAGCCGGCGATCGCCTCGCGGAGCTCCACCGGGCCCCAGACCGTCGGATAGCCGGGCGTGTCGGTGGAAGCCGCCAGCGCCTTCTGGATCACGTCGGGGACCGGGTCGACCGGGGTGCCGACGGAGAAGTCGCAGAGTCCGTCCGGGTGCGCCGAGGCCGTCCGCTTGTACGGCTCCAGCTTGTCCCAGGGGAACGTGGGCAACAGGTCTGAGACGCGGCGCGCCGCCCCCGGGTGACCCGGAAGCGGCGCGTGCGTGGTGTCTTCGGTGCTCACTGCTCAGTGGCCGCTGTCGGCGTTCTGCGGCGGGAGGGCCGCGATGAACGGGTGGTCCGAGTCGATCAGGCCGAGCTTCGAGGCGCCGCCCGGGGAGCCCAGGTCGTCGAAGAACTCCACATTGGCCTTGTAGTAGTCCTTCCACTCCTCCGGGGTGTCGTCCTCGTAGAAGATCGCCTCGACCGGGCAGACCGGCTCGCAGGCGCCGCAGTCGACACACTCGTCCGGGTGGATGTAGAGCGAACGCTGACCCTCGTAGATGCAGTCAACAGGGCACTCTTCGATACACGCCTTGTCCTTGACGTCGACACAAGGCTGCGCGATGACGTAGGTCACGCTGTCGTTCCTCCTCGGTTGGGCGTGGCAGCCCAAACTAATTGCTTGCGTGCGCGGATACGCGCGGCGTCGTCGATGCCCGCCCCTAGTATCGCGGGTCAGAGACCGCAAATGCACAGGAGGTGCCCTTGATGATGGATGGAACCGTCGCCGGAGGCCGTCCCGAGGTCCGGCTCAACCGCTCTGACGTGGGGCGACGGGTCTCCGTACGGCGTATTTCGGAGCTCGTGAACGACCGTCCGGTGTTCCGCGATGTGATCGGCGTGCTCGCCCGTTGGGACGATCACGGCCTCACCGTCGTGCCCAGGACCGGCCCTGAGGTCTCCTTTCCGGAGAAGCTGCTGGTGGCAGGCAAGCCGGTGCCACTGTTCCCGGCCCGCCGCGCCCCACTGCCCGTCAGTTCCCCGGTCGAGCTCCAGCGGATCGCTGCCCGGGGCTGGCCCGCGGTCGAGCAGGAGCCGCTCGGCGAGTGGACCCTGCGTGCCTCCGCCGGTTTCACCCGGCGGGCCAACTCGGTCCAGACGCTCGGCGATCCGGGCCTGCCGCTGCCCGAGGCACTGCGCGCGGTCCAGGACTGGTACGCCGCGCGCGGCCTGCCCGCCTTCTTCGAGGTGACCACTCCGGGCTCACCGCCCGAGCTGGCCGCCGAACTCGCCCGGCTCGGTGCCGAGGAGGCGCCGACCACGGTCCGCACCGCACCGCTGGCCGGGCTGGTGAAGCTCGGCTCGGGGCACGACCGGGTGCGGCTCTCCCGGACCGCCGACGCCGACTGGCTCTCCCGGTACCGCCGGGTCACCGGCGACCCCGAGGTCGAACTGGCCGCCCGCCAGGTGCTGCACGGCGGGCCCTCGGTCTGGTTCGGCACCGTGCCCGGCCTGCCGGGACAGCCGCCGATCGCGATCGGACGGTGCGTCATCGACGGCCCCTGGGCCTGCTTCGGCGCGATCGAGGTGGACCCGCACGCCCGCCGGACCGGGCTGGCCTCCACCATGATGGCCGTGCTGGCGGCCCGCGCCGCCGAGGAGGGCGCCACCGGCGCCTACCTCCAGGTCGAGGTGACGAATACCGGCGCAATCGCGCTCTACGATCGACTGGGCTTCACCACCAGTCACACTTACCACTACGCCGGCCTGCCCCGGCGGTAGCGTCACCGGAGAGTGTGGACTGTGACCGAGCAGAGCCGTACACGTTTCCGCACCGAGGCCAGGGCCGACCACCCCGACCCGGTGCTGCTCTGTGTGCTCGCCGCCGCCGAGCACACGCTGGCCGAGCCGCCCCCCGACGGCTCCGAACCGCCCACCCTGGACGAGCTGGTGGCGGCCTGTCAGGCCGCCCTCGACCGGCACGCCACCGCCGTCCGGCTGGCCGTACGCGAGCGGGCGCCGGCCGGGGCCGACGAGGTCGCCGCGCTGCTGGCGGCCGTGCTCGGCGGCCGGGAACGGTTCCACGGGCGGCCGGCCGACTACGGGCGGCTGGAGTCCTCGCTGCTGCCGGACGTGTTGCGGCGGCGGCGCGGCCTGCCGATCATGCTCTCGCTGGTCTGGCAGACCGTGGCCCGCCGGGCCGGGCTGACCGCCCACGGCGTGGCGCTGCCCGGCCACTTCATCGTCGCGGTGGGAGACCCGGCCGGCGGCGAGGAGTACGTCCTGGCGGACCCGTACCACGGCGGTCGGCTGCTCGACCTGCCCGACGTGGCCCGGCTGGCCACCGCCGCCGGGCACCACTTCTCCCCCGAAATGCTCAGCCCGGCACAGCCGTTGGACGTGGTCCTGCGGATCCTCGGCAACATCCGCAGCTGGGCCGCCGACCGCCCCGAACACGCCCGCACCCAGCTCTGGGCCACCGAACTCTCCCTGCTGCTCCCCCGCCACCCCGCCCAGCTCCGCCTGGAACGCGCCCAACTCCTGGTCCGCACCGGAGACTTCATCGCAGGCGCGGCCGAGATGGACGCCTACGCGGAGATCCTCGACGCCTTCGACCCCGACGGCGCCACCCGCACCCGCCACGAAGCCCGCGCCGCAAGGCACCGTCTCAACTGAGCTCAGCCCGCTACGGAGTCAGGGGCTCGGGGAACTGCGACGCCGACCTCGAAACAGGTGATCCGCACGTAAACGGTCAGGCACTTTCGCTTTCCCTAGAGCCACCCCTTCTCCCGCGCGACCCGCACCGCCTCGGCCCGGTTCCGCGCCGAGGTCTTCTGGATCGCCATCGAGAGGTAGTTCCGCACCGTCCCCTCCGACAGGTGCAGCCGCGCCGCGATCTCCGCGTTCACCGCCCCGTCCGCCGCCGCCCCGAGCACGTCCCGCTCCCTCGCCGTCAGCGGGTTGGCGCCCTCGGCCAGTGCGGCTGCGGCCAGCGTCGGGTCGATCACCCGCTCACCCCGGAGCACCCGCCGGACCGCCTCCGCGAGCTCCGCTGCGGGGGCGTCCTTCACCAGGAAGGCGTCCGCCCCGGCCTCCATCGCCCGGCGCAGGTAGCCGGGTCGTCCGAAGGTGGTGGCGATCACCACCCGGGTCCCGGGGGCGGCCCGGCGGAGCTCCGCCGCCGCCTCGATGCCGGTCATCCCGGGCATCTCGATGTCCAGTACGGCGACCTGGACCTGATGGTCCAGCACCGCGGCCACCACCTCGTCGCCACGCGCCACTTGGGCGACCACCTCGATATCGCCCTCGAGCGAGAGCAGCGCGGCCAGCGCCTCCCGCACCATTCCCTGGTCCTCGGCCAGCAGCACCCTGATCATTCGGGCACACTATCGGCCACCGCCCGGACCGGGACCAGGGCCCGCAAGCGGAATCCCCTCCCCCGCACCCCGGTGCCGGTCTCGAGGCGGCCGCCGACCAGGGCGAGCCGCTCCTGCAGGCCCGAAAGTCCGTTCCCCGCCGCCGACTTGCCCGGCCCGCGGCCGTTGTCGCTGACCTCCAGGACGGCGAACCGGCTGCCGTCCTCCTCCCAGGTGCGGTCGAGTCCGATGCCGCACCTGGTGGCGCCCTGGCCGTGCCGGACCACGTTGGTGACCGCCTCCCGGAGCGCCCAGGCCAGCACGGCGGCCTCCGGGGCCTCCAGGCCGGGCTGCGGGTCGGCGATCGCCGGGTCGGCCTCGACGGTGATCTGAGCCGCTGTCAGGGCGCTGCGGGCGGCGGCCAGTTCGACCGCCAGGGTCGGGCGCCGGAAGCCGCCGATCGCCTCCCGGACGTCGGTCAGGGCCTGCCGGGCGACCTGTTCGATGTCGTCCACCTGGGCCCGGCCCGCCTCGCCCTTCTCCTGGTCGAGCAGCCGGCCGGCCAACTGGGCCTTGATGGTGATCAGCGAGAGCGAGTGGCCGAGCAGGTCGTGCAGGTCGCGGGCGAGTCGCAGCCGCTCCTCCGAGGCCGCCAGGTGGGCCACCGTGGCCCGGGCCTCGCGGAGTTCGCGCATGGTGCTGATCAGCCGCTGCAGGCCGTTCATGGCCAGCCCGCTGAGGAAGCAGGGCAGCACGATCGCCGCCATGGTGTCCCGCTCGGTGTGGATCAGCAGGGCGATCAGGACCGCGATCGCGGTGATCCCGGCCACCCCGATCAGACCGAGTCTGGGTGGCAGCACCGCTCCGACGCAGACCGAGGTGTAGGTGAAGAGGACCAGCCAGGGCACCCCGAAGGAGAGCGAGGTGACCAGGGCGATCAGCAGCATCACCGCCGCCACCGCCAGCCCGCCGTGCCAGTGCGGGGAGGCCATCGAGCGGACCGCCACCATGCCCAGGTAGGCGGCCAGGAAGAGGGTCAGCGCGATCCAGCCGGCGATCTTGCCCGCCAGGGTGTGCTCGTCGCCGAGCAGGTCCTCCACGGGGTAGTAGAGGTAGACCATCCAGAGCAGCATCCAGGCGAGTTTGACCACCAGTTGGCGGACGTTCTCGACCCGGGCGCCGGGCACCACGGCGAACGACTCGGCGACACCGCCCGCCCCCGTCCCGGTGGGACGGAAGCGGGCGGGGAGGAACTTCGACATGCCGGCCATCATGCCTGCTTGGTGTCCTTGCGGTAGAGGAAGGCCGCCCCTGCGACGAAGACCACCAGGAAACCGAGCAGACCGGCCACCGCGCCGAGGTCCAGCGACTTGCCCGGCTGCACGAAGGTGGCCAACTGGTTGTACAGGTACACCGGGTTGAACTGCGCCACCGCCTTGAGCGAGTCCCCGACCGGGAACCAGGTGCCGCCGAGCAGCGCCATCAGCATGTAGACGATCATCACGATCGGCTGCACCGCGTCGGGCTGGGCCGCGTAGCCCAGCGCCACCCCGAGCGCCGCGAAGACGAAACTGCCGAGCCAGAGCGCCAGGGCGAGGCCGAGCCACTCGGTGGCCGAGAGCGAGACGCCCTCGAACGCGCCGATCACGAAGACCACCACGATCGCGGGCAGCGTGGTGACCGCACAGGAGGCGATCTTGGCGATGGTGTACGCCCGTCCGGGCAGTGCGGTCAGCCTCAACTGCCGGACCCAGCCGCTCTTCCGCTCCAGCGAGATCCGCTGCGCGCTGCCGGTGAGCACCGCGCCGACCGCACCGAAGGTGGCCATCGAGACCATGAAGTACGTCTTCACCGACACCCCGCCGGCCACCGTGTCGGAGCTGCCGTAGGCGTTGATGAAGAAGACGTAGAGCAGCGCCGGGTAGAGCACCGTGAACATCAGGTAGCGCTTGTTCCGGAGGGTCCGCAGGATCTCGAGCTGCACCAGGGTCTTCATCGCGCGTTCTCCTCGTCGGCCTCGCCGGTGATGGTCAGGAAGGCCTGCTCCAGGCCCAGGCTGGTGACTTCCAGGGCCCGGGGGTAGAGCCCGGCCCGGTACAGGCCGGCCACCCCGGCGTCGGCGTCGGTGCTGCGGATCCGGACGCTGCGTACGCCGTCCGGACGGGTCGTCAGATCCAGCCCCACGGTGCCCGGCAGGGCGCGCAGCACGCTCTCCTCGGCGGCCCCGTCGGCGGGGTGCAGCTCGAAGGAGATCCGGCGGGCGCCGGCCTTGGCCTTGATCTCGGCCGAGGTGCCGTCGGCGATCAGCCGGCCCCGGTGCAGCACCAGCACCCGGTCGGCGATCGAGTCCGCCTCCTCCAGGTAGTGGGTGGCGAACAGCACCGTGCGGCCCGCGTCCGCCTCGGCCCGCATCGCGGCCCAGAACTGCCGGCGGACCGAGACGTCCATACCGGTGGTCGGCTCGTCCAGCACGATCAGGTCGTTCGCCCCGGCGATCGCCAGGGCGAACCTGACCCGCTGCTCCTGCCCGCCGGAGAGCTTGTCGACCTTGCGCTCGGCCAGCTCGGTGATCCCGGCCTGCTCCATCACCTTCGCCGGGCTGTGGCCCCGGGGGTGCACGTCGCAGGCGAACCTGACCAGTTCGCGGACCTTGACCTCGCCCAGCAGGCCACCGCTCTGCAGCATCGCGCCGACCCGGCCGGCCTCGATCGCGGCCCGCGGGCTGCCACCGAACAGCGAGACGGTGCCCTGGTCGGGCTCCCGCAGACCGAGCAGCAGGTCCAGGCTGCTGGACTTGCCCGCCCCGTTCGGGCCGAGCAGCGCGACCGTCTCACCGGGCCGCAGCACCAGGTCGAGACCGTTCACCGCCCGGACCGCGCCGTAGCTCTTGCTCACCTGCCGGAAGGCAGCCACCTCGGTACTCATCTGTGTCCCTCTCCCCGTCGTTCTGACTCCTCAAGAATCCCGGGAAGGGGGGTTTCGCCGTCAGTGTGCACCGTCGTGTGCTCCGCATGACGGATGTCACGGGCCCCGCATGACGGGGCCCGTGACAGGGCGTCAGTTAGCCCAGCTGTTCCTTCAGGAAGGAGACCTGGAGCAGCAGCAGGTTCTCCGCCACCTGCTCCTGCGGAGTCATGTGGGTGACCCCGGAGAGCGGCAGCACGGTGTGCGGGCGCCCGGCGGCGAGCAGCGCGGAGGACAGCCGCAGGGTGTGCGCGGCCACCACGTTGTCGTCGGCCAGACCGTGCACCAGCATCAGCGGCCGCTCCAGCTTGGCGGCGTCGGCGGTCAGCGAGTTGGCGTCGTAGACCTCCGGACGCTGGTCCGGGTGGCCGAGGTAGCGCTCGGTGTAGTGGGTGTCGTAGAGCCGCCAGTCGGTGACCGGCGCACCCGAGACGGCCGCGTGGAACACGTCCGGGCGGCGCAGCACCGCGAGCGCGGCCAGGTAACCGCCGTACGACCAGCCCCGGATGGCGACCTTCTCCAGGTCCAGCGGGTACTGCCCGGCCAGCGCCCGGAGCGCGTCCACCTGGTCCTCCAGGGTGGCCCCGGCGAAGTCGAAGGCGATCGCCTTCTCCCACTCCGGGCTCCGCCCGGGGGTGCCCCGGCCGTCCGCCACGATCACCGCGAAGCCCTGGTCGGCGAACCACTGCGAGGTCAGGTGCGGGTTCTGCGACTGCACCACCCGCTGCCCGTGCGGGCCGCCGTACGGGTCCATCAGCACCGGCAGCAGCCCGTCCCGGTCCCGGTCGTAGCCGGTCGGCAGCAGGACGGCGGTCGGGATCCGGCGCTCGCCCGCGAAGACGAACTCCGGCCGGGCGGTGATCAGCGGCGTCTCGGCGTACGAGGCGACGGTGGCCAGCGGCTCGCCGTCGACCAGCACCTCGACCCGGGCCCCGGTCCAGGACGGGTCCGTGCTGACCAGCACCGTGACGTCGCCGCCCCGGACGGCGGAGACCACACCGGCCGCGCCGAGCCGGTTCAGGCCCGAGCCGTCCAGTCCGATCTCGAAGGTGCCGATCCAGCCGGGTACGGGGTCGGTCTCCTCGGTGCCGCCGCTCGCGGTGAACAGCACGGTCGAGGCGCCCACCGAGAGCACCGACCTGAGGTGCAGCCGACGGTCGGTCAGCTGCTGCTCCCCGGCCACCAGGACCCGGGCGCCGTCCTGGTCGGCGATCCGGACCAGCCGGCCGTCGGCGGCCCTGGCCGGGACACCGGAGAACAGGTCCAGCCAGACCGGGTCGCTCTCCTCCAGCACCGTGCCGGTGGCACCGGTGGCCTGGTCGACCGTCAGGTACCGCTGGCTGCGCTGGTCGCGGGCCTGCACCAGCAGGGTGAGCTCCTGCTCGGACCAGTGCACCCGGGCCAGGTACGGGAACGCCTCGCGGTCCCAGTCCAGCTCGGTGCGGGAGCCGTCCAAGCCGAGCAGCCAGAGGCCGACCTCGGCGTTGGCGGTGCCGGCCGCGGGGTAGGCCACCTCGGCGGGCACGGTGCCGGGGTTGGCCGGGTCGGCGATGAACCAGCGCTGCACGGGGGTGTCGTCCGCCCGCGCCACCAGCAGCCGGTCACCGGCCGGGGCCCACCAGTGGCCGCGGTCCCGGTCCATCTCCTCCTGGGCGATGAACTCGGCCTGGCCCCACGTCACCCCGGCCTGCTCGGGGGTGGCCAGCGCACGGTCCCCGGAGCCGTCGGCCCGGGTCACCCGCAGCTCGCCCTCGACGGTCGCGTACGCCACGTACTGCCCGTCGGGCGAGAACCGGGGGTCGACCAGCGGCCCGGCGGCGGGCAGCTCGCGGGTCGGCCCGGC
This sequence comes from Kitasatospora sp. P5_F3, assembly GCF_054049135.1. NCBI lineage: Bacteria > Bacillati > Actinomycetota > Actinomycetes > Kitasatosporales > Streptomycetaceae > Kitasatospora > Kitasatospora sp. P5_F3. Next base: position 139,784 of record NZ_JBFUMY010000004.1, on the reverse strand, counting down.
CCCCGTCAGGTCGGCGACGAACAGGCGTCCCGAAAGTGCGAAGGCGGCCAGCGCACCGGAGCCGTCCAGGGTGTAGCCGACGATGCCGGCCGAGCCCTCACGGCTGCGCTCGCGGCGGGCCCGCTCGGCCGCTGACAGGCTCTCCTCGCCGCCGCCGAGCAGGGCCACCGGGTCGGCGGCGATCCGCTCCAGGCCGGTGGCCGGGTCGAGGGTCCAGAGCAGATTGGCGCGCTCCTCGCTGCTCTTGGCACGGAGGAAGACGACCCGGGACCCGTCGGGTGCGACGGCGAACGACCGGGGTGCGCCGACGGTGAAGCGCTGGGTGCGCGCGTACTGCCGGGGAAAAGTGTCGGTGGTCATGGCACAAACCCTAGATGGTGATCACTCGTTCGGAGCAGGGTTCGTCACCGGCGTCGCCGGGGGCCTCGGGCCCTCTCCCACCGGCCCGGCGGGCGGGTGACGGGCTGCTCCGAACGGGCCGGAGGACTCACGGACCGTAATGCTCCGCTCACCGATCGGGTATTGCTTGAGCCATCACGTCCCCCCGCCGCCCACCCAGGGCGGTGCACCCGAGAAAGGGTGTGAGCCTGATGGCTCTCTCCATCTCCGCAGCCCTGCTGATGCTGGTCATCGTGGTGGTACTGATCCGCCGCTCCGGACTGAAGCTGGCGCACGCGGTCATCTGTGCGTTGCTCGGCTTCTACCTGGCGTCCAGCTCGATCGCCCCCTCGATCCAGCAGGTGACCAGCAACGTGGCCGGCATGATCAACGGCATCAAGCTCTGAGTCAGCAGGCATCGGCCGGTCGGTAGGCTGCCCGGTATGACCGCTGCCTCCGACCGGCCCCGGCGCCGGCTGCTGCTGGTGCACGCCCACCCCGACGACGAGTCGATCGGCAACGGCGCGACCATGGCCAGGTACGCCGCCGAGGGTGCCGCCGTCACGCTGGTGACCTGCACGCTCGGCGAGGGCGGTGAGGTGATCCCGCCGGAGCTGGCGGAGCTGACCGCGGACCGGACCGACACCCTCGGCGAGTACCGGATCGGCGAACTGACCGCCGCGATGGGCGAGCTGGGCGTCACCGACGTCCGCTTCCTGGGCGGCCCGGGCCGCTACCGGGACTCCGGGATGATGGGCCTGCCGGAGAACGACCGCCCCGACTGCTTCTGGCAGGCCCCGCTGGACGAGGCCGCCGGGCACCTGGTGGCGGTGGTCCGCGAGCTGCGGCCGCAGGTGCTGGTCAGCTACGACGAGCAGGGCGGCTACGGGCACCCGGACCACGTGAAGGCCCATCAGGTCGCCATGCGGGCCCACGAGCTGGCCGCCGACCCGGCCTGGCGGCCTGAGCTCGGCCCGGCCTGGCGGATCGCCAAGGTGTACTGGAACCGGATGCCGCGCTCGGTGATCGAGGCCGGCCTGGCCGCGACCGCCGCCGCCGCGCCCTTCCCGGGGGTCGCCGTACCGGCCGACGTGCCGGGGGTGGTGCCCGACGAGCTGGTCACCACCGTGCTGGACGGCGCGGCGTACGCCGGGGCGAAGGCGGCCGCGATGGCGGCGCACGCCACCCAGATCACCGTGTCCGGCGAGTACTTCGCGCTGAGCAACGACCTCGGGCAGCCGCTGGTGGCCACCGAGTACTACCAGCTGGTCCGGGGCGAGCCCGGGCCCGAGCTGCCGGAGACCGACCTGTTCGCCGGTCTCGGGCTGGAGGCGCACCGATGATCCGCACCCTGCCCGCCCGGGTACTCGGCAGCCGCGAGGAACGACTGGCGGAGCGTCAGCCGTCCCGCACCGGACGGCTGGTGGCCTACCCGCTGCTGTTCGTGCTGGGCGGCCTGGTCTCGATCTGCGGCTGTTTCGTCCAGTCGCTCTGGCCGCCGGTCGGCCTGCTGCTGGCCCTGGGCGCGAGCTTCGCGGTGTTCTACGGCGGCCTGCGGGTGACCGGCACCAAGCTCGGCGCCGGGGTGCCGCTGGCCGGCTGGTTCCTGTTGCTGCTGGCCCTGATGGCCCCGCGCCCGGAGGGTGACTTCGTGCTGGCGGCCGGGTTCACCTCGTACGCCTACCTGTTCCTGGGTGCGGTCGGCGGGGTGATCTGCGCCACCCTGCCGACCAGGTCCGGCTTCGGCTACGGCACTCTGACGCGCTGACGGATCCGGCGCGGTCGCCCCACCTTTCCCGGAGGAACCGGACGTAACGGGTTCTATCCGAACCAGTTCGCCACTCACGTTTGCCCAGTAAGGTGGTGCCGCGACAGGCCCGCTGGCCTGCCGAAGCTATGTGAAGAGCTGGTGTCGGAGGGGTGTTCGGTCCCGTCCGCCGGTGGAGCAGCCACCGCCGAACAGACCGCCATCCCACAACCCGCGACCGCCGTCCCACGGCGCGGCCGCGAACCCGGAGCAGAGCAGCATTGAGCAGCCGCGAATCTGACAGCGCGCATCCGTCGTCCCGACGTACCGGGCCGGATGCCTACCCGTCGGGCACCCCGCCGTACGGCACGGGCATCCCGAACGGCTCCGGTGCCGACCCGTTCGGCCCGACGGCCGGTCAGCCAGCGGCCGCCCAGCCGGCCGAGGCCGACGGGGTCCCGAAGACCGAGACCACCCTGACCACCCGGGTCCGGATCAACATCCCCGGCTCCCGGCCGATCCCGCCTGTGGTCATGCGCAGCCCGGTGAAGAACGCCGAACCGGCCGAGCCCGCAGGGCCCCGGCACCGCTCGGCCGCCCCCTCCTCCCCGGTGCTCGGCGTGGTCGACGCGACCGCCCCGAGCAGCACCCCGGCCAACCTGCCGCCGGAGTGGCAGCAGGAGAGCCCGGCGGCACCGGCCGAGGGCGAGTCCACCGGCGAGTGGTTCCGCCCCCGCCAGAAGGGCCCGCAGGCCCCGGTGACCGCCGGTGCGCCGCGGGCCGAGGCGGCCGACCGGCAGCCCCGGCCGAGTGGGCCCGGGATGCCCTCCGGGCCGCTCCCCTCCGGGGCCCCGGCCTCGCCGTTCGCGCCCTCGGGGCCGCCGGTGGCCAAGGGCCGGTCCGACGATCCGTACGCCGACCAGCGGCCGCCGGCCGCCAACGACCCGTTCGCCAACGATCCTTACGCGGCGTCCCCGTACGGAGCGGATCCGTACGGAGCGGACCCGTTCCGCGAGGAGCCGGTCCGTCAGGCCCCGCCGGTGGCCGACCCGTTCGCGGTCAGGCGCCCCGGCGAGCCGGAGGACACCCAGATCGGCGGCTTCGACCCGATCCAGGACGACTACGAGGACCACTCCGCCCGACCCGGTGCCATACCTGGCGGTGCCGCGATGTTCGGCTCCGCTCCGGCGGCCGCCCCGCAGCCGCCGAGCGACCCGTTCGGCTCCGGCCCGTCCCCCGCACCGGGCCGGTTCGCGGACGTGTCGTACGAGCCGGCCGAGCCGTTCCCCGGCACCCGCCCGGCCGGCAACCGCCCGCCCGTGGCCGACCCGTTCGCCGCCGCAGCCGACCCGTTCGGCACCGCCGCACCCAAGCCGGCCGCCGAGGCCGAGCAGCCCGCACCCAAGTCCGACCCCAAGCCCGCCGCCAAGGCTCCGGCCGCCCCCGCGCGCCGCGGCAAGGGCCGCAAGCTGGTCACGTACGCCGTGGTCGGCCTGCTGTTCGTCGGCGCGGCCGCGTACGGCACCGGCCTGATGCTCAATCAGGCCGACATCCCCAAGGGCACCACGGTGCTCGGCACCGACATCGGCGGCGACACCAGGGACCAGGCGGTCACCACGCTGGACGGCACGGTGGCCAAGACCGGTCAGCAGCCGCTCAAGCTCAAGCTCGGCGACCAGACCGTGGACCTCGACCCGACCGCCGCCGGGCTCGGCTTCGACACCACCGCGACGGTGGACGGGCTGACGCAGCACAGTTACAACCCGGTCGAGGTGATCGGTTCGCTGGCCGGCGGCAGCAAGGCGGTGGCCCCCGAGGTACGGGTCGACCGGGCCAAGCTGAAGGCCGCGCTGGAGGGCCTGAGCGCCAAGTCCAGCATGGGCCTGCAGGAGGGCTTCGTCCGCTTCACCCCGGACGGCAAGGCCGAGGTGGTGCCGGGCCGGGCCGGGCAGCGGGTGGACGCCGCCGCCGCGATGGACCAGGTCGAGCAGGCCTTCCGGGCCCGGGCCGCCGGGCAGCCGGACGCGGTGCTCGCCGTCCCGGTGACGGCGGCTCAGCCGAAGGTCTCCGAGGAGGCGTTGAAGGCCGCCGCCGAGTCGCTCGGCAAGCAGGTGACCAGCGGACCGGTCTCGGTCACCGCCGGCACCAAGCGCTGGGACTTCACCAAGGCGACCGCCGCCAAGGTGCTCACGCTGGCCCCGGATGCCTCCGGCAAGATCGTGCTGACCTGGGACCTGGACAAGCTGACCGCCGAGCTGGACGGCGCCTTCGCCAAGAGCAAGACCAAGAAGGGCACCGCCCTCGTCCCGATCACCACCCAGGACGTCGCGGACGGCATCGCCTCGATGCTGGAGAAGACCGGCACCAGGGCCTACAAGTTCGCCTGACGCACCCTCGGCTCCACACGGCGCGGGTCGGGACCATCACGGTCCCGGCCCGCGCTTTCCGCTCCCCTCGGGCGGCGAATACTCGCCAGTGGCGTGAAATTGCCAGCAACCGTGCGTGACAACTACCCCGGTTGAATTGGGTCGATGGCCCCCAAATTCCCTGGTGGGCTCAACAAAGCGGTAGCGTCCGATTATCGGACATGCAATTTCACTGGACATTACCCGCGATAACCGCCATAACGGACACTGGGTCTACGCGCATCACATTGTCGAACGTGCGAACGTTCTGTCCTGATACCGGAGTTACCAAGTTCGGGTTACGGACGCGTGAACTCGCTTTGGTGCAGTATGTCCGCTTATGACGGTATCGCTGGGCGCTTGTCAAGATGTCTAGAACTACGAAGTGGTTGACATTCCAACACGAACCAAGAAATGCACGGCCAGCAACTGAGGAACTCTTGACGTTCGATAAACGACTTGCAAGAGTCCGTGCGATCACCTTTTTGCAGCCGCTACACCCCGGGCGGGAGCTCCAGCACCATGACTAACCCCACCAAGGCCCCCGAGGCCGACGAACTCGGAACGGCCGACACCCTCGCGCCGACCGACGCCACGTCGGCTCCGGTCTTCCGCGGGCTCTCGCCCGGCAAGCTGATGTGGCGTCGCTTCCTGCGCGACCGCACCGGCGTGGTCAGTGCCGCCATCGTGCTGCTGTTCATCCTGATCGCCGCCTGTGCGCCGCTGATCTCGATGATCTACGGCAAGGACCCGGGCACCCACTACGGCCAGGACAGCGTCGACCTGCTGACCGACTCCGGTCTGCCGACCGGGCCCAACGGCGGGATCAGCGCCGACTTCTGGTTCGGCGTCGAGCCCGGGCTCGGGCGCGACGTGTTCATGCAGCTGATCTACGGCATGCGGACCTCGCTGTTCATCGCCTTCCTCACCTCGGTGCTGACCACCGTGCTGGGCGTGATGATCGGCATCGCGGCCGGCTACCTCGGCGGCAAGATCGACTACTTCATCGGCCGGATCATCGACGTGCTGATGTCGTTCCCGTCACAGATCTTCCTGATCGCGACCATGCCGATCGTGGTGAGCCTGCTGGTGGCCAGCGACGAGGCGCAGCCGGCCTGGCTGCCGTTCGTCGCGGTGACCATCGTGCTCACGTTGCTGGGTTGGATGGGCCTGGCCCGCATCCTCCGGGCAACCACGCTGTCGCTGCGCGAGCGGGAGTTCATCGAGGCCGCGAAGGTGACCGGGGCCTCGCCGCTCCGGATCATCTTCAAGGAGCTGCTGCCCAACCTGTGGACGCCGATCCTGGTGCAGTCCACCCTGGCGCTGCCGGCCTTCGTGACCGCCGAGGCCGGCCTGTCCTACCTGGGCGTCGGCGTCGGCGAGCCGACCCCGGACTGGGGCCGGATGATCGCGCTCGCGGCCGAGTACCTGCGCACCGACGTGACCTTCCTGCTCTTCCCCGGCCTGGCGATGGTGCTGTTCGTCCTCGCCTTCAACCTGCTCGGGGACTCCGTCCGCGACGCCTTCGACCCGAAGACGAAGCGATGACCGTCGCCCGTCGTCGGTGAGCCGCGCACCAAGACCCACAGACTCCGGGGGGATCGGCATGCCCGCCCCGGGCAACCCACCACCTATCTGGCACTCAAACAGGCAGGAAGAACATGAACGTTCGTAAGTCACGGCAGCTCGCCGCGGCCGTCATGGTTGTCGGGGCCCTCACCGTCACCACGGCATGCTCCAGCGGCAACAGCAACAGCGGTTCCAAGCCGGAGGCTTCGAAGTCCAAGGTTGCCGCCACCGCCATCACGGTCGGCACCGCCGCCGACTCGACCGGTCCGGCCATCGCTGAGCCCGGCGCGAAGAAGGGCGGCACGGTCAACATGATCGACCGCGACGACTTCTCGCACCTTGACCCGGGCAACGTCTACATGAACTACAACAGCGAGGTCTCGCTGCTGCTCACCCGTCAGCTGACGGGCTACAAGCTCCAGGCCGACGGCACCTCCAAGCTGGTCGGTGACCTCGCCACCGACACCGGCACCACCGCCGACGGTGGCAAGACCTGGAAGTTCACCCTGAAGGACGGGGTGAAGTGGCAGGACGGCACCCCGATCACCTCGGCGGACGTCAAGTACTCGGTGGAGCGCACCTTCGCGCCGTTCATCAAGTCCGGTCCGACCTACATCCAGACCTGGCTGACCGCCACCGACTACCGCGCGGCGTACCCGGGCCCGTACGAGGGCAAGGAGCTGGACGCGATCCAGACCCCGGACGCCAAGACCGTCGTCTTCAACTTCACGGACGTCCACCCGGACGCCAACTTCACCGTGGCGATGACCGGCTACGGCGTCGTGCCGAAGGCCCAGGACACCAAGGAGGCGTACGACAAGAAGCCGTTCTCCTCCGGTCCGTACCAGATCGCCGAGCACGTCACCGACAAGTCGCTCGACCTGGTCCGCAACCCCAACTGGGACCCGGCCACCGACCCGATCCGGAACGCGTACCCGGACAAGTGGCACATGGAGTTCGGCGTCCAGTCGCAGCAGTCGACCGAGCGCTTCATCGCCGACAACGGTGCTGACAAGACGACCTTCAGCTTCCACAACCAGGTCCACCCCACCTTCATCGACAAGGTGAAGAACGACGCGGCGCTCAAGCCCCGTACGCTCGAGGGCCTGACCCCGTACGTGGACTACTACTACATCAACAACAGCCGCATCAAGGACCAGAAGGTCCGCGAGGCGCTGGTCCGCGCGTTCCCGCACCAGCAGACCCGCCAGCTCCAGGGCGGCACCAGCTACGGCGACTACGCGACCAGCTACACCAGCCCGACCGTCCTCGGCTACGAGGCGAACGACCTGTACGACATCATGAAGAAGCCCGAGGGTGACCCGGAGGCGGCCAAGAAGCTGCTCGCCGACGCCGGCGCCACCGGTCAGACGATCGTCTACGCGTACAACAACACCCCGACCCAGCAGAAGGTCACCGAGGCGATCCGCGTCGCCCTGGAGAAGGCCGGCTTCAAGTTCGTCCCGAAGCCGCTCGACGCCAAGACCTACTACGACGCCATCGGCCTCGTCAACAACGAGTACGACCTGTACTGGGGTGGCTGGGGTGCCGACTGGCCGACCGGTTACACCTCGCTCCAGCCGGTCTGGGACGGTCGCGCGATCGCTGACGGTGCGTCGAACTACGCGCACACCAACGACGAGGCCATCAACAAGATGATGGACGACGCGGTCAAGATCGCCGACCCGGTCGCGCAGGGCAAGGCGTGGGCCGCGATCGACAAGGAGCTGCAGAAGAAGGCCTACTCGATCCCGGACGTCTACCAGCGCTCGCTCAGCCTCTACGGCTCGGGCCTCGGCGGCGTCAAGTTCGACAGCCTGTTCGGCCTGCAGTACCCGCTGAACATCTACGTCAAGTAGTCAGCACCAAGCGGTAGTTCCGTGGGGCGCCGGTCTCGATACCCGAGTACCGGCGCCCCGTGGTCCAGCCCACCGCCCCACCCGCCCTGCTCCGCCCACCGCACTCGCAGCCGGCGCCCCGACCAGGAGAGCCCGACCCCATGCTCCGTTTCCTCGTCCGTCGTTCCCTCGGCGCACTCGTCATCCTGCTGGTCATCAGCATGGTCACCTTCGAGCTGTTCTTCGCCATCCCGCAGGACCCTGCCCGCCTCTCCTGCGGCAAGGTCTGCACCCCCGAGAACCTCGCCATGATCAGGCACAGCATGGGGCTCGACGAGTCGACGATCATGCAGTTCTGGCACTGGTTCAGCGGGATCTTCACCGGTCGTGACTACTCCGCCGGCCACTGCGACGCCCCCTGCTTCGGCTACTCCTTCGTCAAGCAGGAGATGATCACCGACGTCCTGCTGGACCGCTTCCCCACCACGCTCTCGCTGACCGTCGGCTCGGTCCTGGTCTTCCTGATCTTCGGCATCGGCACCGGCATGCTGGCCGCCCACAAGCAGGGCAAGGCCGCCGACAAGATCGCCAGCTCCGCCTCGCTGATCGCCTCCTCGATGCAGATCTACGTGGCAGGCCCGCTCGCCCTGTACGTGTTCGTCTACGCCACCGACTGGCTGAAGCAGCCGTCCTACACCCCGATCACCGAGGACCCGATCGCCTGGTTCAGCGGCCTGCTGGTCCCCTGGATCGTGCTCTCGCTGATCTGGACCGCCAACTACACCCGCATGACGCGCTCCTCCATGGTCGAGCAGCTGTCCGAGGACTTCGTCCGGACCGCGCGGGCCAAGGGCATGTCGGGCCGTTCGGTCTTCCTCCGGTTCGCCTGGCGCGGCGCGATGGGCACCATCGTCACCGTCTTCGGCATCGACCTCGGCGTCCTGCTCGGCGGTGCGATCATCACCGAGTCCGTCTTCGGTCTGCACGGCCTCGGCCAGCTCGCGATCGGCGCGTACATCGACTCCGACCTGTCGATGCTGGTCGGTGTCACCATGGTGGCCGCCACCCTGATCGTGCTCTTCAACATCATCGTGGACGCCGCATACGCCCTGATCGACCCGCGCATCCGTCTGGCCTGACGGCCGACACCCCTGGCCGTTCCAGCCCGCCCGACCTCACGTACCACACCGAGGAGCCCCGTCCATGAGCACCCTGGCCAAGCCCGAGGAGGCGGCCGCCGACCGCGGCGGCAGCAGCACGCCCTTCCTCTCCGTCCGCGACCTCTCGGTCCGCTTCAGCACCGAGGACGGCGTGGTCCGGGCCGTGGACAACCTGTCCTTCTCGGTCGAGCCGGGCACCACGCTCGGCATCGTGGGCGAGTCCGGCTCCGGGAAGTCGGTGACCAACCTGGCCGTGCTCGGTCTGCACAACCCGGACAGCACCGAGATCACCGGCTCGATCCGGCTGGCCGGCCAGGAGCTGGTGGGCGCCCCGAGCAAGGAGCTGGAGAAGCTCCGCGGTGCCACCATGTCGATGATCTTCCAGGACCCGCTGACCGCGCTGTCGCCGTTCCACACCATCGGCAAGCAGATCGGCGAGGTCTTCCAGAAGCACACCGGGGCCAGCAAGAAGGAAGCCCGGGACCGCTCGATCGAGATGCTCACCAAGGTCGGCATCCCGCAGCCGACCACCCGGGTGGACGACTACCCGCACCAGTTCTCCGGCGGTATGCGCCAGCGGGCGATGATCGCCATGTCGCTGGTCTGCAACCCGAAGCTGGTGATCGCGGACGAGCCGACCACCGCGCTGGACGTCACCGTCCAGGCCCAGATCCTCGACCTGCTCAAGGACCTCCAGCAGGAGATGGGCACGGCGATCATCCTGATCACCCACGACCTCGGCGTGGTGGCCAAGACGGCGCAGGACATCATGGTGATGTACGCGGGCCGGGCGGTCGAGCGCGGCACCGTGCGCGAGGTGCTGAAGAACCCTCAGCACCCCTACACCTGGGGCCTGCTGTCCTCGATGCCCAGCCTCACCGGCCCGGTGGACGTCCCGCTCCGGCCGGTCCGGGGCACCCCGCCCAGCCTGATCAACCTGCCCACCGGCTGCCCGTTCAACCCGCGCTGCGACCACCGGGAGCAGGTGGTCGGCGGCAAGTGCACCACCGAGCGTCCGCCGCTCGCCCCGGAGACCGGGCACGCCACCGCCTGCCACCTGTCCGTCGGGCAGAAGCAGAGCATCTTCATTGACCAGATCCAGCCGCGGCTCGGCTGAGAGGGACGGTTACACACCATGAGCAACGAACTGACCCTCGACAAGCCCTCCGCGACCCCGGCCACCGGTGAGCCGCTGCTCCAGCTCTCCGGAGTGAAGAAGCACTTCCCGGTGATGGACGGTCTGCTGTTCAAGCGTCAGGTCGGCGCCGTCCACGCGGTGGACGGCATCGACCTCGACGTGCACGCCAACGAGTCGGTCGGCCTGGTCGGCGAGTCCGGCTGCGGCAAGTCGACCCTCGGCCGGGTGGTCACCCGCCTGCTGGAGCCGACCGACGGCAAGCTCACCTACGCGGGCCAGGACATCACGCACGCCTCGCGCAAGCAGCTGGCCCCGATCCGGTCCGAGATCCAGATGATCTTCCAGGACCCGTACTCCTCGCTGAACCCGCGGCACACCGTCGGCGCCATCATCGGTGCGCCGATGGAGATCAACGGGATCAACCCCAAGGGCGGCGTCCAGAACCGGGTGCAGGAGCTGCTGGAGACCGTCGGTCTCAACCCGGAGCACTACAACCGCTTCCCGCACGAGTTCTCCGGCGGCCAGCGCCAGCGCATCGGCGTGGCCCGCGCCCTCTCGCTGAGCCCGAAGCTGATCGTGGCCGACGAGCCGGTCTCCGCGCTCGACGTCTCGATCCAGGCCCAGGTGGTCAACCTTCTGCAGCAGCTGCAGAAGGACCTGGGCATCGCCTTCCTGTTCATCGCGCACGACCTCTCGATCGTCCGGCACTTCTCGCAGCGCGTCGCGGTGATGTACCTGGGCAAGATCGTCGAGATCGCGGACCGCAAGTCGCTGTACGAGAGCCCCCGGCACCCGTACACCCACGCGCTGCTCTCCGCCGTGCCCGAGGCCGACCCGGACGACGTCCGCGAGCGGATCCGGCTGGTCGGTGACGTCCCGTCGCCGATCAACCCGCCGACCGGCTGCCGCTTCCGTACCCGGTGCTGGAAGGCGCAGGACAAGTGCGCGACCGAGGAGCCGCCGCTGGTGCAGCTCTCCGGCAACCTGGACGGCCACCTGACGGCCTGCCACTTCCCGGAGGACCCGAGCACCGCGGTGCCGGAGCCCCGGGCCGCGAAGTAGCTGTAGCAAGGCGAAAGGGCCGCCCCGCKGGGGCGGCCCTTCGTCATTTCTCCAGATCCGCTTCTCGTTCAGCAGCGAAGTGACACGCCGAGTCGTGCACCGCGAGGTCCCGTAGCCAGTCCCGCGCCATCAGCGCCGGCACCTCCTCCGCGCACTTCGGCTGCGCCTTCCAGCACCGGGTGCGGAACCGGCAGCCGCTCGGCGGATTGGCCGGTGACGGGACGTCACCCACCAGCACGATCCGGTCCCGGTCGGCCCGGGCCGCCGGGTCGGGCACCGGCACCGCGGAGAGCAGTGCCTGGGTGTACGGGTGGGTGGCGTGGTCGTAGATCTCCAGATCGGTGCCGATCTCCACGATCTTGCCGAGGTACATCACGCCGACCCGGTCGGAGATGTGCCGGACGATCGAGAGGTCGTGCGCGATGAACATGTAGGAGAGGTTGAAGTCGGTCTGGAGCTGCTCCAGCAGGTTGATCACCTGGGCCTGCACCGAGACGTCCAGCGCGGAGACCGGCTCGTCACAGATGATGATCTCCGGCTTGAGCGCCAGACCCCGCGCGATACCGATCCGCTGCCGCTGACCGCCGGAGAACTGGTGCGGGTACCGGTTGATGTACTCCGGGTTCAGCCCGACCACGTCCAGCAGGTCCTGAACCGCCTTGCGGCGGTCACCCTTCGGCGCCACCTCCGAGTGGATCTCGTACGGCTCCCCGATGATGTCGCCCACCGTCATCCGGGGGTTCAGCGAGGTGTACGGGTCCTGGAAGACCATCTGGATGTTCCGGCGCACCGCCTTGAGGCCGGCGCCGGAGAGCCGTGAGATCTCCTCGCCCTTGTACTTCACCGAACCGCTGGTCGCGGGCTCCAGGTTCATCAGCACCTTGGCCAGGGTGGACTTCCCGCAGCCCGACTCCCCCACGATGCCCAGCGTCTCACCCTGCCTCAGGTCGAAGGAGACGCCGTCCACCGCCTTGACCGCGCCGATCTGCTTCCGGAAGACGATGCCCTTGGTCAGCGGGAAGTGCTTGACCAGGTCACGGACCTGGAGGATCGGCTCGCCGGGCGCCACCTCCTTGGCGAAGACCGCCTCCTCCGGCACGGTGGCACCCAGTGCGCTGGCTCCGTTACTCGTCGCCATGGAGGGTCTCCTTCCAGAAGAAGCAGGCGCTGCCGCGCCCGGCGAGCTCCGTCCCGTCGTTCTCGGTGACCTGGAACAGCTTGGGGATCTCCTGCCGGCAGATCTCCTGGGCGCGGGGGCAGCGGGGGTTGAAGGCACAGCCGGACGGGATCCGCAGCAGGTTGGGCGGCAGGCCCTTGATCGCGTACAGCTCCCGGCCCTTCTGGTCCAGGCGCGGGATGGAGTCCAGCAGCCCGCGCGTGTACGGGTGCGCCGGGCGCGCGTACAGCTCGTGCACCGGCGCGGTCTCGACGATCCGGCCCGCGTACATCACCGCGATCTTGTCCGCGACGTCGGCGACCACGCCAAGGTCGTGGGTGATCAGGATCAGACCCATGTGGTACTCGGCCTGAAGCTCCGCCAGCAGCTCCATCACCTGGGCCTGGACGGTGACGTCCAGGGCGGTGGTCGGCTCGTCCGCGATGATCAGGTCGGGCTCCAGGGCCAGCGCCATCGCGATCATGATCCGCTGACGCATACCGCCGGAGAACTGGTGCGGGTAGTCGTTCACCCGCTCCTTCGCCGCCGGGATGCGGACCCGGTCCATCAGCTCGATGGCCTTCGTCTTGGCGTCCTTGCGCGAGCTGCCCCGGTGCACGCGGTACATCTCGCCCAGCTGGGCGCCGACGGTGTGGACCGGGTTCAGCGAGGACAGCGCGTCCTGGAAGATCATGGCCATGTGCTCGCCACGGACCTTCCGGCGGTCCTCGGCGCCGAGCTTGAGCAGGTCCTGGCCCTTGAACATGATCTCGCCACCGGTGACATGGCCGGGCGGGCTGTCCAGGATGCCCATGATCGCCTGAGCGGTGACGGACTTGCCGGATCCGGACTCACCGAGGACCGCCAGGGTCTCGCCGGCGGCGACCGAGTAGTTCACGCCGTTCACGGCCTTGGCCACGCCGTCCCGGGTACGGAACTCCACCTCCAGGCCGCGGACGTCGAGCAGGATCCCCTCCGGGACCTGCTCGGCCAGCCCGAGGGGATCGGTCTGGCTGCTGCTCACGCTGGTACTCAATGGATCGCCTTTCTCAGCGCAGCTTGGGGTCGAGAGCGTCGCGGACCGCGTCGCCGAGCATGATGAACGCCAGGACGGTGATGCTCAGTGCGGCGGCCGGGTAGAGCAGCATGTGTGGGGCGTTGCGGAAGCTGGCGGAGGCCGAGGAGATGTCGATGCCCCAGGAGACCGTCGGCGGCCTGAGACCCACGCCGAGGAAGCTCAGGGTGGCCTCCAGCGCGATGTAGGTGCCCAACGCGATGGTGGCGACCACGATCACCGGTGCGACGGCGTTCGGCAGGATGTGGCGCAGCATCAGCCGGGAGTTGCCGGCGCCGAGGGCTCTGGCCGCGGTCACGTAGTCCTGCTGTTTGGCGGTGATCACGGCGCCTCGGCCGATGCGCGCGATCTGTGGCCAGCCGAGGATCACGATGAAGGCCACCACGATCCAGATCGACCGGGTGGGGATCACCGACAGGAAGACCAGACCGCCGAGCAGGATCGGGATGCCGAAGAAGATGTCGGCGACCCGGGAGATGACCGAGTCGCCCCAGCCGCCGAAGAAGCCGGCCAGGCCGCCCAGCACGGTGCCGAGCAGGGCTGCGCCCACGGTGGCGCAGACGCCCACGGTGATGGACGCGCGGGCGCCGTGGATCGTGCGCGAGTAGACGTCACAGCCCTGGCCGTCGAAGCCGAAGGGGTGCCCGGACTCAGCGCCCTGCTGGGACTTCGACAGATCGCACTTCAGCGGGTCCGTCGAGGTGAACAGCCCCGGCCAGATCGCGACGACGACCAGGAAGATGATCAGCAGCCCGGAGACGATGAAGATCGGGTTGCGGCGCAGATCCTGCCAGGCGTCCTGCCAGAGGCTCCGGGGTTCGACCCGTTCGTCTGCCGCGGTGGTCTCGGGGTCGTCGTCCAACCGCTCGTTCTTGATGAGAGTTTGCGCTTCCATGGTGCCGAGGTCGAAGGTGCGGCTCTCGACGGCACTCTGCATCTCCTCCTCTTCGGTTCCGGCGTCCGCCATCGGGTCCGCCTTGTTGTACTTCTCCTGGTCAGGCATAACGGATCCTCGGGTCCAGGACCGCGTAGAGCAGGTCGACGAGAAGGTTGGCCGCCAGAAAGATGATGATCAGGACAGTCACGAAGCCGACCACGGTGGCGGTGTTCTGACGGACGATGCCCTGGTACAGGCTGTAGCCCACCCCGTGGATGTTGAAGATCCGCTCGGTCACCAGCGCGCCTCCCATCAGCGCGCCCAGGTCGGCGCCGAGGAAGGTGACGACCGGGATGAGCGAGTTGCGGAGCAGGTGGTTGATCACCACCCTGCGGCGTGGGAGGCCCTTGGCCACCGCGGTTCGCACGTAGTCGGCCTTGGAGTTCTCGGCGACGGTGGTTCTGGTGAGCCGCGCGACGTACGCGAGTGAGACCGAGGCCAGCACCATGCCCGGCAGCAGCAGCGACTCGAAGGTCAGGTCGGTGCCGGCGGTCGCGGGAAGGATTCCCCATTTCACGCCGACCAGGTACTGGAGCACGAAGCCGGTGACGAAGGTGGGGATGGAGATGACCACCAGGGTGAAGATCAGCACGGTGCTGTCCGACCAGCCACCGCGGCGGAGTCCGCTGATCAGGCCGAAGCCGACGCCGAAGACCACCTCGATGGTGAAGGCCACCGCGGTGAGCTTGATCGTCGCCGGGTAGGCGGTCGCGAGCAGCGAGGTGACCGGCTGTCCGTTGAAGGTGGTACCGAAGTCCCACCGGAACAGGTTCCCCATGTACTTGAGGTACTGAAGCCAGAGGGGGTCGTCGAGGTTGTACTGCTTACGGATCTGCGCCGCGACGGTCGGGTCCGGAGCCCGGTCGCCGAACAGCGCGTTCACCGGGTCGCCGAGCGCGTCTGCCGCCGACGACGGCTACTTGACGGTGATCTGGGTGTAGACCGGGACGCTGAACGGGTTGAGCATCACGTTGTCGACCTTGGAGGACCAGCCGACGGTGCCGTTCTGGTACCAGAGCGGGATCGCCGGCAGGTCCGTCGCCAGCAGTTTCTCCGCGTCCTGGAACTGGCCCACCGCCGCGGACTGGTTCGCGTTCCCGTTGGCCTGATTCACCAGGTTGTCGAACTGCGAGCTGCTGTACCCGGAGTCGTTGGAGGACGCGCCGGTGTAGTACACGGGCTGGAGGAAGTTCTGGATCAGCGGGTAGTCCATCTGCCAGCCGGTGCGGAACATGCCGGTCATCTTCTTGGTGGTCACCTGGTTGCGGAAGTCCGCGAAGGTGCCGATCGGGTTGCCGACGCAGGCCGTGGTGTTGCCCATCGCGTTGTTGATGCTGTTGCAGACCGCATCGACCCACTCCTTGTGCGGACCGTCGGCGTTGTAGCTGACGGTCAGCTGGCCGCCGGGGATGCCGCCGCCCTGCTCGATCAGCTGCTTGGCCTTCTGCGGGTTGTAGGTGCAGACGTCACCGCAGAGGCCTTCCTTGTAGCCGCCCGCGGCGCCGAGCACCGGCGAGGTCCAGTCGGTGGCGGGGGTCCGGGTGTTGTTGAAGACCACCTTGGTGATGGTGGGCCGGTCGATCGCCATGGAGATCCCCTGCCGGACCATCTGGGCGCCCGGGGTGCTCCAGTTCGCCTGGTACAGCGGGAAGGAGACGGTCTGGATGATGCCCGCGGGGGTGTTGAGGAACCGGCCGCTCAGGTCGCTCTCGACGGTCTTCAGCGCGGCGTTCGGCAGGCCGTTGTCGACGTCCAGGTTGCCCGCCTGGAGGTCGGCGTAGGCGGCGTTGGTGTCGGTGTAGACCTTGAGGTCGATGCCGCCGTTCTTGGGCTTGTCGGAACCGCTGTAGTTCGCGAAGGGCCGCAGTTGCATCGACTGGCTCTTCGTCCACGAGCTGATCGCGTACGGGCCGTTGCCGATCGGCTTGTTCAGGTACGCCGCGTGGTCGGAGAAGAAGCTCGCCGGCAGCGGGTAGAACGCCGAGTAGCCGAGGGTCGCCGGCCAGGTGGAGAACTTCTGGGTCAGCGCGACGGTGAAGGTGTTGTCGTCGACGACCTTCAGTCCGGACATGGTCTGCGCCTTCGGGGCGCCGGAAGACGGCGCCACGTCGGTGTAGCCCTGGATGTACGAGAAGAAGCTGCTGTTCAGCTGCTTGTTGGTGGAGAGCGCGCCGTAGTTCCAGGCATCGACGTAGGACTTGGCGGTCACCTGGGTACCGTCGCTGAAGTTCCAGCCCGGGTTGAGCTTGACGGTCCAGTTCTGCTGGTCGTCCGAGGTGATCGACTGGGCGTTGGCGTTGCTGGGCGCGCTGGTCTTGGGGTCGTAGACGACCAGACCGGTGAAGATCATGTTGAGCACGGCGCCACCGTTGACCTCATTGGTGTTCACCGGCTCGAGCGGGTTCTGCGGGTCGCCCCACCATGCCGTGACGATGCCGGACGAGCTTCCTCCCCCGCCTCCTCCCCCGTCGCTGCCACACCCGGTGGCCATGAGGGCCGCACTTGTCACGAAAATCAGGGCCCAGCGGGTTCTGGTGGCTGCGGGCATCGAGGGCTCCTCCTCAGAAGGTCTGTGACGCATCACACCCCATTCGACGGGCAGCAGCCCGACGGCGCGACCGTGGTACGGCCGGATGGGTGGAGGCCACAACGCCGACGGCCCCACCGCCGAAGCTGTGGGGCCGTCAGACTGAGGTGGCGTCAGACCGTGCTGAGCACCCGCTCGGCAGCGAAGTGACAGGCCGACTCGTGCGCCGCCGCACCGTCCAGGGACGGCACCGCGAGCAGCGGGAGCTCGGTGGAGCAGCGCTCCTCCGCCTTCCAGCACCGGGTGCGGAAGCGGCAGCCGCTCGGCGGGTTGGCCGGCGACGGGATGTCGCCCACCAGCACGATCCGGTCGCGGGTCGCCCGCGCGGTCGGGTCGGGCACCGGCACCGCGGAGAGCAGTGCCTGGGTGTACGGGTGGGTGGCGTGCTCGTAGATCTCCTCGTCGGTGCCGATCTCGACCATCTTGCCGAGGTACATCACGCCGACCCGGTCGGAGATGTGCCGGACGATCGAGAGGTCGTGCGCGATGAACATGTACGACAGATCGAAGTCGGTCTGGAGCTGCTCCAGCAGGTTGATCACCTGGGCCTGCACCGAGACGTCCAGCGCGGAGACCGGCTCGTCGCAGATGATGATCTCGGGCTTGAGCGCGAGGCCACGGGCGATGCCGATCCGCTGGCGCTGGCCGCCGGAGAACTGGTGCGGGTACCGGTTGATGTACTCCGGGTTGAGACCCACGACGTCGAGCAGGTCCTGAACCGCCTTGCGGCGGTCGCCCTTCGGCGCCACCTCCGGGTGGATCTCGTACGGCTCGCCGATGATGTCGCCCACCGTCATCCGGGGGTTCAGCGAGGTGTACGGGTCCTGGAAGACCATCTGGATGTTCCGGCGGACGGCCTTCAGCGCGGCGCCCGAGAGCTTGGAGATGTCCTCGCCCTTGTAGAGCACCTGGCCTGCGGTGGCCCGCTCCAGGTTCATCAGCACCTTGGCCAGGGTGGACTTGCCACAGCCCGACTCGCCGACGATGCCCAGGGTCTCACCGCGCATCAGCTCGAAGGAGATGCCGTCGACCGCCTTGACCGCGCCGATCTGCTTCTTGAAGAGGACGCCCTGGCTGAGCGGGTAGTGCTTGACCAGGTCCTTGACCTCCAGGATGGGCTCAGCCATGGAGGGTCTCCTTCCAGAGGTGGCAGGCGCTCTTCCGGCCGGCGAGCTCGGCGCCGTCCCGGTCGAGCACCTGGTGCAGCGCGGGGATCTCGGTGCGGCACAGGTCGGTGGCCTTGTCGCAGCGCGGGTTGAAGGCGCAACCGGCGGGCACCTTCAGCAGGTTGGGCGGCAGGCCCTGGATCGCGTAGAGCTCCTGGCCCTTCTGGTCCAACCGCGGGATCGAGCGGAGCAGGCCCTCGGTGTACGGGTGCGCCGGGTTGGCGTACAGCTCGTGCACCGGGGCGGTCTCGACGATCCGGCCGGCGTACATCACGGCGATCTTGTCCGCCACGTCGGCGACCACGCCGAGGTCGTGGGTGATCAGGATCAGACCCATGTGGTACTCGGCCTGAAGCTCCGCCAGCAGGTCCATCACCTGGGCCTGGACGGTGACGTCCAGCGCGGTGGTGGGCTCGTCCGCGATGATCAGGTCGGGCTCGAGAGCCAGCGCCATCGCGATCATGATGCGCTGCCGCATACCGCCGGAGAACTGGTGCGGGTAGTCGCCGACCCGCTGCTTCGCGGCGGGGATCCGGACCCGGTCCATCAGCTCGATGGCCTTGGCCTTGGCCTCCTTGCGGGAGGCGCCCTCGTGCACCCGGAACATCTCGCCGAGCTGGTAGCCCACGCTGAGCACCGGGTTGAGCGAGGAGAGCGCGTCCTGGAAGATCATCGCGATCTTCCGGCCGCGCAGCTTCCGGCGCTCCTCGTTGCTCATCTTGAGCATGTCCTGGCCGCGGAACAGGATCTCCCCGGAGGTGATCCGGCCCGGCGGCATGTCCAGGATGCCCATGATGGTCTGCGCGGTGACGGACTTGCCGGAGCCGGACTCACCCAGCACAGCAAGCGTCTCGCCCGCGCTGACGCTGTAGTTGACGCCGTTGACGGCCTTGGCGATGCCGTCCTTGGTCTTGAACTCGACGTGCAGGTCCCGGACTTCGAGCAGCGGGGTGCCCGGGACGAGGCGGTCGGTCGCCTGAGCCTTCTCGATCACAGTGGTCATGGTGCCTACCGCCTCTCAGCGCAGCTTCGGGTCGAGGGCGTCACGCACGGCGTCGCCCATCATGATGAAGGCCAGCACCGTGAGGCTGAGCATCCCGGCCGGGAAGAACAGCGCGAACGGGGCGGTGCGGATCACCTTCTGGGCCGAGTTGATGTCGATGCCCCAGGAGATGGTCGGGTCCTGCAGACCGATACCCAGGAAGCTCAGCGTCGCCTCGGTGGCGATGTAGCCGCCCAGCGCGATGGTGGCGACCACGATCACCGGGGCGATCGCGTTCGGCAGGATGTGCTTGAGCATGATCCGGCCGGTACCGGCGCCGAGCGCCTTGGCGGCGGTGACGTAGTCGGCCTGCTTCACGGTGATCACCGCGCCGCGCATGACGCGGGTCATCTGGGTCCAGCCGAGGGCGACCAGCGCGAAGACCACGCTCCAGATGGTGCGCACCGAGAAGGCGTTGAGCACGACCAGGGCGCCGAGCAGCAGCGGGATACCGAAGAAGATGTCGGTGATCCGGGAGATCACCGCGTCCACCCAGCCGCCGAAGTACCCGGCCAGCATGCCCGCCACGCCACCGAGGAGGGTCACACCGGTGGTGACACAGATGCCGACCACGACCGAGGCGCGGGCACCGTAGATCACCCGGGCGTAGATCGAGCGGCCCTGACCGTCGTAGCCGAACCAGTCGACCTGGAAGAGGTGGCTGTAGTTCGGCGGGGTCAGGTAGTGGTTGCGCAGGTCGCCGGCGCGCGGGTCCACCGAGGTGAACAGGCTCGGCGCGATGGCGATGGCGATCAGCAGCACGATCAGTACCGCGGAGATCACGAAGATCGGGCGCTTGCGCAGGTCGTGCCAAGCGTCCAGACCGAGGCTACGAGCCTTCTCCGGCTTGGACTCCGCCGTACCGGCCGCGCGCTGCGCGGGGATCTCGGTGGTCTTCTTCTCGATCAGGTCAGGCATACCGGATCCTCGGGTCCAGGACCGCGTAGAGCAGGTCGACGATCAGGCTGGCGGCGAGGTACACGAGCACCAGGACGACGACGAAACCGGAGACGGTCGCGCCCTCCTTGAGGTTGATCGCGTGGTACAGCTCGTTGCCGACGCCCTTGACGTTGAAGATGCCCTCGGTGACGATCGCGCCGCCCATCAGGGCGCCGAGGTCGGTACCCAGGAACGTGACCACCGGGATCATCGAGTTCCGCAGCAGGTGCGTACCGATCACCCTGCGCTTCGGCAGGCCCTTGGCCACCGCCGTACGCATGTAGTCGGCCTTGATGTTCTCCACGATCGAGGTCCGGCTGAGCCGGGCGACATACGCCAGCGAGAGCGAGCCGAGCACGATGGCGGGCAGCAGCAACTGCCCCAGGTTCATTGAGTCCTGGACGGTCGCGGTGGTCCAGTTCAACTGGATGGCGAAGAAGTTCTGGACGATGAAACCGAGCACTGGCACCGGGATGGAGATCAGCAGCAGTGTGAAGACCAGCGAGCCCTTGTCGAAGGTCTTGCCGCGCTTGAGCCCCGCGAACAGACCGATCGTCACACCGACGACGATCTCGATCGCGAACGCCAGCAGCGCCAGGCGAATCGTCACCGGCATGGCTGCGGAGATCTTGTCGATCACCGGGCGGCCGTCCATCGCCTTACCGAAGTCACCTGTGAACAGGTTGCCCATGTAGTCGATGTACTGCTTGATCAGCGGCTGGTCGAGACCCCGCTCGTGCTTGAACGCGGCGAGCTGGGCCGGGTCCGGCGCCTTGTCTCCCCACATCGCGGCGACCGGGTCACCGGGGAGCAGGTGCACCATGCAGAAGATCAGGGTGACCGTGCCCACGAAGACCGGGATCATTTGGAGCAGTCGCCTCGCGACAAAGCGCCCCATCGTGCCTCCAATTAGTGCTCTGACGGGCCGTCATCCCGATTTCAGAGGTTCGGCGTGACAACGGCCGGTGCCGATCCGCCCTTGTGAGGCGGGCAGGGCACCGGCCGTGTCGGTTCAAGCCGTGCGGTGCGGGCTTGACTTACTTCTTGACCTCGACCTGGGTGAACACCGGGTCGCCGAACGAGTCGTACTTGACGTTCTGGACCTTCTTCGAGAAGCCAGCGGTCGTCTTGTAGTACCAGAGCGGGATGGCCGGCATGTCCTTGGCCAGCTGGGCCTCGGCCTGCTGGTACAGCTCGGCGGTCTTCTCGACCGAGGTCGCCTTGTCCGCCTCGGCGGCGAACTTGTCGAAGTCGGCGCTGGAGTAGCCGGCGTCGTTGGCCGCGGCACCGGTGCCGTAGACGTCACGCAGGAAGTTGGCGTTCAGGGGGTAGTCCTGCACCCAGCCGGTCCGCATCATGCTCGGGACCTGCTTCTTCTTGATGACGTCGCGAGCGGTCTTGAAGTCCGGCTTCGCGTCACCGACACACTCCACGCCGGTGGCCTGGCGGATGGAGTTGCAGACCGCGTCCACCCACTCCTTGTGGCCGCCATCGGCGTTGTACGTGATGGTCACCTTGTTGTTCGGGACGCCGCCGCCCTCGGTCACCAGCTGCTTGGCCTTGGCCGGGTCGTACTTGCAGAACTCGCCGCAGGTGCCGGCCTTGTAGCCCATGGCACCCGGGGCGACCCAGCTGTCGGCGGCCTGGCGCGAACCGTTCAGCACCGTCTTGGTGATGGTGTCGCGGTCGATCGCCATGGAGAGGCCCTGACGGACCTTCGCCTTGTCGACGCCCTTCCAGCCGTCCTGGTACATCGCGAACGAGATGTTCTGGATGGCGCCCTGGGCCTGGTCGACCGCGCGGTCGCCCAGGTCGTTCTTGTACGAGGCCAGGTCGGCCGGGTCGACCTGGTCGAGCACGTCCAGGTTGTCGGAGACCAGGTCCTTGTAAGCGGCCTCGGCCTGCGAGTAGTTCTTGAAGACGATGCCGCCGTTCTTCGGCTTGTCCGTCCCCGCGTACTTGTCGAACGAGGCCACGGTGATGGCCTGGTTGTGCTCCCACGAGACGAACTTGTAGGGGCCGTTGCCGACCGGCTTCTGGCCGAAGGCCGCCGGGTCGGTGAAGAACGCCTTCGGCAGCGGCGAGAAGGCCGTGTAGCCGAGCTTGTACTGGAAGTACGAGACCGGACCGGTCAGCGCGATGGTGAAGTGCGTGTCGTCCACGACCTTCAGACCGGACATCTTGTCCGTGGTCGGGTCGCCCTTCTCCGGGTGCACCGCGTCGTAGCCGGCGATGTCGGAGAACCAGTCGGAGTTGATCTGGTTGTTCTTGGTGTTGGCGGCCCAGTTCCACGCGTCGACGAAGGACGCGGCGGTCACCGGGGTGCCGTCGTGGAAGGTCCAGCCGGACTTCAGGGTGACGGTGTAGTTCTGCGCGTCGGTGGTCTCGATCTTGTCGGCGACCTGGTTGCGCAGCTGCCCGTTGGCGGGGTCGTAGTCGACCAGACCCTTGAACAGGGTCTTGATGATGCGACCGCCACCGACCTCCATGGCGTTCGCGGGCTGCAGCGGGTTCTGCGGCTCGGTGCTCTGGTAGCTGAACGTCCCGGCTGCGTTGGCCGCACCGCCCTCGCTGGACGAAGAACCGCTACCGCAAGCAGTGGCCGCAAGGGCGACCGCGACAGCTGCGACGACCCACTTGGCCTGGCTGGCACCGCGCATGGGTGTGCCTCCTGAATTCCTGTTGCAAACGGGGAGCGCACCGCGGGGGGGACTGACCGGCGTCGTCGCCGTGGGTCAGACGGTGCTTTCCTCGCTCAGGTTCGGCGCGCACCCCTGCGCAAACCTTTGACCCGAGCTCGATGCACCCACTATCCGTCACGCTCGGATACGAACCAGGCCATTACTGATCTCAATTTGGTCACATGAACGGACGCTGAGTTTCGAAAATCGGACATAGCAGACATACCCAGACAGGTACTAAACGGACAGTTGTCATGAATGACAGCTCGTCACGTCCGATTAACGAACATCTCCCCGAGGAGCTCGCTACGCGCGTTGACTGCGCAGCGTCACGAAAAAGCCCGGCCGGGCACCCCCAAGAAGGGTGCCCGGCCGGGCCGGTGGTGCAGCGTCAGTTCTTCTTGGCACGCGAGGCCGTACGGCCACGCTCCTTGGCGTCCAGGACGACCTTGCGGATACGCACGGTCTCCGGGGTCACCTCGATGCACTCGTCCTCGCGGCAGAACTCGAGGCTCTGCTCCAGCGAGAGCTTGCGCGGCGGCACCAGGTTCTCGGTGGTGTCGGAGGAAGCGGCACGCATGTTGGTGAGCTTCTTCTCCTTGGTGATGTTGATGTCCATGTCGTCCTGGCGCGAGTTCTCGCCGACGATCATGCCCTCGTACACCTCGGTGGTGGGCTCGACGAAGAGCGTGCCACGCTCCTGGATGCCCATCATCGCGAACGGCGTCACGACGCCCGCGCGGTCGGCCACCAGCGAACCGTTGTTGCGCATCCGGAGCTCGCCGACCCACGGCTCGTGGCCCTCGAAGATGGAGTGCGCGATACCCGTGCCACGGGTGTCGGTGAGGAACTGGGTACGGAAGCCGATCAGGCCACGCGCCGGGACGATGAACTCCATCCGGACCCAGCCGGAGCCGTGGTTCGTCATGGTCTCCATGCGGCCCTTGCGGGTCGCCATCAGCTGGGTGATGGCGCCGAGGTACTCCTCGGGGCTGTCGATGGTCATCCGCTCGACCGGCTCGTGCACCTTGCCGTTGACGATCTTGGTGACCACCTGCGGCTTGCCGACGGTGAGCTCGAACAGCTCCCGGCGCATGGTCTCGACCAGGATGGCGAGCGCCAGCTCACCACGGCCCTGGACCTCCCAGGCGTCCGGACGCTCGGTCGGCAGCACGCGGAGCGAGACGTTACCGATCAGCTCGCGGTCCAGGCGGTCCTTCACCATGCGGGCGGTGACCTTGTGGCCCTTGCCGCCCTTGCCGACCAGCGGCGAGGTGTTGGTGCCGATGACCATCGAGATGGCCGGCTCGTCCACCGTGATCAGCGGCAGCGCGATCGGGTTCTCCGGGTCGGCCAGGGTCTCGCCGATCATGATGTCCGGGATACCCGCGACGGCGCAGATGTCGCCGGGGCCGGCCACCTCGGCCGGCTTGCGGGTGAGCGCCTCGGTCATCAGCAGCTCGGTGATCTTGACGTTCTGGATCGAGCCGTCGCGCTTGATCCACGCGACCTGCTGGCCCTTGCGCAGCTCGCCCTGCTCGACACGGCAGAGCGCGATACGGCCGAGGAAGTTGTCGGCGTCCAGGTTGGTGACGTGCGCCTGGAGCGGGGCGGCCTCGTCGTACACCGGGGCCGGGACGTGCTCCAGGATGGTGGAGAAGAACGGCTCCAGCGAGTCGCTGTCCGGCGGCACGGTGCCGTTCTCCGGCTTGGTCATCGAGGCCACACCGTCACGCGCACAGGCGTAGACGATCGGGAACTCGATCTGGTCCTCGGTCGCGTCCAGGTCCAGGAAGAGGTCGTAGGTCTCGTTGATGACCTCGTCGATCCGGGAGTCCGGGCGGTCCGTCTTGTTGATGCAGAGGATGACCGGAAGCTTGGCGGTCAGTGCCTTGCGGAGCACGAAGCGGGTCTGCGGAAGCGGACCCTCGGACGCGTCGACCAGCAGCACGACGGCGTCGACCATGGACAGGCCGCGCTCGACCTCGCCACCGAAGTCGGCGTGGCCGGGGGTGTCGATGATGTTGATGGTGATCGGCGCGCCACCCTCCTTGGGGTGGTACTTCACCGCCGTGTTCTTCGCGAGAATGGTGATGCCCTTCTCGCGCTCCAGGTCATTGGAGTCCATCATCCGGTCGTCGAGGTGCTGGTGGGCGGCGAAAGCACCGGCCTGCTTCAGCATGGCGTCGACGAGGGTCGTCTTGCCGTGGTCGACGTGGGCGACGATGGCAACGTTACGAATGTCACTGCGCGTGGGCATGCTGAGCGAAATCTCCCGGATCGTGGGTTACGGCGCCCGGCTGCGTTCAGCGTTGATCAGCGTCTTCGCCGCGGGCGACCTGCGATCCGATTGATCGCTGCCACCCGTTCCGCCTGCTACTACCGGTCCACCCGCCGGGCACGACATGCCACGGCTTCCTCCTATGGTACGTGGAACCACCCAGCGCCACCGAAACGGGCAGGCCGGACGGGTTTCGCCGCCCTGCTGGGGCGTCAGCCGCGGCGGAAGCCGAGGTCCTGGAAGCGCGGCGCGGCGAAGCCGAAGGCGCCCGCGTTGGCCACCCCGGTACGGACCGCGACCAGGTCCGGGCGCTGGTAGAGCGGGACGGAGTGGGCCAGCTGCCAGATCCGGGCGTCGGCCTTCTGCAGCACCACCTGCCGGGCCGCCGGGTCGAGCTCGGCGTCCGCCTCGGCGAGCAGCTGGTCGATCTCCTCGCTGCCGGTCCTGGCGTAGTTGCGGCCGACCACCAGCAGACCGTCCGGTCCTGGCCGGGGCTTGCTGTAGCGGGCGGCCGCGCCGGTGGCGTCCGGGGTGGCCGGCCAGGAGAACAGGGCCAGGTCGTACTCGCCGGTGGCCAGGTGGTCGCGCAGGAAGCCCTCCGCCGGGACGGCCTGCGGGCGCAGCGTGATGCCCGCCTCGGCCAGGTTGGCGGTCAGCGCGTCGGCCGCGCGGC
Organism: Kitasatospora sp. P5_F3; assembly: GCF_054049135.1. Lineage (NCBI taxonomy): Bacteria > Bacillati > Actinomycetota > Actinomycetes > Kitasatosporales > Streptomycetaceae > Kitasatospora > Kitasatospora sp. P5_F3. The sequence continues at coordinate 113,950 of NZ_JBFUMY010000004.1, read as the reverse complement.
GGGCCCCGGCCGAACCCTCCGGGATCAGCAGGCCGAGGACCAGCTCCTTGCCGTCCTTGGCCCGGGCCGCGCCGCCGGTGTGCCAGCCGGCCCGGTCGAGCAGTTCGGCGGCGGAGGTCGCGCCGACGGCGGTGCTGTTGTCCTGGTAGCCGTCCTGACCCGCCATCAGCAGGTGGTGCCCGAGCGGTACCGCGGTCAGACCGAGCGGGGTGACCGCAGCCTCGGCGATCCGCTGCCGGTCGACCGCGCGGGCCACCGCCCGGCGGACGGCGGGGTCGGCGAGCGGGCCCCGGCTGCCGTTCAGGGTGAGCTGGGCGAAGGCCGGGGCGGCGGCCCGGTGCAGCTTCAGGCCCGGCAGCGCCTCGGCCCGGCGCAGCGCCTGGGCGGACGCCTCGGCGACGGCGGCCGCGTCGGGTGGGGCCGCGTTGGTCTTCGTGGCCGGGGTGGCGTGATCGACGGCGTCGGTGAGCGCGGCGATGTCCAGGGTGCCCTTGTCCAGGGCGTCCAGCCGTTCGGCGGCCGGGGTGGCCAGGAAGTCGATCGCCTCCGCCTTGGCGGGGTCGCCCCACCAGCGCGGGTTGCGGACCACGGTGGCCCGGCCGCCGGCCCGGTCGTACGTCTTCACGGTGAACGGGCCGGCCGACGGGGCGTTGGTCAGCGGCTGGTTGAAGGCAGCCGGGGTCGCGGTGGCGGCGGCCGGGTAGAGCGGGCTGAACAGCGTCCGCCAGCCGGCGTACGGCTGCTTGAAGGCGACCTTGACCTCGCGGTCGTCCGCGCCCTGGGTGACGGCGGCGATCGCGGCGTATCCCGCCGGGTGCCCGCTGCGGTAGGCCGGGTCGGCGCCGTCGCCCAGGGCGTGCCACTGGGCGGTGAAGTCGGCGGCGGTGATCGGGGTGCCGTCGGTCCAGACCGCCTGCGGGTTGAGGCGGTACGTCACCGTCTGCGGGCTCTGCCCGGCCGGGGTGGACTCGGCGGCGGTCAGGTAGTCCGGGTCCGCGGTGGGGCGGGCGTGGTCGTCCAGCCGGAACAGGTGCGGCAGCAGCGCCTCGGTGAGCAGCTCGGTGTCGGCGGTGGCCTCCGGCTGGTACACGTTGAGCGTCGCCGGGACCGCCTCCACCGCCCACCGCACCGTCCCACCGTCCCGGACCTGGTCACGGTCGACGGCGGTGACGTCGGACGCAGCCGGCTGGGCCGGCTGGTCCTCGGAGCAACCGGCCAGCGACACGGTCAGAACGGCAACGGCGAGAAGCTGACGGGCACGCATCCACCCACTGAACCGGTCACCACCGGTCTGCCCGGCCTGACACGGCGTCAGCCTGGCAGATGCCACTCGGATGCACTATCCCAGCCGTCTACGGTCCAGGGGCTCGGGGAACTGCGACGCCGACCTCGTAAAAGGTGATCCGCGCGTAGGTGGCCGGGCCTCTGCAAAAGGTCAGAGGGTCAGCTCGAACCAGACGATCTTGCCGTTCGGGGTACGGCGGCTGCCCCAGCGTTCGGCGAGCAGGCTGACCAGCTGGAGGCCGCGGCCGCCTTCGTCGGTCTCCTGGGCGCGGCGTTGGCGGGGCTGGGCGTAGCCGTCGTCCCAGACCTCGCAGACCACCGTGCGGTCCCGGAGCAGTCGCAGGCGGATGTCGCCGCGGCCGTGCCGGAGGGCGTTCGTGACCAGTTCGCTGACCAGCAGTTCGGTGGTGTCGACCAGCTCGTCCATGCCGCGGACCAGCAGCCAGGAGCAGGCGAGTTCGCGGGCCTTGGAGACCGAGGTGGGCTCGGAGGGGAGCTTCCAGTCGCCGACCGCGTCCTCGGGGAGCGGCTGGACCTTGGCCATCAGGAGGGCGATGTCGTCCTCGCCGTGATGCGGGATCAGCTCGTGCAGCACCTCGTCGCAGAGGCTCTCCAGCTCGCGGGAGCCGCCGGTGAGGGCGGTCCGGAAGGCCCGCAGGCCCTCGTCCAGCTGGTGCTTGCGGGACTCCACCAGGCCGTCGGTGTAGAGGCCGAGCACGGCGCCGTCCGGCAGCGTGACGGTGACCTCCTCGAAGGGCTCGCCACCGACGCCGAGCGGGAGCCCGGGCGGGACCTCGAGCATCAGGGCGGGCTCACCGGGGCTGAGCAGGACGGGTGGCAGGTGGCCGGCGTTGGCGAAGATGCAGCGCTGCTTGACCGCGTCGTAGACCGCGTAGACGCAGGTGGCGAGGTAGACCTCGGCCTCCTCGCCGGGGGCGGTGGTGTCGCCGCCGAGTCCGCGGGCGATCTCGTCCAGGGCGGTGAGCACCTCGGCCGGGTCGAGCTCGAGCAGGGCCAGGGTGCGGACGGCGGTGCGGAGTTGGCCCATCGCGACGGCGGCACGCAGGCCGCGGCCCATCACGTCGCCGATCACCAGGGCGGTCCGGCTGCCGGGCAGCGGGATGACGTCGAACCAGTCGCCGCCGACCTCGGTGTTGTTGTTGCTCGGGAGGTAGCGGCGGGCGATCTCCAGGCCGGTGGCGGCCGGGTTGCCCGGGGGGAGCAGGCTGCGCTGGAGGATCAGCGCCCGCTCGTGCTCGCGGCGGTAGAGCCGGGCGTTGTCGACGCAGACGGCGGCGCGGGCGACCAGCTCCTCGGCGATCGCCACGTCCCGGGCGTCGAAGGGTTCGCTGCCGATCGCGCGGGAGAGCTGGACCAGGCCGAGCACCTGGTCGCGGGCGACCAGCGGCACCACCAGGGTGGAACGCAGCAGCGGGTCGGGACCCGGCTGCGGGACCACGCTGCGGCCGGTGCGCAGCGCGCGGGCGTGCGGGGAGCGGCGGGGGTAACAGAGCGAGCCGCCGGCCTCGGCGACCGGGACTGCGCCCTCGGCGCCGAGCACGCTGGAGGCGCCGCCGACCACGCTGGAGACGGCCACCCGGCGCAGCTCGCCGGAGCCGTCCGAGGCGCCGGCCTGGCCGGAGACCGGTCCTGACTCGCCGGACAGCAGTGCGGTGTAGAGGTCGACGCTGGCCAGGTCGCAGAACTGCGGGACGATCACGTCGAGCAGTTCCTTGGCGGTGGTCTCCAGGTCGAGGGTGGAGCCGATGTGGGTGCTGGCCTCGTTCAGCAGCGCCAGGCTGCGCCGGACCCCGGCCGCCTCGCGCTCGGCGACATGACGACTCGTCACGTCGAGCACCTGGCCGGCCACGCCCATCGGGCGGCCGTTGGCGCTGTTCAGCCGGTACAGCGAGATCGCCCAGCGGCGGCCGCCGTCCCGGGCCGGCACCGTGGCGGTGCGCGGGACGGCACCGGTGAAGCGCAGGTCGAGCACCGGGCCGCCGCCCGCCAGCACCTTGCGCAGCGCGACCATCAGCCGGTCCGCCTCGCCGGGCAGGAACAGGTCGTACGGGTTGAGCCCGGGGAGTTCGTGGGTGGGCAGGCCGACGGCGGTGGCGAAGGCCGGGTTCACCCGCTGCAGGCGCAGCTCGGGGTCGAAGAGGAAGAAGCCGGTCGGGGTCTGCCCGAAGACCGCCTCGGAGGCGGCCAGGTCGGTCTCGATCCGGCGCAGCCGCCCGAGGTCGACGGCGAGGCAGGTGGCGCCCGGGGTGCCGCTGTCCGGCATCACGTACAGCTCGGCCAGGCCCTCGGCGCCGGTGGCGTCCCGGTACGGGGCGGTGCCGACCCACTCCTCGCCCGCGAGGATGCTCTCCAGCCGGACCCGGCCGCGCTGCCAGAGCTCGCGGGGGACGAAGGTGGTCACCGGGTCGGTGCCGACCGCCTCCTCGGCGGGGACGCCGAAGAACTCGGCCGCGCGGGCGCTCCACTGGGTGATCCGGCCGTCCGGGCCGATCGCGAAGGTGGCGACCCGGATGTAGTCGTAGATCGTCCCGGACTTGTCGTAGTCGCCCCAGTCGGCGGCCACGGCCGCCCGGAGATCAGGACCGCTCGGCTGCCCGGGCACGGCGACATGGCCGCTGCCGCTCGACGCTTTCCACGCCGGGATGCTGTTCAACGGTCCGATCCCCTCCAACCCGCGCCCATCCGGATGTCGAGAACACCGAGTATTCATCATCGGAGGGCAGGCGCACACGCCCCCAACATCACAACATCGACTCAGGACTCCACTTCCCTGCTCCTCCCTACCCGGAGGTGGCTGTTCGAACCACCGGGCGGGCCACAAGATCGCTGGTCGGCGCGCGCCGCTACTCGAGGTGGTCGTCCTCGGGGTCCAGCTCGAACCAGACCACCTTGCCCATGCCCTCGGCCCTGGCCCCCCAGCGCAGCGCCAGCCGGCGGACCAGCTCCAGACCCCGGCCGCCTTCGTCCGCCTCGGCGGCGTGCCGCTCGCGCGGCGGGTCGGGCAGCGGGTCGGAGATCTCCACCAGCAGCGTCTCGCCGAGGGTGAGCCGGACGCCGATCGGGGCGCTGGCGTACCGGACCGAGTTCGTGACCAGCTCGCTGACCAGCAACTCGGCGGTGTCGGTGAGGTGTTCGACCTCCCACTCGGCCAGCGTGCCGCGGACCAGCCGCCGGGCCCGGGAGACCGCGGTGGGCTCGGCGGGCAGCGTCCAGCCAGCCGTCGGAATGCCCGCCCGCCCGCGACCGAGCCGGGCCAGCAGCAGCGCCACGTCGTCGGGTTCGCGGCCCTGCTCCATGGTGTCCAGGACGGCCTCACAGGCCTGCTGGATCGAGGCGTACGGCTGCTCCAGCACGGTGAGCAGCCGCCCGAGGCCGACGTCCAGGTCCTTGTCCCTGGACTCCACCAGGCCGTCGGTGCAGAGCACCAGCAGACTGCCCTCGGGGATCTCCAGTTCGATCGACTCGAACGGGACGCCGCCGACGCCGAGCGGGGCCCCGGACGGCAGGTCGAGGATCTGGCCGACCCCGCCGGTCAGCGCGCTGCCGATCCTGGACGGCTCCTCCACCGGCTCCTTGGGCACGATCAGGATCGGCGGGATGTGGCCCGCCTTGGTCGCGGTCAGCCGCTGGGTGGACGGGTCGAAGACCGCGTACACGCAGGTGGCGAGCAGTGCTTCGTCCGGCCCGTGGGCCAGGTCGTCGGTCAGTTCGTGGACGTGCCGCAGCAGCACCTCGGGCGCCAGGTCGAGACCGGCCAGGGTGCGCACGGCGGTGCGCAGCCGCCCCATCGTGGCGGCGGCCCGCAGGCCGTGGCCCATCACGTCGCCGACCACCAGCGCCGTGCGGCCGTCCGGCAGCGGGATGACGTCGAACCAGTCGCCGCCGACCTCGGTGCCGCTGCTGCCGGGCACGTACCGGTAGGCGACCTCGATCCCGGCGGGCTGCGGGACCTGCTGCGGCAGCAGGGTGCGCTGGAGCGTCAGCGCGGCCGTGCGCTCCCGGGCGTACAACCTGGCGTTGTCCAGTGAGCTGCCTGCGCGGTCCGCGAGTTCGACGCTGAAGGCCAGGTCGTCCCGGTCGAAGCCCTCCCGGTACCCGGCCCGGCTGATCACCAGCAGACCGATCACGATCCCCCTGGCCCGCAGCGGGACCACCAGCCGGGAGTGCACGCCGAGGTCGTGGGCGGCCTGCACCTTGGGGTCACCTTCGTAGGTCAGGTCGCTCAACTCCTCGGGGCCGGAGAGCAGTTCGGGGATGCCGGTCCGGAGCGCCCGGCCGAAGGCGGAGTCGTCGGCGAAGGTGATCCTGGCGCCCCGACGGAGCATCACCTCGACCTCGGGGGCGTCCTGCACCGAGGCGGTGCCGAGCTGGAGCAGCGAGGTCCTGCGGTCGTGGCCGTGCCGGGGCAGGTCGTCGCCGTGCGCGACCGCCTGCAAGAGGATCACCGCCGCGTAGTCGGCCAGCCTGGGCACCACCGCACCGGCCAGCTCCTGGGCGATCCGGGCGGCGTCCAGCAGGTCGCCGACCCGGGAGCCGAACTCGTTGAGCAGCGAGAGCCTGCGCCTGGCGTGCTCGACCTTGGCCACCGCCCGGTACCGCTCGGTCACGTCCATCACGGTGCCGGAGATCCCGAGCACCCGGCCCGCCCGGTCGGTCATCCGGCTGTACGAGATCGACCGGAAGCCGGACCGCGCGGTCACCGGCGAGGCCAGCGTCACGTCGATCACCGGCTCCCCGGTGGCCAGCACCTGCCGCTGGATCGCGGTGATCTCGTCGGCGGCCCGCTCGGGCAGCGTCTCCCCGGTGGTCCGGCCGACGTGCTCCTCGGCCGGGACGCCGTTCATCTCGGCCAGCGTGTGGTTGACGGCGGTGTAGCGCAGCTCGGTGTCCAGGATCGCGATGCCCAGCGGGGACTGCTCGAACAGCGCGTCCCGGACCGCGAGATCGCGCTCCACCGCCCGCAGCGCACTGGCCTCCGCCAGCGCCACCTGCAGGAACGGGGTGCCGTCGCCGTCCACCAGCAGCGAGATCCTGGCCTCCACCCCGACCTCGCCGTCGTCCCGGTGCTGCAGCGAGGTGAAGCCCTGCCAGTGGCCGTTGCGCAGGGTCGCCTGGATCGCCGCCCTGACCCGGCCGACCAGCTCCTGATCGGCCATCAGCTCGTCGATCCGGCGGCCGACCAGCAGCTCGCTGGGCCACCCGAGCAGCTCCTCGGCGGCCGGGCTCCAGAGCACCACCCGGCCCGAGGTGTCCAGGATCGCGATGGCCACCTTCACCACGTCGAACAGGCTGCCCTCGGCGCGCTCGCCGAACGCCTCCACCGGGGATCTGTCCAGCCCCGGGTACGGGGCGGTCGGGCCGCCCCTGGCGCTCCCCGTCCGGGGTTCGGCGGACGGGCGCGGGGCCTGGGCTGCAGCGGGGTGCGCGGTGGGGGGTTTCGGTGTCAGCCGACGCAGGCGGGCCCGGGCCGAGGCGCTGCCGACCGACCTGGGCCGTGGGGTCGCACCCGCTCCGGCCACCGCTGGTCGCGGCCCCCGCCGGGAGGCTCCGTCCGCGGACGGCTGCTCTCCGCCGTCGTTACCCGTGCTCGACACCGACCGCCTCACCTATGGTGACGAATACTGCCGAAAAGTGACATACCCAACAGAACGCCAGGCTACCCCGGCGAACGGGTCGGCTTTTCTGATTGACCTACCTGGCCCAACCACGCGCGGCTTTGGGCAGGCGCTCGGCATCTACGGTCAGGGGCTCGGGGAACTGCGACGCCGACCTCGCGCATGGTGATCCGCACGTGGGCGGTCAGGCACTTTTGCATGTGACCCCGGCGCCAGATCTCCTCGCAGTTCCCCGAGCCCCTGACCGTAAACGGCTGAGCTCAGTGCAGCAGCGCAGCGACGTGCGGGAGCACCTCACGGTCGTGGGCCAGCCAGTCGACCGTGGTCAGTTCGGTGGGGCCGAGCCAGCGGAGTCGGTCGTGGTCCTGGAGGGGCTGGGGCTCACCGGTGATCAGTTCGGCGGCCCAGATCCGGAGTTCCAGGCCGGGCCGGACCAGCCAGCTGCCGGGCAGGCGGTGCAGTGCGCGGGCCCGTACCCCGAGCTCCTCCAGGAGCTCCCGCTCCAGGGCCTGCTCCTCGGTCTCCCCCGGTTCGGCCTTGCCGCCCGGGAACTCCCAGCTGCCCGCCACCTCGGGCGGGGCGCTGCGCCGGGCGGCCAGCACCCGGCCCTGATGGATGAGTGCGCCGCCCACGACGATCCGGTTCTGCGCGGACTCCACCCAGTACAGCTGCTTGTGCCCCCGGGCCTCGAACTCGGCGGCCAGCGCCTCGGCCTCCGGCCGGGCCAGGTCCTTGGCCACCAGAAAGCGGTTGCCGTTGTCGTCCTGCCGCATCACCCGGTACGTCCCCATGGCCACACCCTAGGGCGGCAGCGGCCCGGCCCGGKGGGGGGCGGGCCGGGCCTGGTGCTCCCCGAAAGCTATGACCGCTCTGCTACCGCCGGGTACGGCCACGGTTAACGGGAGGTAAGCGCTGGACCAGGACAGGACGTCAGCCTGCAACTAGCGGACCCGGGCCAGCACTTCACCGCTCGGCACGGCGAACCAGCCGTCCGGGTCGGCTGCCCAGCGCCGCCAGCCTGCGGCGATCCACTCCAGTTCCCCTTCGGTGGCGAAGCCCCCTGACGCCACGTTCGCGAAGTCCGAGTCGACCACCCGGTCCGCCCAGCTGTCTCCCCACCAGTCGCGCTGCGCGGCGGTGGCGTACGTCCAGTTGGACGAGGAGCACTCGAGCTCCTCGAAGCCGGCCGCCCTGGCCCAGGCCGCCAGCCGGCGCCCGGCGTTCGGCTCGCCCTCGTTCGCCCGGGCCACCTGCTGGTACAGCGCCATCCACGCGGCCAGTTACGGCAGTTCGGGATACCAGGCCATCGCGGCGTAGTCGGCGTCCCGGACCGCGACCACCCCGCCGGGCGCGGTCACCCGGCGCAGCTCGCGCAGCACCAGCACAGGTTCGGCCACGTGCTGCAGCACCTGGTGGGCGTGCACCACGTCGAACTCACCGTCGGCGTACGGCAGTCGGTAGGCGTCGGCACGCTCGAAGGTCACGTTGCCGATCCCCCGCCCCGCCACGTACTCCGCCGCCTGGGCCAGCACCTCGGCCGAGCGGTCCACCGCGACCACCCGCCCGGTCGGGCCGACCAGTTCGGCCAGGTCCGCGGTGATCGTGCCGGGGCCGCAGCCGACGTCCAACAGGGCCTGGCCGGCCCGCAGCTCGGGCAGCAGATAGGCCGCCGAGTTCGCTGCCGTACGGGACCGGTGCGAGCGCAGCACCGACTCCTGGTGGCCGTGGGTGTAGACGGCCTGACGATCGTTCACGGTGGGCTCCCCTCGCTCTGACGACCCGTTCGCCGTCCTTTCGAGCGTACGCCGACGTCTCGCAGGTTGAGAATATCCGTCTCGGATGACAAGACGACTCCTGCGGCACGTCGTCCGGGCGGGCAGAGTTCGCCATAATCAGGCCATGGGAAAGACTTACGAACGGATCGACGGCCGGCTGCGGAAGTTCATCGAGAGTCAGCCGATCTTCTTCACCGCCACCGCCCCGCTGTCCGAGGACGGGCACGTCAACCTCTCCCCCAAGGGCCGGTCCGGCACCCTGGTAGTGCTGGACGAACTCACCCTGGCGTTCCTGGACTTCGGTGGCAGCACCGCCGAGACCCTGGCGCACGTGCGGGAGAACGGCCGGATCACGCTGATGTGGTGCGCCTTCACCGGCCCGCCCACCGTGGTCCGGGTACACGGGCGCGGCGAGCTGGTGTTCCGGGACGACCCGCGCTTCGCCGAGCTGATCGGCCGCTTCGACCCGGCCGCCGACGGCAGCGCGCTGCGCTGCATCGTGCTGGTGCACGCCACCCGGGTGAGCGACTCCTGCGGCTTCGCGGTCCCGCTGATGGAGTACCAGGAGGACCGCACGATGCACGCGGAGTTCTTCGACCGCAAGACCGACGAGGAGTTCGCGGTCTACTGCGAGGGCAAGCCGTACATCCCGGTCAGCGTGGACGGCCTGCCCGCCCTGCCGCTGCCGCTGCCGCCCCGCCCCTGAACGGCAGGCCCCAGCTGTTCAGGGGTCCGGTGGCTGCTCAGCCGATCTCCAGCACCAGGCCGCCGTCGGCGGCCGGGACCACCCTGACCTGCTCCAGGGTGTCCACCTGCACGGTCGGGCCGAAGGCCGCCGCGCGCGGGCCGACGCCCACCACCCGCATGCCGGCCGCCCGGCCCGCCATGATGCCCGCCTCGGAGTCCTCGAAGACCACGCAGTCCGCCGGGTCCACGCCCAGGCCCGCCGCGCCCTTCAGGAAGCCCTCCGGGTCCGGCTTGCTGGCGCCCACCGACTCGGCGGTCACCCGCAGGGCGGGCAGCCGCAGCCCGGCCGCCGTCATCCGGGCCGTGGCCAGTGTCTCGTCCGCCGAGGTGACCAGCGCGTGCGGCAGCCGCTCCAGCGCGGCCAGGAAGACGGCCGCGCCCGGCACCTCCACCACACCGTCCAGGTCGGCGACCTCCTCGGCCAGCATCCGCCGGTTGTCCGCCAGGTTCTGCTCCATCGGGCGCTCCGGCAGCAGGATCGCCATGCTCAGGTGTCCCTGCCGGCCGTGCACCACCCGCATCGCCTCGTCGCCGTCGATACCGTGCTCGGCCGCCCAGCGCCGCCAGCAACGCTCCACCGCCGCCTCGGAGTTCACCAGGGTGCCGTCCATGTCGAGCAGCAGGGCGCGGGCAGGCAGGGTGACAGACATGGGCAGACTCCTCCGAGCGGGGTTTGTCATACCAGGCTACAAAACTCAGCCAAGCAGGTGCGCATTGACCTCGCGGGCCGCCTCCGCCAGCTCGGGCAGCTCGACCACCTCGACGCCCGCCGCGGTGAGCAGCGCCGTCCCCTGACACCCGGTCACGAACAGGTCGGGCTCCCGCCAGGCCAGCACCACCCGGGGCACCCCCGCCGCGATGATCAGCTGCGCGCAGGTGCGCGGCCGGGAGGCCCGCTCCCCGCACGGCTCCAGCGAGCTGTACACGGTGGCGGTCCGCAGCCTCGGGTCACCGGCGGGCAGTTTGGCGAGCGCGGACTCCTCGGCGTGCACCTTCGCGTCGGTCTCCCGGCTGTACCCCTCGCTGAGCAGCTCGCCGTCCGCTCCGACGATCACCGCCCCGACCGAGAAGGCGGTCTCCGAGAACGGGCAGCGCCGGGACAGTTCGACGGCCCGGGCCAGCCAGTCGGCGTCGGTCTTCACGAGGCGGTCTCCTTCAGGGCGTAGCGGAGCAGCACGACGTCACCCACCGTACGGGCCTCCAGCAGCCGCATCCGCCGGGTCGGCCCGCCCGGGAAGTCGGCCGGGCCGACGAACCTCGGCGCGTCCGGCTGCCCGACCAGCAGCGGCGCCACCGCCAGCTGGAGCTCGTCCGCCAGCCCCTCGGCCAGGAACTGGGTGTGCACGCTGCTGCCGCCCTCCACCATCAGCCGCCGCACCCCGCGCGCGCCCAGATCGTCCAGCACCGCGCCCAGCTCGACCCGCTCACCGGTGTCCACCACCTCGGCCAGCCCGGCCAGTTCGGCGGCCAGCCGGTCGCGCGCGGCAGCGCCGGTGTACACGATCCGCTCGCCGCCGGTGTGCCAGAAGTTCAGCTCCCTCGACAGCTCGCCACTGCGACTCAGGGTCACCTTGACGGGGTACTCGGACCGCCCGGCCCTGACCCTTTCGGCCCGCCGGGCAGGCGAGTTGACGAGCAGTCGGGGGTTGTCCCGGCGCAGCGTGTTGCCGCCGACCAGGATCGCGTCGCTGCCCGCCCGCAACTCGTCCACCCGGTCGAAGTCGGCCGGCCCGGAGAGCAGCAGCCGTTCGAGCGAGGCGTCGTCCAGATACCCGTCGATCGACATCGCGGCGCTCAACAGGACGTACGGGCGAGAAACCACGGGGCCGGTCCGTTCTCTAGTGATCCCGCCACCGTACGACAGCTGCCTGCTACGGGATGATCCGACGGCGGCGGAAGTCCTCGAAGATCTCCAGGAACATCGCCCCGGTGTCGACGTACTCGTGGAAGCCGAACCGCCGCGCCTTCGAGCCGTCCGCGAACATGTCGTAGTCCCAGGAGAAGACGAAGTCGCCGAACCCCCAGGAGGAGACCTCCTGGTAGCTGTGCGGCGCCAGGTCGTGCTCGGCGACCATGGCGTCCCACAGGGGTTCCTTGTCGGCCATCACCGTGCCGAGCGCGAGCGGCAGGCCGGGGGCCACGTCCAGCTCGAAGAACCCGGCGATCTTCGGCCAGAGCTCGCTCCAGCGGAACAGGTCGCCGTTGTTGATGTTGAACGCCTGGTTGGCGCACCGCTCGTCGGTCGCCGCCCAGACCGTGGCCCGGGCCAGCAGCCCGGCGTCGGTGACCTCCAGCAGGGCGTCGTACGCACCCGGCTTCCCCGGGAACCGCAGCGGCAGCCCCAACTGCTTGGACATCGCGGCATAGACCGCGATCACCATCGCCAGGTTCATCGGGTTGCCGAGCGCGAAGCCGGTCACCACCGAGGGCCGGATCGCCGACCAGGTCCAGTCCTTGCCGAGCTGCCGGGCCGTCAGGAAGGCCTGCTGGTCGTGCATGAACTCGGGCGGCATGAAGTACGGGTCGCTCTCCCGGGCCGGGGTCTTGAACGGGCCCAGATGCGCGCCGTACACCTTGTACCCCTGCATCAGACTGACGTGCCGCAGCCCGGTCGCGACCGGCTCGACGGCCTCCATCACGTTGGTCAGCATGGCCAGGTTGGGCGGCACCAACTCGGCCCAGGTCGGCCGGTCCTGGTACGCGGCGTAGAAGACGTGGGTGACCTCGGTGAGCCCGGCCAGCTTCGCCTTGGTCTCGACCGGGTCGAGCAGGTCCACGCTCAGGTAGCGCACCCGCTCGGCCGGTTCGCCGCCCCGGCGGGACAGCCCGATCACGTCCCAGTCGCCGGTGGCCACCAGATGGTCGACCAGGTTGCTGCCGATCACGCCGTTCGCTCCGACGACAAGTGCGGTCTTCATGGCCCGACGCTCCCGGTACTGGATGGTGGCTCCGCTCGCTGCGGGTCGGCTTCGATCATCCGCCGAGCCGGACGGATGAGTCCAGGTTCTGTTTCTCCTACCTGTCATAACATCAGCTCATGGTGACCTTGCGGCAGTTGGAGTACCTGGTGGCGATCGTCGACCAGGGCTCGTTCACCCGCGCCGCCGAACTCCTGCACGTCACCCAACCCGCCCTGTCGCACCAGATCCGGGTACTGGAACGGCAGTTGGGCGGCCCCCTGCTGGAACGACTGCCCCGCCTGATCCGCCTCACCCCGGCCGGCCGCGCGATGCTCCCGCACGCCCGCGCCGCCCTCGCCGAATCCCGACGCGCCGAGGAGGCCGCCCGCCGGACCGCGGGCACCGCGAGCGGCGAGGTGGAACTCGCCACCCTCTACGGCTACAGCCTCGGCCTGCTGCCGACCGTCCTGCGGGCCTGGCGGCGGGTCCGCCCCGACATCGGCATCCGCCTGTTCGAGCACCGGCACGCCGACGAACTGCGCGATGCCATGGCCGCCGGCCAGGCCGACCTGGCGCTCGGACCGCCACCGCCCGGCTGGGCAGGGCCCGTCCACCCGATCGGCGAGGAGGAGTTCGTGGTGGTGGTCGCGGCCGACGACCCGGCTGCCACCGGCCCCTTTCGGCTCTCTTCGCTCGCCGACCGCGCCTGGGTGCACTACGCCCCCGGCAACGGCCTCGCCGATCTCCTCGACCAGGCCTGCGCGGCCGCCGGCTTCCAGCCCCGGACCGCGGTCCGCACCGAACAGACGGCCGCCGCTCCCCTCCTCGCCGCCGCCGGCCTCGGCCCCACCCTCGCCGCTGCCCACGTCCTCCCACCCGGCTTCGACGGTCGGCTGCTCCACCCCGACCCACCCATCCGCCGCCCACTCGCCGTCTGGACCCGCACCGACCCCGACCCCCTGACCGCCGCTTTCCGCACCGTCCTCACCCGAGAGGCGACAGCCCACCTCAACTCCGGCCTCCCGACCGAGGCTTGACGGTGCCCCGGAGCCCTCACCCGCCTTCGGTCCCACCCACCACGAGTGCCCGGATCGCGTGGTGGGTGAGGAGCATCGCCCAGACCTCCTGCTCGACCATGGCCGGGGACTTCGAGCGGAGCACCGGGCGGGACCGGCCCTGACGGGCGCCCAGTTCGTCGATCAGGGTGTCGAGGCGCCAGCGCGCGGCGTACAGCCCGGCCAGTTCCGCCGCGGGGGCCCCGGACGGTTCCAGGATCGAGCAGACCAGTCGCCCGGCCCGCAGGCCCGTACATCGGCCGGACCGGTCGAGGGTGGGGAGGGCGCAGTCGACCACCCGCACCGGGACCAGGCGGTCGGCAGCCGTGGAGCCCGCCAGCCGGGAGAGGTAGGAACCGTCGGCGAGGAGCCGCAGGGGCGGCAGGTCCAGGGAGGGCTTCGCCTCCCAGAGCAGATCCGCGCCGCGTCCACGGGCCCAGGTCCACAGGTCGTAGGACAGAGCGCCGCTTGCCGCCACCACGAGCTGCCCCGGCTGCAGCCCGGCGAGCACCTCGCGGGCCGGCTCGGCACCTGCCGGGCCCGGGGCTCCGAGCGCTGCCGCGCGGACCGCGTGGCTGGCGCTCTCGGCGAGGGCCAGCACCTTCACCTGTGGCAGCCCCCGCCCGGCCGACGGGCCGTCGGGGCCGCCGTACGCCTGCCGGTTGTCGGGTGAGTCCGGTACGTCCAGCAGGGCCACGTCGAGTGACATCAGGCGCCACTGCCAGGGGGAGGCGCCGTCCGTCCCGGGCTGGGCGGTCGGTCCTGCCACCTTCTCGAACAGCAGCCGCAGCGGCCCCGGGCCCAACCGCTGCCGAGCCTTGGTGATAGCCGCCGTGGACGGCACCGAGAGCCGCCGGGCCCACCGGTGCTTGCGGGCCAGGCCCGCCAACAGCAGCCGCATCACCTCGCCGTACCCGCTGGCCGGGTAGAGCCACATCGCCAATGTGAAGTACACGACCGTCCGCGCCGTCAGCGCGCGGCTGCGCTGCTCGCTGCGGCCGGCGGCCTCGACGGCCCCGTCCACCAGGACTTCCGGCAGCGCCGAGGTCAGGGCGCAGACGCCGAGGAGGTCCGCTAATCGCTCCCCCGGCAAGGGCGCCAACTGCCCGGTGCGCGCCATGGTTTCGAACCCCCCGCCCGGATGTTCGACCCCGCGATGGATCATTCGCTCTGCATGCCATGCAATCACGGTCATGTGTTCGATGGAAGCTTTCGGAGCGCAAACCATGGAGAACTCGTGAGGGACTCGCGGATGATCCGATCGCGAAGCCCCCTCCCCTCGCGGCCCGGAGAGCGGTGAACAGCCGTTAAGTTAATGGTTTCTGACCTCTTGTCAGGTCGATCGACGCTATCTACCTTCGTGGATCAGGACCTTGGCCCAGCAGACCCACCGGTCTGCACCGGCCGTGACCCGCGCCATCATCGAATGCGCGACGAGACCCGGAGGCGTCACATGCCCACTGCCGTGCTGGAACTCCTGAAGACCGCCGACTTCCGCGACGCGGGACCGCTCGAACTCGACGACGAGGTCATCGTGTTCGAGGACGACGACCGCAGCGACCTCGAGCACACGGCGTGCCTCGCCGACCCGTGGGTGACCGCCACCACCCGCTACGGCTGCGACGACTTCTGACAGTGACCGTGCCCATCGCCGGCCCCAGCGGATGGTCCGACGACGTCTGGTCGTACCTGAACGATCCGCGCATGCCGGCGATGGCGCACGGCTGGAAGTTGCATGTCTCGGCCCGGCCCGGTGACCTGGAGGCCGTGACCGGCCTCGTCCTGCCGGTGCTGCAACGGCACGTCTGCCACGCGAAGTTCGCCAAGGATCCGGAGACCCTGCGCGCGATCAACTCGGGCGTGCCGAGTGCCGGTGCCGTCGGCAAGGCGATCACGGTCTATCCCCTGGCCGGCACCATCGTCGGGATCGCCGAGGAGCTCGTCGCCGTACTCCGCGGCCGGGAGGGTCCGCAGATCGTCAGCGACCGGCGGGTCGATCCGGACGCCCCGGTCTACTACCGGTACGGGCCTTTCACCGGCAGCTACCGGACCGGCCGGAGCGGGCGGCTCGAATCGGTCATGACCGGACCGGACGGCCGGGTCTTCGACGGCCTGGCCACCGGTTCCTACCGCTGTCCACCGTGGGCCGAAGATCCCTTCGCCGACCAATCCGCACGCACCGGGAAACCGGCCTCGCCCGGATTCGGCGGCGGACGCTATCGGGTCACCGCCGGCATCGTGCGCAAACCACAGGGCAACGTCTACCGCGCGGTCGACCTCGCCTCCGGGCAACCGGTGGTGGTCAAACAGGCCCGGGCCTTCGTGGCCGAGGACGAATCCGGCGCGGACACCCGGGACCGGCTGCGAAACGAGCGCGCGGTGCTCGCTGCCCTCGACTCCGTCGCGGACGTGCCCCGGGTGCTGGACTACTTCCGGCACCGGTCCGACGAGTACCTGGTGATGAGCAGTTGCGGCGACCGGGACCTACGCCGGGAGGTCCAGCGGAACGGCCCCTACCGGGACGACGACGCCCGGCCGGGGCGTACGCTCTCCGGCCTCGCCGCCCGACTCCTGCGCGTACTGGACGACGTCCACGGCCAGGACGTGGTCGTCCGCGACCTCAAGCCCGACAACGTGGTTCTCGACCTGGCCGGCCGGTGCCAGGTGATCGACTTCGGCATCAGCACCCTGGGCGGCCTCGGACCGACCGGAGCAACTCCCGGCTACAGCAAGCCGGTTGCCCGCGAGAGCGGACCGGCCGAAGCCGCCGACGACTACTACGCCCTGGGCGCGACCCTGTTCTTCGCCGCCACCGGCATGGACCCGGTGATCGTCGACACCGACGCCGGGATCAACCGGGACCGCACCCTGCTCGGCCTGGCCTGGGCCCTGCCCGGCCCGGAGCACCGGGAGATCGGGGCGGTGATCAGCGACCTGATGAGCTTCGACCCGGCCGTACGGGCCGTCGGCGCCGGCCGCCTGCGCACCGGGACGCCGGTCCGGCGCAGCGCAGCCCGGCCACCGCGACTCGACGATGACCTCCTTCAGGAGATCGTCGAGCACACCACCGCGTTCTGCGTCGCCGAAGCGCGCAGGATCGCGGACCCGGCGCTCGCCGCGCGCGCGAACATCCCGACCCCGATCGACGTCTACGGCGGAAGTTCCGGCCTGGGACTGGAACTTCTGCAGCACACGCACCGGACCGAAGTGCGCGAGGCCGTCGACGCGCTGGCACGGTGGACCGCCGAACAGTCCAGGGCGCTGTCGGCGGGCTTCTACTCGGGGCGCACCGGGGTCGAACTCTTCCTCACCACAGCGGGGTTGGGCGCCCGCTCCGACCTTCCCGCCCTGCCTTCGGAAGGACCGGACGGCGGGCCCCCGGAGGCGGACCAGATCGAGGGCGTCGCAGGCATCGGCCTCGGCCGACTGCTGCTGGCCCGACATGCCTCCGGCGCCGGCGACCATCTCGCCATCGCCGCGCAGTGCTCCCTGATGCTCGTCTCCGGCACCGCCCGGCTGGCACCCACGGGCTCCGGCACGACCGGCAGCGCCGCCCTCCTCGAAGGCTTCGCCCACGGCAAGGCCGGTGTCGCCTACTTCCTGCTCGAATACGGCAGCGCCACGGGGGATCCGGCCGCAGTCGCCCACGCCAGAGCGGCATGCGCCCGCCTCGCCTCCGTCACTCCGGGCATCATCACGGCGGCGACCAGTCCGGGGGCGACCCGCCGCTACGGCTCCTGGTGCCGCGGCCTGGCCGGCCTCGGCACCGTACTCGTCCGGGCCGCCGACCGCCTGGACGAACCGGAGTACCTCACCCTCGCAAAGCGGACCGCCCGCACCTGCGCCGCCCTGGCGCCACGGATGCCGCTGGTCACGCAGTGCTGCGGACTCGCGGGAGTCGGCGAGCTGATGGTGGACGTCGCGCTGGCCTCCCACTCCGCCTCCGAGGAGTTCTGGGACGCCGCCCGCACCGTCGCCGAACTCATCCTGACCCGCAGCGGCGGCACCCGCCCCCGCCCCACCTTCCCCGACGCCGACCTGACCACCTCCTCCGCCACCTGGGCCGGCGGCTCAGCCGGCGTCCTGGCCTTCCTCCGCCGCCTACAGGCCCACGGCGGCCCCCGCCTCGGCCTTCTCGGCTGACCCGCAGTTTCTTGTACGTTGAGCAACCGGACACGAGCCGGTGGTCATCGTCTCGCTGGAGGACTACCAGTCGCTCAAGGAGACCGCCTACCTGCTGAGCAGCCCTGCCAACGCCCGCCGCCTCCTGTCCTCGATCGACGAACTGGAGACCGGCGGCGGGACGGTACGGGAACGAGGGAATCGGTAAGCCGGAACCACTGCCGGCCCGCTCGCTCGCCACGGACCGCACGTTGTGTACACATGGCACACTCTGTACTCTTGGGCGCATGAGTCAGATGCCCATAGAGTCCATCCGCGACGTGCGCGCGCACCTGGCTGAGGTCGTGGAGCGGGCAGAACGGGACGACACGCCCACGGTGATCACGCGCCGAGGGAAGGAAGTCGCCGCCGTGGTGTCGATCGAGGTGCTGCGCAAGTACCAGGAGTGGGAAGAGCGCGAGATCAACCGGATCATTGACGAGCGCATGGCCAACCCGGCGCCCGGCATCCCGATCGAGGACATCATGAGGGAGACGCTGGCACGCAGTGAGTGAGTACCACACGGTCTTCCGGCCCGAGGCGCAGGCCGAGCTTCGGAAGATCCCTCGCGACATGGCGCTGCGCATCCTGGCCAAGCTGACCGAGCTGGAGACCGATCCCCTCGGATTCAAAACCACCGCACTCGTGTCCCAGCCCGAACGTCGCCGCCTGCGAGTCGGTGACTACCGCGTCGTCTACACCATCGACAACGGGGAACTGGTGGTCTGGGTCGTTCACGTCGGACATCGCTCGACCGTTTACGAGACCTGATCGCCACTGATCCCCCGTCAGAATGTCCAGCACGGGGGGCGACGAAGGGGTCGGACTCTCCAGAGTCCGACCCCTTCTGGCCTGCAGACTTGACGAACTACCTAGCGTTCAACAGCAGAGCAATTACACGTTGAAGCGGAACTCCACCACGTCGCCGTCCTGCATGACGTACTCCTTGCCCTCGATCCGGGCCTTGCCCTTGGAGCGGGCGTCGGGGATGGAGCCGCACTCGACCAGGTCGTCGAAGGAGACGATCTCGGCCTTGATGAAGCCCTTCTGGAAGTCGGTGTGGATCACACCGGCCGCCTCGGGGGCGGTCGCGCCCTTCTTGATGGTCCAGGCGCGGACCTCCTTCGGGCCGGCCGTGAGGTAGGTCTGCAGGCCGAGGGTCTCGAAGCCGACCCGGCCGAGGGTGGACATGCCGGTCTCCTCCTGGCCCATGGACTGGAGGAGTTCGAGGGCCTCGTCCTCGTCCATGCCGATCAGCTCGGACTCGATCTTGGCGTTGAGGAAGATCGCCTCGGCGGGGGCGACCAGGGCCCGCTGCTCGGCCTTGAACTCCTCGTTGGTGAGCTCCTCCTCATCCACGTTGAAGACGTAGAGGAAGGGCTTGGTGGTGAGCAGGTGCAGCTCCCGGACCGAGGAGGCGTCGAAGCCGACCTCGAACAGGGTCTTGCCGGACTCCAGGATCTTCTGGGCGGCCTCGGCGGCGGCCAGGGTGGCCGCGCTCTCCTTCTTCAGCCGGGACTCCTTCTGGAGCCGCGGCAGGACCTTCTCGATCGACTGGAGGTCGGCGAGGATCAGCTCGGTGTTGATGGTCTCGATGTCGTCCTTGGGCGAGACCTTGCCGTCCACGTGCACCACGTCGGGGTCGACGAAGGCGCGGATGACCTGGCAGATCGCGTCCGACTCGCGGATGTTCGCCAGGAACTTGTTGCCCAGGCCCTCACCGACCGAGGCGCCGCGAACGATGCCCGCGATGTCGACGAAGTCGACCGTCGCCGGGAGGAGCCGCTGGGAGCCGAAGATCCCGGCCAGCACGGCCAGCCGGGCGTCCGGCACGCCGACGACGCCCACGTTGGGCTCGATGGTGGCGAACGGGTAGTTGGCCGCCAGCACGTCGTTCTTGGTCAGGGCGTTGAACAGGGTCGACTTGCCGACGTTCGGCAGGCCGACGATTCCGATCGTGAGCGACATGTGGCGCAGTCCCGTGGGCTTGGAGGGCGTGGAGCGGCGCGGGTGCCCCGAGCCGATCGCCAAGTCTACGGCCCCGGTCACACCGCGCCGTCGGCTGTGCGGACGAGCGGTCCACTCGGGGGCAAGCGGGCGGAGCCGAACTCCGACCGGCCGTCCCCCGGTTGATCGTTCGCCCCCGGACGTTACGCCGGCTGGGGACACGGAATGAGGCGAACGCGCCATTACACCGTGTGGCGATGATCGGACCGTACGTTGGACGAGTGGAGCAGAGCATCCGTACCCAGCCGCCAGGGCCCAGACGCCGACCGCCAGCCGGCGCCGGCGAGGCCGCCGTACCGGGGCCTGCCATGCCCCCCGACGCCCGGGCAGCGGTACCGAAGCTGCGGCTGCCGCTTCGGCTGCCGCAGCCGCTGCGGTCCCGGACCAAGGCCCGCAGCGGTCCACCGGCCCGGCTGACGGCGGTCGGCACCGGCGTGCTGGCGCTGGCCGCGACGCTGGCGGCGGCAGCGGTGGACCGGCTGCTGTTCGGCGATCTCGGGGTGCTGTTCGGGCTCGGCTACCTGGTGGTCTGCTTCCAACTGGCCGTCCGGGTACGGCTGGCGGATCTGCCGGCCGCGCCGATCAGCGGGCCGATCGCGTTCGCGCTGGCGCTGGTCTGCTTCGCGCCGGGCGCGGCGTCCGGGGTGACCGGTCAGGTGGTGGCGCTGGCCAGCGGTCTTGCCCTGCGGGCGGGCTGGCTGTTCACCGGCACCGGTCTGGCCGTGGTGATCGTGGGTGCACGGTTCCTGGCACAGCGGCGGATCCGGCGCAGCCGGGCCTCCTGAGGAACGGCCTGACGGGACCTCAGCTCTGTGCGGCGGCCATCGCTGCGCCGACGATGCCCGCGTCGTTGCGCAGCAGCGCCGGGACGATCTCGGCCGAGCGCTCCTTGAGCAGCGGCAGGAACTTGTCGTGCTTCCGGCTCACTCCACCGCCGACGATGATCAGCTGCGGCGAGAACAGCATCTCCACCAGGTCCAGGTACTCGTCCACCCGCTCCGCCCACTCGGGCCAGCTCAGCCCGTGCCGCTCACGGGCGGCCGAGGAGGCGCGGCGTTCGGCGTCTTTGCCGCGCAGTTCGAGGTGGCCCAGCTCGGTGTTGGGCACCAGCGCGCCGTCGGTGAACAGGGCGCTGCCGATGCCGGTGCCGAAGGTGAGCATCAGCACCACTCCGCCCCGGCCCTGCCCCGCGCCGTACCGGACCTCGGCCAGGCCGGCCGCGTCGGCGTCGTTGACCACGGTGACGGGCAGGTCCAGGGTCTCCCGGAACAGACCTGCGGCGTCCAGCCCCATCCACTCCTCGGCCACGTTGGCGGCGGTGTGGATCCGGCCGCCGACCACCACGCCGGGGAAGGTCAGCCCGACCGGCCCCCGGTGGTCGAAGTTCGCGACCACCTCACGGACCGCCTCGACCACCGCCGAGGGCGAGGCCGGACGGGGCGTCAGCACCTTGTGCCGCTCCTCGGCCAGGGTGCCCCGCTCGAGATCGACCGGGGCACCCTTGATGCCCGAACCACCGATGTCCACACCGAACACAGCCGTCACCGCGTACCTCCGCTCATCCACAGACCTGTGGACAAACCTACGGTCCGTCAGCCGGAACCGCGCTACAGCTTGCCGGCCGCCTCGGCCCGCAGGTCGCGGCGGAGCTCCTTGGGCAGCGAGAAGATCAGGTGCTCCTCGGCGGTCTTGACCGTCTGCACATCGCCGTAGCCGCGCTCGGCCAGGTAGGCGAGCACGCCCTCGACCAGGATCTCCGGGACGGAGGCGCCGCTGGTCAGGCCGACCGTGGTGACGCCCTCCAGCCAGGACTCGTCGATCTCGTCGGCGAAGTCCACCAGATGGGCGGCCTTGGCGCCGTACTCCAGGCCGACCTCGACCAGGCGGACCGAGTTGGAGGAGTTCTTGGAGCCGACCACGATCAGCAGATCGGTCTCGGGGGCGATCTGCTTGACCACCACCTGGCGGTTCTGGGTGGCGTAGCAGATGTCGTCGCTGGGCGGGCTGACCAGCAGCGGGAAACGCTTCTTCAGCTCGCCGACGGTGGCCATCGTCTCGTCCACCGAGAGCGTGGTCTGGGACAGCCAGACCACCTTGGACTCGTCGCGGACCTGCACGTTGGCGACGTCCTCGGCACCGTCCACCAGGTGGATCCGGTCGGGCGCCTCGCCCATCGTGCCGACGACCTCCTCGTGGCCCTCGTGGCCGACCAGCAGGATGTCGTAGTCCTCCTCGGCGAACCGGACGGCCTCCTTGTGGACCTTGGTGACCAGGGGGCAGGTGGCATCGATGGTGGCGAGCTTGCCGATCTTCGCCTCGTCGTGCACGGACGGGGCGACACCGTGCGCGGAGAAGACCACGATCGAGCCCTCCGGCACCTCCTCCGTCTCGTCGACGAAGATCGCGCCCTGCTTCTCCAGGGTCTGCACCACGAACTTGTTGTGGACGATCTCCTTGCGGACGTAGATCGGGGCCCCGTACTGCTCCAGGGCCTTCTCCACGGCGATGACGGCGCGGTCGACACCCGCGCAGTAGCCCCGGGGGGCGGCGAGCAGGACACGGCGCTGCGCAGAGTTGGACATGGCACCCATGGTACGGGCGGGCCCGGGCCGCGCCGACGGGTACCGGCTACCGGACGCAATGGGACAGAAGTGCTCAAATCTGAGCATGGCTGAGCAGAGTGGAGCCCCGGGCGCCCTGCGCCGAAGCCTGGGCGTACGCGATCTGATGGTCTACGGGCTGCTGTTCATCGCCCCGATGGCACCGGTCGGCGTGTTCGGCGTGCTGGACGCCAAGAGCCACGGCGCGGTCGCGGCGGTCTATCTGGCCGCCACCGTCGCGATGGGGTTCACCGCCTACAGCTACGCCCAGATGGTGCGGGCGGTGCCGCAGACCGGGTCGGTCTTCGCGTACGCCCGGGCCGGGCTCGGCGAGAGCTGGGGGTTCGTGGCCGGCTGGATGGTGATGCTCGACTACCTGCTGATCCCGGCGGTGGCGTACCTGTTCTCCGGGATCGCGCTCAACTCGCTGGTCCCGGACGTCTCCCGCTGGGTCTGGACGCTGCTGGCGGTGCTGGTGACCACCGCGCTCAACCTGACCGGGGTCAGGACGGCAGCGGCGGTCGGCTTCGCGGTGCTGGCGCTGGAGATCGTGGTGCTGGCGGTCTTCGTGGTCTCGGCCGTGGTGGTGCTGGTCAGGGACGGCGCCGAGCGGGGCTGGCTCTCACCGCTGACCGGGGTCGGCGGCTTCTCGATGACCGCCGTGGTCTCGGCGGTCTCGGTGGCGGTGCTCTCCTACCTGGGCTTCGACGCGATCGCCTCGTTCGTCGAGGAGGCGGTCGGCGCCTCGGCGGCGGTGGCCAAGGCGGTGCTCTGGTGCCTGGCGCTGGCCGGGGTGCTGTTCGTGACCCAGACCTACCTGGCCGCGCTGCTCACGCCGGTGACGCCGCAACAGCTGGCGGCCGACCCGGCCGCGCAGGGGTCGGCCTTCTACGACACCGTGGACGCCTCGATCGGGCACTGGCTGCAGACCCTGGTGGCGGTCAGCAAGGCGATCGGCGCCGCCTTCGCCGCCCTGGCCGGGCAGGCGGCGGCCGGGCGGCTGCTGTTCGCGATGGCCCGAGAGGGACGGCTGCCCCGGGCGCTGTCGGCAGTGGACGCCCGGACGGCGGTGCCCCGGCGGGCGCTGCTGACCGCCGCCCTGGTCACCCTGGTGGCGGCGGTCTGGGCGGCCGGCCGGGACGACGGGCTCGACCAGCTGACCTCGGTGGTGAACGTCGGCGCGCTGTTCGCGTTCGAGCTGCTGCACGCCTCGGTGATCGGCTGGTACACCGTCAAGGGCGACTCCCGGGACTGGATCCGGCACCTGCTGATCCCGCTGCTGGGCATGGCGGTGATCGCCTGGGTGCTGATCGAGGCCTCCCCCACCGCCCAGTGGGTCGGCGCGAGCTGGCTGGCCGTCGGACTGCTGGTGCTGGTGGTGCAGAGCCCGGCCGTCGGGCGCGGGCGCTGACCCTTCGTCACCTGCGGCCCGCACCACTCCCGGCCGGGCGTCACTTGCGGCCCGCACTCCAGTTCAGGCCCCAGCCGTACGCCTCGTCGATCTGCTGGTGGTTCGACCGGCCCTCGACCGCCTGGAAGTACCGGCCCTGGCGGTTCACCACCAGCCCGTCGCCTTCGTTCTCCAGCAGTGCGACCACGCAGCTGGTGGCCGGGAAGTCGCAGCCGTCCAGCGGCAGTTCGACCGGTGCACCGGTGGCGGGGTAGAGGGTGGCCAGGCCGTTCAGGCCGGTCAGCGGCTGGTTGTCGAAGGCGAACGCGAAGACCACCAGACGCTGGATCAGGTCGGCGTGGTCCAGGTTGATCCAGAGGTCCTCGCCGGTGGTCACCGCGCCGGTCCGGTCGTCGTTGGCCAGCTGGATGAACGGCGGCTCGTACAACCCGCCGAACCGCTGCCCGATCGCCTGCACGATCCCGGAGCTGCCGTCCCGGAGCTGCCAGAGGCAGGCCAGGTCCAGGTCCCGGCCGGCCATCGGGGACGGGCCCGCCGCCCGCATCCGCTTCGCCAGCCAGCCTGCGGCACCGCCGCCGCTGGTCTGCTGCTTCTGCGGCGCACCGGCGGCCGCGGCCCAGTTGAGGTTGACCCGGAGCAGGCCGCCGACCGCACCGTGCTTGCGCAGCGACAGGCGGGGGGCCTCCTTGGTCAGCGTGATCTTGGTGAAGCTGGGCGGCGCCGCCACGGGTGCGGCCGCCGGGGCGGTCACGGGCATCGGCGGAGCGGCGTACGGCGCGGGCGGCGCGACCGGCGGGGCAGGAGCGGGAGCAGCAGCCGGGGTGGTCACCGGAGCCGGAGCGGGCTCCGAGTCGACCTGGATGCCGTAGTCGGTGGCCAGCCCGGCCAGCCCGGAGGCGTACCCCTGGCCCACCGCGCGGAACTTCCAGCCCTCGCCGCGCCGGTACAGCTCGCCGAGCACGAAGGCCGTCTCGGTGTCCGCCCCGGTGTCCTCGAACCGGACCAGCTCCGTCCCGGAGGCCGCGTCCAGCACCCGCAGGTACAGCCCGGGCAGCGCGCCGAACCGGCCGCCGTCGCTGGAGGCGGCCAGCACCACCGTCTCCACCGCCGGGTCGAGCCCGGCCAGCCGGACGGTCAGGGTGTCCACCACCGAGCCCGGGGCGGACCGCTTCCCGGTGTGCCGGACGGCCCCGGAGGCGTCCTGCGGCTGGTTGTAGAAGACGAAGTCCGCGTCGGACCTGACCCGGCCGCCCGCCAGCAACAGCGCGGACGCGTCGGCGTCCGGCACGCCGGGGCCGGTCGACCAGCCCAGCTCGACCAGCACCTCGGCCGCCGCCACCGGCACGTTCGCACCCTTGGAAATCACCATCAGCCCGCCGCTCCCCGAAGTTGACGCCTGCTCGGCCTCCACCCTAGAGCCGAAGGGGCGCACAGGCGGCGCGCGGCATCGAAGGAGTGCGTCGGTGCAGAGGGTTAGCCTCGTCGGTATGGCCAACAGCAGCTCTCCCGAGGCGCCGATCCCGGTCGGCAAGGTTTCCGCGCTCATCGGCGGCTGGGTGGACCGGCTCGGGGCGGTCTGGGTAGAGGGGCAGATCACCCAGATCAGTCGGCGCCCGGGGGCGGGCGTGGTGTTTCTGACGCTGCGTGACCCGGACCGGGACGTCTCACTGACCGTCACCTGCTTCCGGCAGGTCTTCGACCAGGTCGCCGAGGACGTCCAGGAAGGCTCCCGGGTGCTGGTCTTCGCCAGACCCGAGTGGTACGTCGCCCGGGGCACCCTCTCGCTGCGGGCCACCGAGATCCGGCTGGTCGGCCTGGGCGAGCTGCTCGCCCGGCTGGAGCACCTGAAGCGAAAGCTGGCCGCCGAGGGCCTGTTCGCCGCCGAGCGCAAGCAGCGGCTGCCGTTCCTGCCGCACTGCGTCGGCCTGGTCACCGGCCGGGGCTCGGCCGCCGAGCGCGACGTACTGGAGAACGCGCGGCGCCGCTGGCCCGCCGTCCGCTTCGAGATCCGGAACGTCCCGGTGCAGGGCAACGCCGCCGTGGCCCAGGTGACCGCCGCCGTACGGGAGTTGGACGAGCACCCCGAGGTGGACGTGATCATCGTGGCCCGCGGCGGCGGCAGCGTGGAGGACCTGCTGCCGTTCTCGGACGAGGGCCTGCTCCGGGCGGTGGCCGCCGCCCGTACGCCGGTGGTCAGCGCGATCGGGCACGAGCCGGACCAGCCGCTGTTGGACTTCGTCGCCGACCTGCGGGCCTCCACCCCGACCGACGCCGCCAAGCGGGTGGTGCCGGACGTGAACGAGGAGCTGAGTCGGGTGCACCAGCTCAGGGACCGGGCCAGGCGGCACATCACCCACCGGGTGGAGCGTGAGCAGGCGGGCCTGGCCGGTCTGCTCAGCCGTCCGGTGCTGGCCGCCCCGCACCGGCTGGTGGACGGCCCGGCCGAGCAGGTCGCGGCCCTCCTGGAGCGCTCCCGGCGGGTCCTCGGCCACCGGCTGGACGCCGCCGAGTCCGACCTCGGCCACACCCTGGCCCGGGTGGTCGCACTCTCCCCGCTGGCCACCCTGCAACGCGGCTACGCGGTGCTCCAGCACGCCGACGGCCGGGTGGTCAGCGATCCGGCCGACCTGACACCCGGCGAGCTGCTGCACGCCCGGGTCGCCGAGGGCGCCTTCGAGGTCACGGCCCGTCAGGACTGAAGCAGCCGCTGGCGGGAGAGTGGTACGGAGTGCTCGTGGAAGCCGAGGCTGCGGTACAGCGCTTCGCCGCCCTCGGTGGCGTGCAGGTCGATCCTGGTGACCCGGCGGGCGTCGAACCAGGCCAGCAGGGCCTCGGTACAGGCCCGGGCGTAGCCCCGGCGGCGGTGGCCGGGGGCGGTGCAGATGTTGAAGACGAAGCCGAACAGGCCGTCGGGGTGCCCGGGTGCGGGCAGCCGTCGCTCCAGGGTGCCGACCGCGCAGGCGGCCAGCCGGCCGGGCAGGTCCGGGTCGTCGACCACGAAGGCGGGCATGGTGCGCCGGTCGTCCGGGCCGGCCAGCCGCTCGCGCAGCACCTGCTCGGCGGCCGGTTGCCAGCCGCCCGGGTCCGGCTTCCCCGACATCGCTTCGAACATCAGGCCGCGCAGCCGGACCAGCTCGGCGGCGTCCTCGGGGGTGGCGGGTCTCACCTGGGGCGTCATGGCGCCGAGGGTAGCCAGCGACGGCACCGGGACACACCCGAATTGTCCGCCGCAACGCCTACCCTGACGGAATGACAGAGCAGCAGGGGAATAACGCGGACGACAGCCTCGGTTACGAGCAGGCGCGGGATGCGCTGCTCGACGTGGTCCGGCAGCTGGAGGCGGGCGGCGTCCCCCTGGAGGAGTCACTGGCTCTCTGGGAGCGCGGCGAGCAGCTGGCGAAGGTCTGCCAGCGCTGGCTGGACGGCGCCCGGGCCCGGCTGGACGCGGCACTGGCCGCCGAGGGCGGGGAGACCGGCGGCGAGTAGCTCGCATCTCACCATGTGACGTGGTTCACAGGCCAGTTGCGGAATGGTTTAAGTTTCACCTAACGTTGGACCGTACCGAACGGCGCGCAAACCGCTGCTCCGTGACGCAGACGTATATCCCGTAGAGGTGGATCCGTAATGACCCTGGCTCTCGACGCCGCCGCCCAGGACCTGCTCTTCCGTGAGGCCCGCACCGCCAACACCTTCACCGACGAGCCGGTCAGCGACGAGCAGGTCCAGGCGATCTACGACCTGGTCAAGTTCGCCCCGACCGCGTTCAACCAGCAGCCGCTGCGCGTGATCCTGGTCCGCTCCCCCGAGGGCCGCGAGCGCCTGCTGCAGCACATGGCCGACGGCAACAAGCCCAAGACCGCCACCGCCCCGCTGGTCGCGATCCTGGCCGCCGACAACGAGTTCCACGAGGAGCTGCCGGCCCAGCTCCCGTCCTTCCCGCAGGCCGCCGAGCTGTTCTTCACCGAGCGCCCGGTCCGTGAGGCGTCCGCCCACTTCAACGGTGCGCTGCAGGCCGGCTACTTCATCCTCGGCGTCCGCGCCGCCGGCCTGGCCGCCGGCCCGATGACCGGCTACAACGCCGAGGGCATCAACAAGGAGTTCTTCGCCGACGGCGAGCACTCGGTGCTGGCCGTGGTCAACATCGGCAAGCCGGGCGAGGACGCCTGGTACCCGCGCTCCCCGCGCCTGGCCTACGACGAGGTTGTCACCACCGTCTGACGGTGACCCCGCAGGTACGACGAAGCCCCCGGCCACGGCCGGGGGCTTCGGTACGTTCCGAGTACTACCGCAGCGACTGGGCGAACTCGGTGAGTTCCTCCCAGCCTGCGCTGCCGACGACAACGGTGGTGGCACTGCCGCTCTGGACCACCAGGGCGCGGTAGGACTTGCCCTGGTAGCGCTGCCACTCCTGGCCGCCGATCGTCGCGGTACCGTCCGGCTTCGCTCCCTCGACCGTGTCGGTGACCGCCTTCTCGCGGGGCTCCAGGCTCTGCTCGACCGCCGCGTACTGGCCGCCCGGCGTGAGGAAGCCCAGGTGCCAGGCCTTCGGCCGCTTCTTGTCCTGGTTGTACTCGACCGAGGTGGCCTTCCACCGGTCGGACAGGCCCTCCGGGGCCAGCACCGGGTACGGCGCGGCGCGCTTGGCCGAGGCTGCCGAGGAGCGGTAGTCGACCGCCTTCAGCCCGGAGCCCTCGGAGTGCGGGATGAAGAGGTACCCGACGAAGACCACGCCACCGATCGCCAGCATCGACAGGACCATGTCCCGTACCGTCTGCCGGCCTCTCATGCTGCTTTTCCCTGCCACCCCCTCATCGTGAACCATCCCCTTCCCCACCCCTACCACCGGGGTCCTCCCGGACGGGTGAATCCGGCCGGGGAACGGCCAGTGGACGCAGTACGAGGCCAGCCGGGGGTGCGCCACAGACAGCCATGAGGTGGGCAGATACGATCGCAGGACCCTCATCACGGCGTTCGACCTGGCACTTGTCGGGCGCTCTGGCCGTCGCGTACAGAGAGGTATCGACGATGACCGCCCAGCACAGCAACTTCCCCAGCTCCCTGATCGTGGCCCCGGAGGCCCCCGATCGGAACCTCGCCCTCGAACTCGTCCGGGTCACCGAGGCCGCCGCCATGGCGGCCGGCCGGTGGGTCGGCAGGGGCGACAAGAACGGCGCCGACGGCGCGGCCGTGAAGGCCATGCGCACCCTGGTGTCCACCGTGTCGATGAACGGCGTGGTCGTCATCGGTGAGGGCGAGAAGGACGAAGCCCCGATGCTCTACAACGGCGAGCGGGTCGGCGACGGCACCGGCGCCGAGTGCGACGTCGCTGTGGACCCGGTGGACGGCACCACGCTCACCGCCAAGGGCATGGCCAACGCCGTCGCGGTGCTGGCCGTCGCCGACCGCGGCACCATGTTCGACCCGAGCGCGGTCTTCTACATGGACAAGCTGGTCTGCGGCCCCGAGGCCGCCGACTACGTCGACATCACCGCCCCCGCCGCCGTGAACATCCGCCGGGTCGCCAAGGCCAAGGGCAGCTCGGTCGAGGACGTCACCGTCATGGTGCTCGACCGGCCGCGCCACGCGGGTCTGGTCAAGGAGATCCGCGAGGCCGGCGCCCGGATCAAGTTCATCACCGACGGCGACGTGGCGGGCGCCATCATGACCGCCCGCGCGGGCACCGGCGTCGACCTGCTGATGGGCATCGGCGGCACCCCCGAGGGGATCATCGCGGCCTGTGCCATGAAGTGCATGGGCGGCGTGATCCAGGGCAAGCTCTGGCCGAAGGACGACGCCGAGCGGCAGAAGGCGCTGGACGCCGGGCACGACCTGGACCGGGTGCTCACCACCGACGACCTGGTCAGCGGCGAGAACGTGTTCTTCGTCGCCACCGGCATCACCGACGGCGAGCTGCTCCGCGGCGTGCACTACCGCCAGGCCACCGCCACCACCAGCTCGCTGGTGATGCGCTCGAAGAGCGGGACGATCCGTCAGATCGACTCCACCCACAAGCTCTCCAAGCTGCGGGCCTACAGCGCGATCGACTTCGACCGCGCCAACTGACGCACCCCGGGGCTCGGGCACCTGCGCTCTGCGCATCAGCCGTCTACGGCCCAGGGGCTCGGGGAACTGCGACGCCGACCTCGGACAAGGTGATCCGTGCGTAGGTGGTCAGGCACTTTCGCCTGTGACCCCGGCGCCAGATCTCCTCGCAGTTCCCCGAGCCCCTGGGTAGTCAACGGCTGAGCACCTGCCCAGAGCGCAGCCCTCGACGGCCGGGCTCGGTTCAGCCGGCTATCCGGCGGGCCGCCGGTATCCGCAGCTCGGCCTCCCGGCGCCGCCGCCGGGCCAGCACCACCCGGCGCTCGGCCGCCGTGAGGCCGCCCCAGACGCCGTACGGCTCGGGCTGGGCCAGGGCGTGCTCCCGGCACTCCAGCAGGACCGGGCAGCGCGCGCAGACCTGCTTGGCGTGCTCCTCCCGGGACAGCCGGGCCGCCGTGGGCTCCTTCGACGGGGCGAAGAACAGCCCGGCCTCGTCCCGTCGGCAGGCTGCCCCGGTGTGCCAGGGACTGTCCTCCCGTTGGTCGAGCCGCTGCGCCGCCACCGCCGCCGGAGCGGTGGTACTACGGGCCGCCGGTTGGGGGGCGACACGGGCGCTGGACTCGATGGGATGCAGCACGGCTAACTCCTGACGGGCTCAAGAGAACTCGGGGGAAGGTTCCCTGCCCGGCTGCCCCGTTACCGACCCCGCTCGCGGCATCCGTAGGTTTCAACTGCCCCCGGGGTCACAGCCGTACAAGAAACGATATGCGTCTGGAACTACCCCGCCACCGCCGGATTCATGCACACCGCATGCGGCCGACTACAGGCTGCACTCGACCCAGGATCGAGTGCCCGCCCCGAAGTTGACGGCCCGTGAGGTCACGAACGGTCAGCCGTCGAGCTGCTTGCGCACCCACTCCCGGAGCTTCTTGCCGCGCCGGGGCCTGGCCTCGCAGCCGCCGAAGATCGCCGCGCCCTTCACCCGGACCACCGGCGCGTACGGATCGGCCGAGGTCTGCTCCCGGACGTCGAAGCCGCCGAAGATCCCGACCCCGCTGCCGTGCAGCGAGACGTTCTCCGGCACCTTGATGTCGACGCCGCCGAAGACCGCCCAGACCTCGATCTCCACCTCGGGCGACTCGAACACGGCGTCACTGAGGTCGATCTCCACCCCGCCGAACACCGCCACCGCGCGCAGGTGCGAGCCCACCCGCCAGCGGCCCTTCCGGCTGCTGCCCCCGAAGACCGCCACCATGGTCGGCGACTCGCTCCGGGCCGGCAGCTGCGGCTGCGACTGCGGTGCGCGCGGGGCCGTAGTCTGCGGCTGCTCGGCGGAGAGCGGCCGGTGCGCGGGCAGGTCCCTGGTCAGCGGCACCAACTCGCCCAGCGTGCGGGCGTTGTAGGCCGCCTCGATCCGCTCGGAGTGCTCCTCGACAGTGAGCCGGCCCTCGGCGTACGCGTCCCGCAGCAGCTCGGCGATCCGCTCCCGGTCGGCGTCCGAGGCGCGCAGCTCGGCCTCCGCCACCGGAGCCGCGTCGAAGGGCTTCTTGGTCAGGTCCGGCTTGGCCTCGGACTTGGTCATCGGTACGGGCGACTGGCCCGGCTGGTCGTCCATCGACGGCGAGTTGTCCACGGAGCCAGCCTAGCCACCGGACCCCCTCCCGAACGAGAGTTCGGCGGTAGTCGGCGTGACCCCGGTCACGCAGGTTCACCTGCGCGCACCGGCCGCTCGGCCGGGACCTAGTCTTGAAGGTGCTTCGTCGACGCAGCCGGATCAGTTAAGGACCTCCACCCATGGCTCCCACGCCAGAGTTCGCGTACTCCGACCTCCTCCCCCTCGGTGCGGATCCCACGCCGTACCGCAAGCTGACCTCCGAGGGCGTCAGCGTCGTCGAGGCCGGCGGCCGCCGCTTCCTCCAGGTCGAGCCCGAGGCCCTGCGGCTGCTCACCGCCGAGGCGATGCACGACATCTCGCACTACCTGCGCCCGGCCCACCTGGCCCAGCTCCGCCGGATCCTGGACGACCCGGAGGCCAGCCCGAACGACCGCTTCGTCGCGCTGGACCTGCTGAAGAACGTCAACATCTCGGCCGGCGGCATCCTGCCGATGTGCCAGGACACCGGCACCGCGATCGTGATGGGCAAGCGCGGCCAGAACGTGCTGACCGAGGGCCGCGACGAGGCCGCCATCGCCCGCGGCGTGTTCGACGCGTACACCAAGCTGAACCTGCGCTACTCGCAGATGGCGCCGGTGACGATGTGGGACGAGAAGAACACCGGCAACAACCTGCCGGCCCAGATCGAGCTGTACGCGGCGGACGGCGACGCCTACAAGTTCCTGTTCATGGCCAAGGGCGGCGGCAGCGCCAACAAGTCGTACCTCTACCAGGAGACCAAGGCCATCCTGAACGAGGACTCGATGCTCAACTTCCTCGAGCAGAAGATCCGTTCACTCGGCACGGCGGCCTGCCCGCCGTACCACCTGGCGATCGTGGTCGGCGGTACGAGTGCCGAGTTCGCGCTGAAGACCGCCAAGTACGCCTCGGCGCACTACCTGGACGAGCTGCCGACCAGCGGCGACGCGGCCACCGGGCACGGCTTCCGCG
The DNA here is from genome assembly GCF_054049135.1 of Kitasatospora sp. P5_F3. Taxonomy (NCBI): domain Bacteria; kingdom Bacillati; phylum Actinomycetota; class Actinomycetes; order Kitasatosporales; family Streptomycetaceae; genus Kitasatospora; species Kitasatospora sp. P5_F3. The sequence goes on along the minus strand of NZ_JBFUMY010000004.1, from coordinate 81,727 downwards.
ACCTGGAGCTGGAGGCCAAGGTCACCGAGCTGACCCAGAAGATCGGCATCGGCGCCCAGTTCGGCGGCAAGTACTTCTGCCACGACGTCCGGGTGATCCGGCTGCCCCGGCACGGTGCCTCGTTGCCGGTCGCGATGGCCGTCTCCTGCTCGGCCGACCGCCAGGCGCTGGGCAAGATCACGGCGGACGGCATCTTCCTGGAGCAGCTCGAGACCGACCCGGCGAAGTACCTGCCGGACACCACGGACGAGCACCTTGACGACGACGTGGTCAGGATCGACCTGAACCAGCCGATGTCCGAGATCCGCGCCGAGCTCGCCAAGTACCCGGTGAAGACCCGGCTCTCGCTCACCGGCACGCTGGTGGTCGCCCGCGACATCGCGCACGCGAAGATCAAGGAGCGGCTGGACGCGGGCGAGGGCATGCCGCAGTACCTGAAGGACCACCCGGTCTACTACGCCGGCCCGGCCAAGACCCCGGAGGGCTTCGCCTCGGGTTCGTTCGGCCCCACCACGGCCGGGCGGATGGACAGTTACGTCGACCAGTTCCAGGCGGCGGGCGGCTCGATGGTGATGCTCGCCAAGGGCAACCGCTCGAAGCAGGTCACCAAGGCGTGCGCCGAGCACGGCGGCTTCTACCTCGGCTCGATCGGCGGGCCCGCCGCGCGGCTGGCGCAGGACTGCATCCGCAAGGTCGAGGTGCTGGAGTACGCCGAGCTGGGCATGGAGGCGGTCTGGCGGATCGAGGTCGAGGACTTCCCGGCCTTCATCGTGGTCGACGACAAGGGCAACGACTTCTTCGCGGAGGTCACCGACGGACCGCTGATCACCAGCCTTCGGGTGCGGTCCGCGGAATAACGACAAGTGCCCCGCTCCGCCTGCGTGGTGGAGTGGGGCACTGGCATTCCGCTTTTCCTTACGGGCGGTTGGTGACCGTACCGAGTGGCTCGAAGTCGCCGGTCTTCTTCGGCTCCGTCACGGGCGGGACGGCGTCGCTCTCCGGCTCGTCGGCGGCCAGGTCCTCAAGGACCTCCAGTAGCTGCGCCTCCGGGTCCACGGCGGTGAGGGTCTGCTCGACAGGTGCGACCTCGGCCGTCGGCTGGATCGGTGCCGGGGTCGTGGTGGTGGTCTCGATGTCGGCCATGACGCCGCCTTTCAGGTAATGAGATTGTGTGTCAGCCCGGACGGACGGGTCAGGGCGCGGGCCCAGTATCGTAGGTCTCGCTAAATGTCTTATAAACATCCCGAGGTCCGTCTGCTTCTCCAACGTTTGCCGGCTTCCTCATAAGCTGGCGCCTCACCTTGGCCATCATCGGGGGAACTCTCATGGAGCTTCAGGGGCAGCCGCACCCACTGCGCTTCCAGGTGCTCGGCCCCGTGCAGGCCTGGCGCGGCGAGCAACACCTGGCACTCGGCTCACCACAGCAGCAGGCCGTCCTGGTCGCACTGCTCCTCAACCAGGGCCGCCCGGTCACCACGCAGGAACTGGTGGACGGCCTGTGGGGCGATCGACCCCCACCGCAGGCCGTGGCCGCGCTGCGGACGTATGTCTCCCGGCTACGCGCGCTGATCGAGCCCAACCGCGAGATGCGAGCCCCCGCCGAGCTGCTGGTCTCGGTGAGCGACGGGTACGCTCTGCGGATCCCGCCGGAGTCGCTCGACCTCACCGCCTTCGAGCAAGGGGCCGCCAGGGCCGCAGTGGCCAGGGCGAACGGCGACTACCGCGAGACTCACCGGCTGCTGGCCTCCGCGCTCTCCCTGTGGAGCGGCCGCCCACTGGCCGGCATCCCCGGTCCGCACGCGGAAAACCACCGGAACCAGCTGGTGGGGCGTCAGATCGCGGCTTGCGAGGAGCGCTGCGCAGCAGCACTGGAGATCGGCCTGCACGCCGAGACGGTGACCGAGCTGAGCTCACTGTCCGCCGAGCACCCACTGCGCGAACAGCTCCGCGAGCTCCTGATGCTCGCGCTCTACCGCTGCGGCCGCCAGGCGGAGGCCCTCGGCGTCTACACCGACACCCGCAAGCTGCTGATCGAGGAGCTGGGAGTCGAACCAGGTGCCGGGCTGGCCGCGATGCACTCACGCATCCTGGCCGCCGACCCGACCCTGATGCCCACCCTGACCGTGATCGCGAAGCCGGACTCCGAGGAAGCGGCAGCCTTCGTCCCACCCGCCCAACTTCCGGCGGACGTATCGGACTTCAGCGGCCGGTCCGAGCTGGTGCGTGAGCTGCGGGACGTACTCCGGAGCGGCTCGGGACAGGCGGTGGTGGTGACCTCGTTGGCGGGCATCGGCGGCGTCGGCAAGACCACGCTGGCCGTACACCTGGCCCACAGCATCCGCTCGGAGTTCCCCGACGGGCAGCTGTACGTCGACCTGCGAGGCCCCAGCGCGTCACCGGCGGATCCAGCCGTGGTGCTGGGCGACTTCCTGTACTCACTGGGCGTGCCGGAGACTCCGGACACCCTGGAGCAGCGCGCCGCGCTGTACCGTTCGCTGCTCGCCGAACGCCGGATGCTGATCCTGCTGGACAACGCCAAGGACGCCCGGCAGCTGTCCCCGCTGATCCCGGGCGTCTCCGGCAGCGCCGTACTCATCACCAGCCGCTCCCGGCTGGCCGAGCTGCCAGGGGCGCACCTGGTCGATGTCGAGGAGCTGACGCCCGATGAGGCGCTGGCGTTGTTCTCGGCCATCGTCGGCGAGCAGCGGGTGGCTGCCGAACAGGACGCCGCACTCGCGGTGGTGACGGCCTGCGGGTTTCTTCCGCTCGCGGTCCGGATCGCCGCCGCCCGGCTGGCCAGCCGCCCTCGGTGGAGCGTCTCGGACCTCGCCAGGCGCTTAGCGGACCAGCGGCGAAGGCTGCACGAGCTACAACTCGGAAACCTGGCGGTGGAGACCACCATCGGTCTCGGTTACGGCCAGCTGCGTCCGGAAGAGGCACGCGCCTTCCGGCTGCTCTCCGTGGTGGACACTCCCGACCTGCCGCTGGAAGCGGTCGCCGCCCTGCTCGGCACCGACCAGGACGACGCGGAGTCGCTGGCCGAGGCACTCGTCGAGGCCAACATGCTGGAGTGCTTCACTCCCGGCCGGTACCGCTACCACGACCTGCTGAGACTGTTCGCCCAGCGGCAGAACGAGAAGCTCAAGGACACCGGCGAGCAACAGGCCGCCCTGCTCCGGCTGCTGGACCTGCTGCTGGCCACCATGCGGAACGCCGCCCGGGCCATGGAGCCGGACGACCTCCTGCCCGAGACCCTGCACCAGCCGATCGCCGCCGGTCTGACGCTGGCGGACAGTGCCGCCGCCGGCAGCTGGCTCAAGTCGGAGCTCGCCCTGCTGCTGAGCACCATAGAGGCTGCCGTCCGGGAACCCCTCGAACTGCTCCGCCCCGCCGTCGACCTGCTGATCATGCTCAACAGTCTTGTGGAGGACCCGACCCACGGTCAGCGGATCCGGATCGCCCTGCACACGGCGGACATCAACGCCCAGCCACAGGGCGATGCTCCCGCGCTCGCGCGGATCCGCTTCGCCCTGGGCTTCCTGCAGCACATGTCCGGGGAGTACCAGCACGCCGAGGTCTCGCTCCGGCAGAGCCTGGACCTGCTCGGCCGGGACGACCGCACCTACCTGAGGATCTCGGTCGCGAACCTGCTCGCGATCGTGCTGAGTCTGGCGAGCCGTACCGCCGAGGCACTGCCGTTCTTCGAGCAGGCCCACTCGATCAGCCACAGTCTGGACGCGAGTGTCAGCGCGGCACGATTGCTGGGGAACATCGCCCGGGCCCACCTCGATCTCGGTCAGCCGGAAGCCGCCGTACGGTCGGCCCAGGAGGCGGAGGCCGCGGCCCGGATCTCGGGCAACACCGCCTGCCTCGCGGACACGCTGTACCAACTGGGCGTCGTGCTGCGATCCACCGGCGCGCCGGCCGAAGCGGCAGGACACCTCCGCGAGGCCAACGAGCTCTACCGCTCACAGCAGCACCGGCTCTGGGAGGGTTACTCCCTCGCCCGTCTCGCGCCCTGCCTGCTCGCCGACGGCCAGTACGCCGAGGCGGCCGAGGCAGCGGACGAGTCGCTCGCGATCGCCCAGGAGCTGGATGCCGCGTACTGCCAGGGCCTGGCCAACGCGGCGCTCGGCGAGGCGCTCCTGAAACTGGGTCAGCCCGCGCGTGGGCTGGCCTGTCTTCAGGAGGCGCTCGCCGTGTTCACGCGGCTCGGTGTGCCCGAAGTCCTCCCCGTGCAGGACCTCATCGAGCAGCAACAGCACACCGAGCCCGCCGCACCCCCCGCGCCGTGACCACCTGCCCCCCGGCAGGCCCCCTCGACGTGTCAGTACTCCCGCAGCCCCCCGGCTGCGGGAGCACCTCGACGCTTCCCCGGCGCTGGTCCCTACTCTGGCACCCGCCGATTGACATCCGATAAACGCCGGAGCGGCCTGCACCAACACAGCTCGGGGCGGGCCACCCCGTCGCGCCACGCGGCGCGAGGCGGGGTTTCGCACCACCCCCGACCGCCCCGGAACGCTCCGGCCATCCCGGCCAAATTCATCCCAACACCCACGAGTTGGCCGGAAATGGACCCTATGGTCCGTTGATCGCGCCTATTCTCGGAGGCCAGCGACGTATTGACGGCGGGCCGGCAAGTGGAGCGGAGCGACAGGCAGGGCGGCGACGCAGCACAGAGTGACGCGGGAGCGTGACGGACCGTCACGCGCGGTGGACGGCGCCGACAGGCGGCAGCCCGGGCACCGGCGGGTGGCGGCCAGGGTGGAAAGGTGCCTCTCAATCGTGACGACCGGACAGATATCCGATCCCGCCCAGGGCCACGGGCCCTTCCATGCCGACCCCCAGTGCCGTCGTCGCACCGAGCGCGCACTCCAGGCGGTGGCCTTCGACACCATCGGCGCCCGCTATGCCGAGGCGTTTCCGGACAAGGCCGGTCAGCTGGCCTGCGGTGAGTGGCTGCTCGACGCGCTGGAGCCGGGTGCCCCGGTGCTGGACATCGGCTGCGGCACCGGTGATCCGACGGTCCGCCAGCTGACCGACGGCGGCCTCCGGGTGACCGGGGTCGACCTCTCGGACGGGATGCTGCGGCTAGCCAGGCAGGGCGTGCCGGGCGCCGAGTACCACCGGATCGACATGTACGACCTGGCCACCGAGCGCGCCGTACGGGCTTGGGGCGCACCGGAGTTGGGCCCGGCAGCGGCCGGGCGGTACGCCGCGGCCACCGCGTTCTTCTCGCTCATCCTGCTGCCGCAGGCGGAGATCGCCGAGGTGCTCGGGCAGATCCGGACCTTGCTCCGGCCGGGCGGCCTGCTCGCGCTCGGCATGGTCGAGGCGGATCTGGACGACGCCCCGCTGCCGTTCCTCGGCCACGAGATAAGAATCAGCGGCTACCTGCGGGAGGAGCTGGAGCAGACGCTGCACCGGGCCGGGTTCTCGGTCGAGGCGCACTCCGGCCACCCGTACGCCCCCGCGAGCACCACCCTGCCGCCGGAGGAGCAGCTCTTCCTCCGCTGTCGACGGGTCGGCTGATCGACTGTTGGTCCCCAGCTCTCCTCTCGCAGAACGGCAGCCTGTGCGCGACCTTCCCGAGCCCCTGACCGGGCAGCCTCCCGCCGTCCCGCCCCAGCGTCGCCCGTCGCCGCTGCCGGGCGGGCGGCCGCGCACGGCCGAGCGGCTGGCGTACCTGGACAGCGCGACCCGACGGATCAACACCTCGCTCGACCTGGCCGCCACGCTGCGCAACCTCGGCAAGGTGCTGGTCCCGGCGCTGGCCGACGCGGCCGTGGTGCACCTGCGCGAGCCGCTGCCCGACCTGGAGCGCGACCCGGGCAGCCCGACCGCGCTGACCATCCATCACCGGCACGGCACCCGGCTCGGCCGCCGGTCCGGGACGCGCCGGCTACGGCCCGGCGGGCCGGTGTCCCGGGCGCTCGACCAGCAGTTCCCGACCGGCCCGGTCGTGCTCGGCACCCCCTCCGCCGCCCGGCTCCGGCCGCTGCTGGAGGAGCTCTACGGCGCCCGTACGCTGGGCCGGCTCGCCAGCGGCACAGCACTGTTGGCGCTGCCGCTGCGCGGCCGTAAGACGGTGCTCGGCCTGCTGCTGCTGATCCGGCGACCCGGCAAGGTCACCCCGGCCGTTCCCCGGCCGACGCCGTTCGGCGGCACCCCGCAGTCGCCGGACACCTTCGAGCTGACCTCCGCGTACGACGCCGCGCTGGCCTTCGACGCCACCGACACCGCGACCGCCGCCCACCTGGCCACCCAGGGCGGGCTCGCGGTGGACACCGCGCTGCGCTACACCCGCGAGTGGGAGATCGCCGACGAGCTGCAGCGCAGCATGCTGCCCACCCACCTGCCGCAGCGGCACGGGGTCCGGCTGGCGCACCGTTACCTGCCCTGCGAGCGCGGCACCCAGGTCGGCGGGGACTGGTACGACTCCGTCCCGCTGCCCGGCAACCGGGTCGCCCTGATCGTCGGCGACGTGATGGGCCACTCGCTCACCTCGGCCGCCATCATGGGCCAGCTGCGCACCAGCGCGCAGACCCTGGCCGCCCTCGACCTGCCCCCGCACGAGGTGCTCTACCACCTCGACGAGCAGGCCCAACGCCTCGGCCGGGAGCAGCACTTGGCCACCTGCGTGTACGCGGTCTACGACCCGATCGCGAATCGGGTGGTGCTCGCCAACGCGGGCCACGTACCGCCGGTGCTGGTCGGCCCGGACGGGCGGGCCGAGTTGCTGGAGCTGCCGCCCGGGGCGCCGATCGGGGTCGGCGGGGTGGACTTCACCTCGGTCGAGCTGCCCGCGCCGCCCGGATCCGCGCTGGTGCTGTTCACCGACGGCCTGGTGGAGTCCCGGCGGCGGTCGCTCACCACCGGCCTGGAGCTGCTCCGGGCGCGGCTGAGCGGCGCGCACCGGCACTCCCCCGAGCACCTCTGCCAGGAGGCGCTGCGGATCCTCCCGCCCGGCGACCGGGCCGACGACGTCGCCCTGCTGGCCGCCGCCTTCGACGGCATCCCGGCCGAGGACGTGGCGTACTGGTACCTCCAGCCCCGGCACGAAACCCCGGGCCGGGCACGGCGGTTGGTCGGCCACGCACTGCGACGGTGGGGCCTGGAGACGCTGGCGGAGAACACCGAGCTGATGGTGAGTGAGCTGGTCACCAACGCGATCCAGCACGCCACCCGCCCGGTGACGCTGCGGCTGGTGCGGACGTCGGTGCTGCGGTGCGAGGTCGGTGACGACAGCGCGTTGTTGCCTCGGGCCCGGCGGGCCGGGCCCGAGGAGGAGCGCGGGCGGGGGCTGCAGATAGTCGCGCGGTGCGCGGAGCGGTGGGGGGCGACCCGGCTGGGGGCGGGGAAGGTCGTGTGGTTCGAGCAGCGGTTGCCGAAGGTTTGATCAAGCCAGGGCGGTCAGAGCAGTCGAGGCTTCGGGGCCCAGGACGACCTCCGCCAACGACGGGTTCCCGGCCAGGCGATACACCGCGCGGACCACGTCGGCCTGCCAGAGCAGATCGAGGGCGTCGGCGATCTCGGCGGCGGTGGCGTGGTCCCCGGCGGTGGTGCGGGTGTGCCAGTCCCGGAGCAGGGCCTTGACCACGGTGAAGGCCAGGCGGCGGCCCCGGACCAGCTCGGCGCGGGAGTTGAGGGCGAAGACGTCGATGGTCGCGTGGCCCTTGGCGGTCAGGCCCTGGTAGGCGCCGGACTCCAGGTAGAGCAGCAGGTGGTCGGCCGGGTCCTCGGTGGCCGGGTCTATCAGCAGCGGGGTGCCGCTGGCCGGGTCGGTCGGGAAGCGGTCGCGCTTCTGGTTGGAGTTGCAGTAGGCGCAGGCCAGCAGGTGGTTGTGCCAGTCGAAGGTGCGCAGCGGGGCCCGGGCGATCGGCTCGAAGTGGTCGATGTCGGTGCCCAGGTTGTCGCCGCAGTACATGCAGCGCAGCAGGCCGGGGGTCATCCGGTGCAGCAGGGTGCGCAGCCTGGCCTTGGGCTCGCGGGCCGTCCGCCAGGCCGCCCGGCCGGTCGCGGTGGTCGGCCCGGCCTTCCGGATCGCCTCGGTGCGGCGGGCCAGCTCTGCCTCCAACTGCTCGGTCAGCGGCGGCCGTTGCAGCGGGATCATCGGGCACCGCCCAGCCTGTCCCTGGCCTCGTCCACCCGGGCAGCCAGCGAGGCGTTCAACCGGGCACCCAGCTCCCGGTACTCGGCCACCTCGGCGCTGGAGGCGTGCCCCGCGTACAGCTTGCGCTCCAGCGCGATCAGCAGCCGCCGCTCGGCCTCGGCCTGCGGGGAGTAGACGCTCGGCAGCCCGAACAGCTCGGTCAGCGCGGTGTCGTCCCCGCTCCCGTAGACGATCCGCTGGTGCAGGTCCTCGTCCAGCACGTACGGCGCCGACTCCTCGCCGGGGCCGGGCAGTCGGACCAGCCCGCCCGGGTCGGCCGACTGGCAGACGTACGGGCTGTGGGTGCTGACGATGAACTGGAGACCGGGGAAGTGTCCGACCAGCCACTCCCCCAGGCGCTGCTGCCAGTCCAGGTGGAGGTGCGCCTCCACCTCGTCGATCAGCACCACGCCGGGCACCGGCACCGTCGGCGGCGTGCCGTCGATCACCAACTCCTGCTCCGGGTACGCCTGGTGGATCCGGGCCAGCAGGTCGAGCACCAGGCCGACGGCCGCCGCCAGGCCGCCGCCGAGCGGGTGCTCCGTCCCGCCGCAGTCGACCTGGAGCCCGTCGCTGTCGATCCGGCCGATCCGGTACCCGGCGGGCAGCAGCCCGTCGTCGAGCAGCGCGCGGACCCCGGCCACCAGCTCGACCGCACCGGGCTGACGCTCCAGGGCCTGCAGTTGCTGGCCAGCCAACCAGCCGATGCCCTCGGTGAGTTCACGCCGGGCGGGGTAGCCGGCCCAGAAGCCGAGCACGCCGTTGCGCCGCGCGGTGATGCCGTCCTCGGTCCGGGTGACCCGCCAGTGCGCGCCGTCCAGCCGGATACCGCCCTCGTCCTCGCCCGGCGCCAGCCAGCCCGCCGGATCGGTCTCCTCGCCCAGGGCGGCCGCGAGGGCCGCCAGCAGCGTGGTCTTGCCCGCACCGTTCGGCCCGGCCAGCACCGTCCAGCCGGCGTGCGAGCCGTCCGGCCTGGTCAGGTCGAGATCGACGTTCCTGACACCCCGGAAGCCGCGCAGGTTCTCCACTTCGAGCCTGGAGACGTACATCCGCCCACCCCTCCCCGATCACTGCGGTCAGCCTAGGGAGTGATTACCCGTCACAGCACGGTCCTGACCGGCAACTCGGGGAGAACCTCAGGCGGCGGGGCGGCAAACCACGCATCACGGGACGATCCGCACCGGCAGCTCGACCAGCACCTCGCGCAGCGCGGTGGCGAACCGTTCGTACTCCGGGGTGCGGGCCGAGCCCGGGCGGGTGGCCAGGCCGATCCGGCGGCCGGGCGCCGGGTCGGCGAACCGGACGGCGGCCAGCCGGTCGGTCCGGCCCGCCTCGACGTCCAGGGCGGTGGCCGGCAGCAGGGTCACCCCGAGCCCGCCCGCCACCAGCTGGACCAGGGTGGAGAGCCCGGCCGCCCGGGTCGAACCGCCGGAGCCGTCCGCGCCGATCTCCCGGCAGAGGTCGAGGGCCTGGTCGCGCAGGCAGTGCCCCTCCTCCAGCAGCAGCACGTCCAGGTCGAGCAGTACGTCCCGGGGCACGTCGACCCGGCCGGCCAGCTCGTGCTCGGGCGGAGTGACCAGCACGAAGTCCTCGTCGAACAGCGGGATGTCCCGGGTCGGCGAGGCGCCGCCGGAGGGCAGCGCGAGCAGCAGCACGTCGAGCCGCCCGGCGGCCAGGCCGTCCAGCAGCGCGGGGGTGCGCTCCTCGTGCACATGCAGTTCGAGCTCGGGGTAGCTGCCCCGGACCAGCCGGAGCACGGTCGGCAGCAGGTACGGTGCCACGGTCGGGATCACCCCGAGGTGCAGCGGCCCGGTGAACGGCCGGCGGGCCGCCTCGACCTCCTCCGTGAGGGCGTGCAGAGCGGACAGCACCCGGCGCGCGTGATCGGCAACCCGCTCCCCCAGGGGAGTGATGATGACCTTCCGCGTCGTACGCTCGACCAGCTGCGCGCCGAGTGTCTCCTCAAGCGCGGCGACCGCGCCGGACAGTGCGGGCTGGCTGGTGCCGCCGGCTGCGGCGGCCTCGCGGAAGTGCCGGTGCTCGGCGACTGCCAGGAAGGCCTTCAGCTGGGCGATGGTGGGGGTGCGGGGCTTGGGGTTCGCAGTACTGATAACTCTCTCCGATCAGTTGGAACGAGTCTAACGATTTCCGCTATCAGTAGCCGTATGCGACTGTGGATGTTGTCCGCATTGCGGACACTTTCCCTCAGTTTCCAAGCCTGGAGAAGCGAATCGTGCTTACGATCGGTGACAAGTTCCCGGAGTTCGAACTCAACGCCTGTGTCGACCTCGACGCCGCGAACGCCTTCGCCGAGATCAACCACAAGTCCTACGAGGGCAAGTGGAAGATCGTCTTCTTCTGGCCGATGGACTTCACCTTCGTCTGCCCGACCGAGATCGCGGCGTTCGGCAAGCTGAACGAGGAGTTCGCCGACCGTGACGCCCAGATCCTCGGCGTCTCCGGCGACTCCGAGTTCGTGCACCACGCCTGGCGCAAGGACCACAAGGACCTCCGCGACCTGCCCTTCCCGATGCTGGCCGACGTCAAGCACGACCTGATGCGGGCCTGCGGCGTCGAGGGTGCGGACGGCACCGCCCAGCGCGCGGTCTTCATCGTGGACCCGAACAACGAGATCCAGTTCGTCATGGTGACCGCCGGTTCCGTCGGCCGTAACCCCAAGGAGGTCCTGCGGGTGCTCGACGCCCTGCAGACCGACGAGCTCTGCCCGTGCAACTGGACCAAGGGCGAGGACACCCTCGACGCCCAGACCCTGCTGGCGGGCTGACCGATGGCACTGGACGAGCTCAAGGCCGCCCTGCCGGACTACGCCAAGGACCTCAAGCTCAACCTGAGCGCGGTCATAGGCAACTCCGAGCTGCCCGCACAGCAGCTCTGGGGCACGGTGCTCTCCTGCGCCATGGCGACCCGCTCGCCGGCGGTGCTCCGTGAGCTGGAACCCGTCGCCAAGGCCGAGCTGAGCCCGGCGGCGTACAACGCCGCCAAGGGCGCGGCCGCCGTCATGGGCATGAACAACGTCTACTACCGGACCACCCACCTGCTCTCCGACAAGGAGTACAGCGGGATGCGGGCCGGGCTGCGGATGAACATCATCGGCACGCCGGGTGTGGAGAAGGCCGACTTCGAGCTGTGGTGCTTCGCGGTCTCCGCGATCAACGGCTGCGGTCAGTGCCTCGACTCGCACGAGGGCGTGCTCCGCAAGGCGGGCGTCGACCGCGAGGTCATCCAGGCCTCGATCAAGATCGCGGCGGTGCTCCAGGCCGTGGCGGCCACCCTCGACTCCGAGGCTGTGCTGGCTGCCGCCCTGGTCTGACGGTCAGTTGCACCACCAAGGGGCTCGGGGAACTACGTACGCGTGACCTTTTTCGAGGTCGGCGTCGCAGTTCCCCGAGCCCCTTGGCGTGTGCCCGAGTCCCTCAGTGGGAGCGTGCGGCTTCGAGGGCTTCGAACACCTGTTGGCCCGCCGCCGCGCGGCGGCGGAGGTGGACCACCACGGTGTTGGTGACGGCGATCAGGGGGACGGAGACGATCGCGCCGCCGATGCCGCCGACGATGGTGCCCGCCGCGACGCCGAGAACCACGGCCAGTGGGTGGACCCGGACCGCGCGGCCGAGGATCAGCGGCTGGAGCAGGTGCCCCTCGATCTGCTGCACCGCGACCAGCACGACCATCACCATCAGCGCGGTGAACGGCCCCTGGGTGACCAGCGCGATCAGCACCGCGATGGTCCCGGTGACCAGTGCGCCGACCAGCGGCACGAAGGCTCCGAGGAAGACGATCACGGCCAGCGGCAGCGCCAGTTGGACACCGAGCAGCTGGATGCCGATCCCGATGCAGAGTGCGTCGATGAAGGCCACGCACACGGTGCCGCGCACGTACGCGGTCAGGGTGGCCCACGCCTTCGGGCCCGCGCCGGCCATCGCGTAGCGGGACTGCCGGGGCAGCATGCCGATGGCCCAGCCCCAGATCTTGGCGCCGTCGTAGAGCAGGAAGAACGTGGTGAAGGCGGTGAGCACCACGCCGGTCAGCACCTCGACCGCGATGGTCACGCCGGTGAACCCGGCGGAGGTGATCTGCTCGGAGTTGGTGCCGATCGCGGTGGAGATCTGCTTGGCGAAGTCGGTGATCTGCTGCTCCGTCAGGTGCAGCGGTCCGGTGACCAGCCAGTCCCGGATCCGTTCGACCCCCTCCTGGACCTGGTCGGTGACCGAGTGCAGGTTGGTGGTCACCTGCCAGATCACGAACCAGCCGACCAGGCCGATCCCGGCCACCCCGCTCAGGAACGTTCCTGCCGCCGCCACCGAGCGCGGTACACCGCGCCGGCGCAGCCAGGAGACGGTCGGCTCCAGCAGGGCGGAGATCAGCAGGGCGGCCAGCACCGCGAAGGCGACCAGCCGGAGCATGTCGACCACTTCGAAGAGCAGGTAGAGCGCGGCGGCCAGCAGCAGCAACCGCCAGGTCGACTCGGCCGCCACCCGCAGACTCCAGGGCACCGCCTCGGCCGGGGTGGCCGGGCGTGGTGCGTGGTACTCGCGTACCGGTTCGGGCTTGATCTCGACCACCACCGGCTCGGGTTCACGGGGTGCCGGGAGCGGCTCCTCCGGTTGCTGCTCGTTGCGTGCGGCCGCGAGGGCAGCCCGCTGCTGGAGCTCGCTGCCCAGCCGGACCGCCGCCCGCGATATCCACCAGCCCTGTGCCACCCGAACCACCGCTCCCCGTTCGCGCCGTGGGTCCCGCCACGGCCGTCCGGGACGACGGTACCCGGCCGAGACGGGGCAGCACCCGGGAGTTCGGCGGTAACGATCCGACAAACCGTCACACACCACTATGTTTCGATCCCCCTAAATGCGGGGAAGGGCCCCGTTACACGGACCAACCGTCCGCGGACCGGCCGCTCCGGAGCATCCAGGACCCACTCCGGGGCGTCGCGTACCGCACCCAGGACCGCACCGCCCGAGGCGCGCTGGTCAGCCGGCCCGGGCGGCGCGGCCCGCCCCTGCGGGCACCGGGAGACGACGACGGCCCCGATCCCAGGGGGATCGGGGCCGTACGTGTGGTCTGACGGTGTGTCTAGTACCAGTGGTGCGACTGCCAGAACGACCACGCGCCGCAGGGCGAGCCGTAGCGGCTGTTCATGTAGTTCAGGCCCCACTTGATCTGGGTCGCGGGGTTGGTCCGCCAGTCGGCGCCGGCCGAGGCCATCTTGGTGCCGGGCAGCGCCTGGACCAGACCGTAGGCACCGGAGCTGGGGTTGCTGGCGGTGTAGTCCCAGCCACTCTCGCGCTTCACGATCTGGCTGAAGCACTGGAACTGGGTCTGGTCGCCGACGATCTGGAGTGCCATCTCCTGGACCGAGCCCGGGCTGACGGGGGTCATCACGGAGCGCGCCTTGGCGCGGTTCGCGGCCTCCTCGTCGGCCTTGCGCTTCGCCTCGGCGGCCTTGGCGGCCTTCTCGGCGTCGGCCTTGGCCTGCGCGTCGGCAGCGGCCTTCAGGCGCGCGGCCTCCTCGGCAGCCTTCTTGGCCGCGGCGTCGGCGGACGCCTGCTGAGCGTTCGCCTGAGCGGTGAAGTGGTCGCTGACGGCCTGCGCCTGGGCACCGATCGGGACGTCCTGGAGCAGGGTGGCTCCGGCGACGTCGACCGTCTGGGTCTGCGTGCCCTCGCTGCCCGAGGCCACACCCACGACGGCACCGACAGCGGTGACGGCGGTGGCTGAGGCGACAGCAACTCCCCGGACCGAGATCCGAGTCACATGGTTTCCTTCCGGCGTCGCCCCGTACACGTGACCGCTGGGGGCGCAACATGCCCCTGGTCGCTGGTCTCCATGATGGTGCTCTGGTCACGGGAGACACGGGCCCGGCACCGGACCGGCAAGTGCCGGATCGGCGTTTCGTTCGGGCGGCGTACGGCTCATCCTTGTTCAGTTGTCCACCCGATAACCGGAGTTGTCGGGTGATATGTGCCGTACGCGGGGCCTGACAGAACCCTCACCATGCCGCACGGGGACGGGTCAACGCAATTCCCGGTTGCGTGGCGCATCTCACAGACTTCGCGACCAGCACGTTTGCCCGAGTACCCGGCGAAGGACCGTCAGATGTGGTGACAGCAGCGGGACCTGATACTTCGTACCAGGTCCCGCTGTCCGGTTCTGCCCCGTTATGACCGAGGTTGGCCCAGGTCGGCCTAGGGGTTCACGTCCTCCAGCAGCTCCGTCACCAGCGCCGCGATCGGCGAGCGCTCCGAGCGGGTCAGCGTGATGTGGGCGAACAGCGGGTGCCCCTTCAGCTTCTCCACCACCGCGACCACTCCGTCGTACCGGCCCACCCTGAGGTTGTCGCGCTGGGCGACGTCGTGGGTGAGCACCACCCGCGAGCCCTGGCCGATCCGGGACAGCACGGTGAGCAGGACGTTCCGCTCCAGCGACTGCGCCTCGTCCACGATCACGAAGGCGTCGTGCAGCGACCGGCCCCGGATGTGGGTGAGCGGGAGGACCTCCAGCATCCCGCGGGAGATCACCTCCTCGATCACGTCCGGGGTGGTGACGGCCGAGAGGGTGTCGAAGACCGCCTGCGCCCAGGGGCTCATCTTCTCCGACTCGGAACCGGGCAGATAGCCCAACTCCTGCCCACCGACCGCGTAGAGCGGCCGGAAGACCATCACCTTCCGGTGCTGCTGCCGCTCCAGCACCGCCTCCAGACCGGCGCACAGCGCCAACGCGGACTTGCCGGTGCCCGCCCGGCCGCCCATCGAGACGATCCCCACCTCCTGGTCGAGCAGCAGATCGAGGGCGACCCGCTGCTCGGCGCTCCGGCCGCGCAGCCCGAACACCTCCCGGTCGCCCCGGACCAGCCGGACCCGGCCGTCCTGGGTGACCCGGCCGAGGGCCCGGCCGCGCTCCGAGGTGAGCACCAGCCCGGTGTGCACCGGGAGCTCCTCCGCGCCCTGCACGTCCACCGCGAGGTCGTGGCCCGCGCCGAACAGCGCGTCCACCTGGTCGCCGGAGACCTGCAGTTCGGACATTCCGGTCCAACCGGAGGTGATCGCCAGCTCGGCCCGGTACTCCTCGGCGAGCAGGCCGACCGCACTGGCCTTGATCCGCATCGGCAGATCCTTGGAGACGACGGTGACGTCGTACCCCTCGGCCTGCAGATTGCGCGCGACGGCGAGGATTCTGGTGTCCGCCTCACCGCCGCCGAGCCGGTAGCCGGCCGGGAGCACCGAGGTGTCCGAGTGGTTGAGCTCCACCCGGATGCTGCCACCGAGCTCGCCGACCGGAATCGGCTCGTCCAGGCGCCCGAAGCGGACCCGGAAGTCGTCCAGCAGCCTGAGCGCCTGGCGGGCGAAGTAGCCCAGCTCCGGATGGTGCCGCTTGGCCTCCAACTCCGTGACCACCACCACGGGGAGGACGACCTCGTGCTCCTCGAAACGGGTCATGGCGAGTGGGTCCGCCAGGAGCACGCTGGTGTCGAGAACGTACGTGCGCCGGTCTGGTGTCCGGCGGCTCTTTGTACTGACCACTAGGCCTCCAGAGCGGATGACCCTGCGTCACCCGCGGCATGCCGGTCCCCGCGACCCCGGTTGGCCGGAGTACCGGTCTGAGAGGGGTATTCCCAGGCGAACCGCGCCGCGAACCCAACGACGGATCATCGTTGGTTAACTTTCGGTGCGTCAGCTCCCACCCGGGACCTTCACAGCCCGAGGCGACGGTTCCTCAGTTGGAAGTCGCGCAGCGCCCGGAGGCCCCACACCTTCCTGGGCGACCTCGCGGAAGGCCGGCCAGCAGGCCTCGCAGAAGCAGGCTGCGTCACCGTGGGGGACGACCCCCACACCCCCAGCCCCGCGCCCGCCCGTCTCACAGCCCGAGGCGACGGTTCCTCAGTTGGAAGTCGCGCAGGGCCCGCAGGAAGTCGACCTTGCGGAAGGCCGGCCAGTAGGCCTCGCAGAAGTAGAACTCGCTGTGTGCGCTCTGCCAGAGCAGGAAGCCGGACAGCCGCTGCTCGCCCGAGGTGCGGATCACCAGGTCGGGGTCGGGCTGGCCCTTGGTGTAGAGGTGTTCGGCGATGTGCTCGACGTCGAGGATCTCGGCGAGCTCCTCGATCGAGGTGCCCCGGCCCGCGTGCTCCTGGAGCAGCGAGCGGACCGCGTCGGCGATCTCGTGCCGGCCGCCGTACCCGACGGCGACGTTGACGGTGATGCCGTCGATGCCGGAGGTGGCCTCGGCGGCCTCCTTGAGCACGTCGGAGGTCCGGGACGGGAGCAGGTCGAGCGCGCCGACCGGGTGGACCTTCCAGCGTCCGTCGGCGGCGAGCCGGCGGACGGTGTCCTCGATGATCCCGAGCAGCGGCACCAGCTCGTCGGCCGGGCGGGAGAGGTTGTCGGTGGAGAGCATCCAGAGCGTGACCACCTGGACGTGCGTCTCGTCGCACCAGCCCAGGAACTCGCTGATCTTGTCCGCACCGCGCTGGTGTCCGTCGGCCGTGGTGCCGCCGGTGGCGCGGGCCCAGCGGCGGTTGCCGTCCAGGATCACGCCGATGTGGTGCGGGGTGTTGGCGAGGTGGACCTCGACCCGGCGGCCGTAGAGCCGGTAGGCGTTGTCCAGCATGGTTCGGAGACCCGGCGTGCGCTCCACCACGTCCCGCAGACCCATGTTGTTCGGCCCCTTTGTGCTCGGTCCCCTCGGGTACGGCAAATACCCTCGCGCAGCCTACTCCCGGACCGGTCCGCACGGTAAAGCCGCAGGTACCGAAGGTGTCACGGCCCGAAATCGGCGATGTGACGCCGGACACGGAACGGTCTCCGGTTCCTTAAATGTCCCGTAAGCCGACGCCGACTTCTTGACGCTTGCCAATGGTCTAGTCCAGCTTTTGACCGAGGGCAGCAACCACCCCACAGGTCGCCGCCCTCTCCAGCCCTGCCACCGGAAGTCCCCTCCCCCACAGGAGCGTCTCCATGGCCCGAACGCTGCAGCAGCCGTCCCACCGGCGCCGGCGCAGCCCTCTCCCCGCCGTCCTCGCGGCCGGGACCACCGCGCTCGCGCTGGCCGCCACCGGTCTCGCCCTGTTCGCCGGCGGCGCCAACGCCGCCGTGGGCAACCTGGTGAGCAACGGCGGCTTCGAGGGAGGGAACCTCAACGGCTGGACCTGCACCGGCGGCGCGAGCGTCGTCGGCACCCCGGCCCACTCCGGCTCGTACGCGCTGAACGCGGCGCCCAGCGCCTCGGACACCGCCGAGTGCCGACAGACCGTCAGCGTGCTGCCCAACACCAGCTACTCGCTGGCCGGCTGGGTGCAGGGCCCGTACACCTACCTCGGCGTGCGCGGCACCGGCGGCACCGACCCTTCCACCTGGTCGAGCCAGTCCAGCTGGAACCAGCTCTCCTCCACCTTCACCACCGGCGCGGGCGTCAGCAGCGTCACGCTGTACGTGCACGGCTGGTACGGCCAGGGTGCGTACAACGCGGACGACATCACGCTGACCGGCCCGGGCGGCACCGCCTCCCCGTCCGCCTCCGCCTCCGCGTCGGCTTCGCCGAGCGCGAGTGCCTCCGCCTCCCCCAGCGCGTCCGCCTCGCCGTCGGCCTCCGCCTCCCCGAGTGCCTCCGCGAGCGCCTCGGCCTCGCCGTCGGCCAGCGCCAGCCCGACCGTGACGCCCACCGGCCCGGTCACCGACCTGCCCAAGCACGTGGTCACCGGCTACTGGCACAACTTCGACAACGGTGCGACCGTCCAGAAGCTGAGCGAGGTGCAGAGCGCGTACGACATCATCGCGGTCTCCTTCGCGGACTCCGTCCCGACCAAGGCCGGGGCGATCACCTTCCTGCTCGACCCGGGTCTGTCCACCAAGCTCGGCGGCTACACCGACGCCCAGTTCCGGGCCGACGTGAAGGCCAAGCAGGCGGCCGGCAAGAAGGTCATCCTCTCCATCGGCGGCCAGAACGGCGCCATCTCGGTCGGCGACGCCACCGCCGCGGCCGCCTTCACCGACAGCGCCTACGCGGTGCTGAAGGACTACGGCTTCGACGGCATCGACGTCGACCTGGAGAACGGCCTCAACCCGGAGCACCTGGGTAACGCGCTGCTCAACCTGCAGGCCAAGGTCGGCTCGAAGTTCGTCCTGACCATGGCGCCCGAGACCATCGGCGTCTACAGCACCGACGGCGCGTACTTCAAGCTGGCGCTCAAGACCAAGTCCGTCCTCACCGTGATGAACACCCAGTTCTACAACTCGGGTGGCATGAACGGCTGCGACGGCAAGGTCTACAACCAGGGCACCATCGACTTCATCACCGCCCAGGTCTGCACCCAGATCCAGGGCGGCCTGCGCCCGGACCAGGTCGGCATCGGCGTCCCGGCCTCCAGCAAGGCGGCGGGCGGCGGTTACGTGGCCCCGAGCGTGGTCAACAACGCGCTGAGCTGCCTCGCCACCGGCACCAACTGCGGCAGCTTCGTCCCGCCGGCCAAGTGGCCGACCATCCGCGGCGCGATGACCTGGTCGACCAACTGGGACGCCAACAACGGCAACGCCTTCTCCAACACCGTGGGCCCGTTCGTCCACGCCATGCCGTAACACCTCCCCGGTGCGCCGCCCTATGAGGGTGGGGCCGCGTACCACCGAGGCCCGCCGTACCCACCAGGTGCGGCGGGCCTCACCCTTGACGGCGCGTCAGCCCGTGGCCAGCACCGCGAGCAGGGTGCCGAGCAGCAGGAAAGGGCCGAAGGCCAGCGCGTCCTGTCGCCCGGCCCGGCGGGTGAGCAGCAGGGCGACGGCCCAGAGTCCGGCCAGCAGGAAGGCGTACACCAGCCCGGCCAGCACGGTGCCCCAGCCGGTGACCGCGAGCAGCGCGCCCAGGCTCGGGGCCAGCTTGGCGTCGCCGAGGCCGATCGGGGCGAGCAGCGCGAGGAGCGCGAAACCGAGCCCGAGGGCGAGCGCGGCGAGCAGACAGCGCAGCAGGGACTGACGTTCCGTCACCAGCAGCAGGACGGCGGTGCCCGCCGCCAGCGTCGCGGTGAGCACGTCCGGCAGCCGGTGCACCGAGGCGTCGACCAGGCCGAGCACCACCCCGAGCAGCGCCACCCAGACCAGCACCGGCCACCCGGCCGAGCCGTACCCGGCGCCGACCGCCGCACCGACCCCCGCCGACACCAGCGCGGCCGTCGGCAGCGAGAGCGCGCGGGCGGCGGGCTCCCCTTCATAGGGGACCGCGTACCGGCCGACCGCCCGGCGCACCCCCGGAGTCAGCGCGAGCCCCACCGCCMCCCCACCCAGAATCGCGATCACGGCACCAGCCTGGCAGGCCGACGTGACGTTGTGTGCAAAAGCACGTGAGGATTCCAGCGGCATCGGTCGTAAAGTTACCTGGCATGCAGGTCATCCAGTCCAGCAAGCTTGCCAATGTCTGTTACGACATCCGCGGCCCGGTGCTCGATGAGGCGATGCGACTGGAGGACCAGGGGCATCGCATCCTCAAGCTGAACACCGGCAATCCCGCCGTCTTCGGCTTCGACGCGCCTCCCGAGATCCTCCAGGACATCCTGAAGAACCTCTCCTCCGCGCACGGCTACGGCGACTCCAAGGGTCTGCTGTCCGCGCGCCGGGCGGTGGTGATGCACTACGAGGAGCGCGGCCTGCACGGCCTCACGGTCGAGGACGTCTTCCTCGGCAACGGGGTCTCCGAACTGATCCAGCTGGCGATGACCGCGCTGCTGGACGACGGCGACGAGGTGCTCGTCCCGGCGCCGGACTACCCGCTGTGGACGGCCTCGGTCAGCCTGTCCGGCGGTACCGCGGTGCACTACCGCTGCGACGAGCAGTCGGAGTGGTACCCGGATCTGGCGGACATCGAGGCCAAGGTCACCGACCGGACCCGGGCGATCGTGGTGATCAACCCGAACAACCCGACCGGGGCGGTCTACCCGCTGGAGATCCTGGAGGGCATCGTCGAGATCGCCCGCCGCCACAAGCTGGTGATCTACGCGGACGAGATCTACGACAAGATCCTCTACGACGACGCGGTGCACATCCCGCTCGCCACCCTGGCGCCCGACCTGTTCTGCGTCACCTTCAACGGCATGTCCAAGTCCTACCGGGTGGCGGGCTTCCGCTCCGGCTGGATGGTGCTCTCCGGTGACCGGAACCGGGCCCGCAGCTACATCGAGGGCCTGACCGTGCTGGCCAGCATGCGGCTCTGCGCCAACATGCCCGCCCAGCACGCGGTGGCGGCGGCGCTCGGCGGCCGGCAGTCCATCAAGGAGCTGATCCTGCCCGGCGGCCGGCTGCTGGAGTCCCGGGACGCGGCCTACAAGCTGCTGAACGACATCCCGGGCGTGAGCTGTGTGAAGCCGAAGGGCGCGCTGTACGCCTTCCCGAGGCTGGACCCGCAGGTCTACAAGATCAAGGACGACGCCCAGATGGTGCTGGACCTGCTGCGGGCCCAGCGCATCCTGATCGTCCAGGGCACCGGCTTCAACTGGCCCGAGCCGGACCACTTCCGGCTGGTCACGCTGCCCCGGGCGGAGGAGATCACCGACGCCGTCACCCGGATCGGCGACTTCCTGTCCGGCTACGTCCAGCCCTGAGTGCCACTGCGGAAAACAGCTACGGCCGGAGTCCCGATCCGGACGATCCCCTCTTGGTCGGGGGAGGATCGTCCGGCCGAGGCTCCGGCCGTAGCTGTCTCTGCCGCGTCAGCCGAGGCGCTGCACCAGCGCCTCGTACTCGTCCCAGAGTGCCTTGGGGGTGTGCTCGCCGAACAGCTCCAGGTGGGCCGGCACCAGGGCGGCCTCCTGGCGCCAGATGTCGGCGTCCACCGAGAACAGCAGGTCGAGGTCCTGCTGCGGGATGTCCAGGCCCTTGAGGTCGAAGCCCTCGACGGTCGGCAGCACGCCGATCGGGGTCTCGACACCGGCGCCGATGCCCTCCAGGCGCTCGACGATCCACTTCAGCACCCGGCTGTTCTCGCCGTAGCCCGGCCAGACGAACTTGCCCGCGTTGTTCTTGCGGAACCAGTTCACGTAGTAGATCTTCGGGAGCTTCGAGGCGTCGGCCTGCGCGCCCAGCTTCAGCCAGTGGCCGAAGTAGTCGCCCATGTTGTAGCCGCAGAACGGCAGCATCGCGAACGGGTCGCGGCGCAGCTCGCCCACGGTGCCCTCGGCGGCGGCGGTCTTCTCGGAGGCGATGTTCGCGCCCAGGAAGACACCGTGCTGCCAGTCGAAGGACTCGGTCACCAGCGGGACGGCGGTGGCCCGGCGGCCGCCGAACAGGATGGCCGAGATCGGCACACCCGCCGGGTCCTCCCACTCGGGGGCGATGGTCGGGCACTGCGCGGCCGGGACGGCGAACCGCGCGTTCGGGTGGGCGGCGGGGGTGCCGGACTCGGGGGTCCAGTCGTTGCCGCGCCAGTCGATCAGGTGTGCCGGGGCCTCCTCGGTCAGGCCCTCCCACCAGACGTCACCGTCGTCGGTCAGCGCGACGTTGGTGAAGACGGTGTTGCTGTGCAGGGTGTCGATCGCGTTGGCGTTGGTGTCCACGCCGGTGCCCGGGGCGACGCCGAAGAAGCCGGCCTCCGGGTTGATCGCGTAGAGCTGACCGTCGGCGCCGAACCGCATCCAGGCGATGTCGTCGCCGATGGTCTCGACCTTCCAGCCCGGGATGGTCGGCTGGAGCATCGCCAGGTTGGTCTTGCCGCAGGCGGACGGGAACGCCGCGGTGACGTACTTGGCCGCGCCGCCGGTCGGCGGGGTCAGCTTGAGGATGAGCATGTGCTCGGCCAGCCAGCCCTCGTCACGGGCCATCGTGGAGGCGATCCGCAGCGCGTAGCACTTCTTGCCGAGCAGGGCGTTGCCGCCGTAGCCGGAGCCGAAGGACCAGATCTCCCGGGTCTCCGGGTAGTGCGAGATGTACTTGGTGGTGCTGCAGGGCCACGGCACGTCGGCCTCGCCCTCGGCCAGCGGGGCGCCGACGGTGTGCACGGCCTTGACGAACTCGCCGTCCTCGCCGAGCTGGTCGAGCACGGCCTGACCCATCCGGGTCATCACGCGCATCGACACCGCGACGTAGGCGGAGTCGGTGATCTCCACGCCGTACGCCGCCAGCGGGGAGCCGACCGGGCCCATCGAGAACGGCACGACGTACATCGTGCGGCCCTTCATCGCGCCCTTGAACAGGCCGTCCGTACCGGTGAAGATCTCCCGCATCTCGGCGGGGGCCTTCCAGTTGTTGGTCGGGCCCGCGTCCTTCTCCAGCTCGGAGCAGATGTAGGTGCGGTCCTCGACCCGGGCCACGTCCGAGGGGTCGGAGGTGGCGAGGTAGGAGTTGGCGCGCTTCTCCGGGTTGAGCTTCTTGAAGGTGCCCTGGGCGACGAGCAGATCGGCGAGGCGCTGGTACTCCTCCTCCGAGCCGTCACACCACTCGATGCGGTCCGGCTGGGTCAGCTCCGCGATCTCGCTCACCCAGGCCAGCAGACGCTTGTGGCGGGTGGGCGCGGATGCGCTGAGAGCAGAGTTCTCGTACGACACGATCGCTCCGTTTCACGCCATCTCGGCTAGGAGACGGCGTCGCGGGGGGTTGAGGGTGGTTACACCGTAGCTCCGGCCTCAAGGCCCCAATTCGGCAAGATGGCAATTTCTACCGAACTTTTGCGCCATCTTGGCTAAGTACTGGTGAGTAACAAGGCTCCACCGTCCGATCCGGACCCTCAGGCAACCTCGATCCAATACTCCATAACGTCCAAAAGTGGTGACCGTCACTACCTACGTCCCAGTAACCTACGGAACCGTAGGTAGCATGTTGGCCATGACGGACGCATCGGTCGAGATCAAGCCCAAATGGCGTGGGTGGCTGCACGCGGGGATGTTCCCGGCGGCGCTGGCCGCCGGAATCGTGTTGATCTGCCTGGCGGACTCCACCGAGGCCCGGATCGCCTGCGCGGTCTACTCGGTCAGCGCCTGGCTGCTGTTCGGGGTGAGCGCGGTGTACCACCGCTTCACCTGGGGGCCGCGCGGCGACGCGATCCTGCGCCGGCTCGACCACGCGAACATCTTCCTGATCATCGCGGGCTCGTACACCCCGTTCACCATCCTGCTGCTGGAGGGCGGCCAGCGGCAGCTGCTGCTCTGGCTGGTCTGGGGCGGAGCGCTGGCCGGGGTCGCGTTCCGGGTGTTCTGGGTCGGGGCGCCGCGCTGGCTCTACACGCCCTGCTACCTGGCGCTCGGCTGGGCCGCGGTGTTCTTCCTGCCCGAGTTCCTGCAGGCGGGCGGCGCGGCGGTGGTCACCCTGCTGATCGTCGGCGGTGTGCTCTACAGCCTGGGCGGGGTGGTCTACGGACTGAAGAAGCCGAACCCGTCACCGCACTGGTTCGGCTTCCACGAGGTCTTCCACGCCTTCACCCTGGGGGCGTTCATCGCGCAGTACGTCGGTATCTCACTGGTGGCGTACAGCGTCGCCAACTGAGCCGCCGTCGAGCCGCTCCCTGGCCCGCCGGCAGCGCTCGCAGTGCGCACCCTCCGGCCCCTCCGCGCTCGGCCGCTCGTGGCCGCGCACCCGGAACCGGCGGGCCACGTCCAGCATCACCAGGGCGACCTCGGCCGCCGCGACGATCCAGACCAGCTGCGGGCCGCCGAACACGTACGCCAGCACCACCGCCAGCGCGGCGGCCACGCCCACCAGCGCGCCCTCGACCCGCACTCCCCGCGCCGCCATCTGCTCCCCCTCCAGCCACCCGCCGGGTACTCAACACCACACACGGTGACATACCGGTCGGGCGGCCAGGCGAACGAGGGGTCAACGGTTCGTCAAATCAAACAGGTGGGCCCTCACCGGAGGCACACGACAGGAGGGTGGCACGGGTATTTCCCGGGCCACCCTCCTGGTTCGCTGGATCAGCCGTCCTGCCTGCTGCGGCGAACCGCCAGGCCGATCCCGATCAGGGCGGTGACTGCCAGGGCCGCGCCCGCCACCCCCGCCGTCAGCGGCGGCAGGCCGTCCGGCTCCGCAGCCGGGCCGGCCGTCTCGTAGCCACCGCCCTTGCCCGCCCGGTCGTACGCCGAACCGGGCAGCTTGTCGCCGTACCGCTGGTGCACCAGCTGCTGGTAGGCGGTCAGGGTGACGCCGGCCTGGCCGACCGACCGCACGGCGTCGTCGTCCAGCGGCAGCACCCGGCCGTCCCGCAGCACGTACCAGGCGTTCAGCTGCGGCTCCCGGAAGACCGTGCCGCCGCCGGTGCCCGCGGCCTGCGCCGCGTAGTCGGTCTCGTCGCCACCGGTGGCGATGTTGACGACCCGCCAGCTGCTGTCCTGCTTGACGGTCCAGACCGAGGCGGTCTGCCCGTCGGCCGCGACCACCTTGCTGGCCACGAACTCGGCCTTGGCCACGGCCGCTCCTGAGGTGCCCGCCACGAACGCCGGGTCCAGGGTGTAGACCGGCACGGTGGCACCGCTCAGCCGGGGTGCGGCCTGTGCGGCGGCCCGGGCCTCGTCGGCCGGGCTGAGGTCGAGCGACGTGGTCGGCGGCACGCCCTTCCGGGCGAAGAACCGGCCCAACTGTGCCAGCACGGCCGGGGATTCGGCCGTGCTGCGGGCCGCCGAGAGCTCGGCGGCGGCGACCGGGGCCGGGGCCGGGGCGCCGCCCTCCGCCGCCTGGGCGGGGAGCGCGAGGGCCAGGCCGAGGGTGGCGGCCAGCGCGGTGACGGCCGCGAGGCGGTGGGTGTACCTACGCATGTCGGTCATCTCCTCACGCACCGATCCGGTAGAGGGAGTGAGTCCAGGAGAACGAGCTGTTGCTCACGTAGTACGAGTAGTCGGCCCAGTTGTAGCGGTAGCTGGAGGGCCACGGGTCGCCCCAGTACACCCAGTTGTTCGCGGTGTCGTAGCCGTAGATCACGTGCATGTGACCGCCGCCGGAGGACCACTGGATGCGGGTCTCGATCGGGCGGCTGGCGTCGATCTCGGTCTGCACGGTGGTGTAGCGCAGGTAGCCGTTGACGTACGAGCCGGGGTTGATGCCGATCCAGCTCAGTGCGGTCTGCACATTGCTCAGCGAGGCCTGGTTGTTGGGGCAGGTCGAGTTCACCGACCGGTTGAAGGCCACGTTGCAGAACTGGTTCTGGCTGTAGGTGTAGCCGTAGTAGGTGGCGATGGTGTTGCCGCTCGCCGCCCAGCACCAGTTGGTCTGCTGCTGCGACTGCATGGTGATGTTGAGCTTGCGCGCCGCCAGTGCCGAGACGGCGCCCGGGGTGACCGAGGCCGGCTGGACGTGCGGGATCGAGGCGGCGGGTGCCGGGGCGGCGGTGACCACCGTGAGGGCCGGGGCGAGGATGCCGAGCGCGAGGGCGGCAACCGCCCGACGCAGGCGTATCCGAGAAGTTGGCATGGGATTTCTCCTCCTTGCGAGTCCGCAGGAGAGGGGATGTGGGGGACCGCGTCCGGACGCGGTGGACAGAGCATCGGCCCGTGCCGTGTCCCGGTCAACGGACCTGGTCGGCCGCCCCGGCCGGGTGTGAACGGGCCCGCGTACGGTGTGAACGGAACTCCCGCTCGGGGGCCGGGAATCCGTCCTGACTGGTGACAACTCGCCGCGTCCGTGTGAATATTCACGGTCAAGCAGGCAGACGGGAGCCGGCCATGCAGCAGACCGCCCAGCCCGAGCTGGCGGCGGTACTCCGTACCGGGCCCTTCCACCTCGCACTGCGCGCCGCCATCAGCGCGCGCGGACTCGCCCTGAACCGACTCCGGCAGCACCTCGCCCAACGCGGCGTCCAGGTCGGCGTCACCAGCCTGAGCTACTGGCAGCAGGGCCGAAGACGCCCCGAACGGGCCGAATCCCTGCGCGCGGTACGGATGTTGGAGGAGGTGCTGGAGCTCCCCGAACACTCCCTCACCCGGCTGCTCGGCCCCCGCCAGGCCCCCACCGGACCGGCCTCACCCGCCACCCGCCCCTACCGCGACCTGATCGCCCCCGCCGCCGCGGTGGACGGTCTGCTCGCCACCATCGCCGGCCCGCCCGACACCGGCCTGCACACCGTCACGCACATCGAGCGGGTCCGGATCGGTGCCGACCGGCAGATGGTCCGCCGCGACTCCCAACACGCCCTGCGGGCCCACCGCGACGGCATCGACCGCTATCTGGCGCTCTATCAGGGCGACCCGGGCTGCGACATCACCCGGGTCGCCGTCCGGGCCGAGGAGAACTGCCGCCCCGGCCGGATCCGCCGCGACCCCGATGCCGAAATGCTGGTCGCCGAGCTGCTGTTGGACCGCCGGCTGCGCACCGGCGACACCCACCTGCTCGGCTACGGCTTCGACGACGCCCCCGCCGCCGGGCCGAGCTGCGAGTACATCCGCGGCTTCAACTCCGGCGCCGGGCAGTACGTCCTCCAGGTCACCTTCCACCCCGACGCACTGCCCGTGCGCTGCCACCGCTTCGCCTCCCGGACCCCGGGCGAGGACCCGTACGAGACCGAGGAGCTGACCCTGGACGGGCACCACTGTGTGCACCTGGTGGCGAGTGCCCTGACCCCGTGCCTGCTGGGCATCCGGTGGGACTGGGACTAGAAACCGTCCTGCGCACCGCCCGCCGCAGCGTCGCGTCGGCGCCGGACCACGAACACCCCACCCGCCCCGAGCCCGGCCACCGCGACCAGGGCGCCCMGCGCCCACGGCAGCCCGGAACCGCTGTGGCCGACGGGGGTGACCGCCAGGGTGACCGGGGTCGGGCTCGGGGGCGGCGTGACCGTCGGCGTGGGGCTCGGCACCGGGGTCGGGCTCGCGCTCGGCGTCGGCGTGGGTGACGGTGCCTCAGTGGTCGGGCTCGGCACCGGGGTCGGGCTCGCCGTCGCCTGCGGGCTCGACGTCGGCATGGCGGTCGGTGTGGCCCGAGGGGTCGGCTTCCGGGTCGTACCGCCGGGGGCCGGGGTGGCCGCCTGGGCCGGGCTGCCGCCGGTGAAGGAGAAGCTCACCCCGCCCAGCTTGCTGACGGTGATCATGGAGCACGGCCCGAGGGCCACCATCGCACCGAGCTCGTACACCCCGTTCGGGCTGCCGACGGGCATCGACAGGGTCTCGTGCAGCACGTGCCGGCCCCGCGACAGGCCGCCGAACTGGACCTCGTTGGAGACCCAGCTGCCCATGGTCCCGGCTATCCGGGGCGGCTGCCAAGTGAACGAGAAGCCGTGCGCCGGGCCGCCGTCCACACTCAGCCGGGCGGACGGCGCCGGTCCGGGGGTCTGCTGGTCCACGGAGACGATCTGCAGCTGGAACACGGCTGATGCCTGGTCCGGGGCGTCCAGGGTCAGCACGTTGTCGACCGTCCGCGAGCCGCCCATCCGCACCTGGGGGATCTGGCCGTACACGCCGTCGGTCCGGTAGGTACCGGTGGCCATCGACGTGCAGACCTCCGCGTGCGCCACGTCGGCACCCGGCAGCACGGAGAGGGGTATCGCGAAGGCCAGCGCCAGGCCGCGTCTCGTCATGGCCCCGGATCCTAGTGGTGCCCGCCCCGCGCCCCCAATCCGGCGTCAGACCTCGAAACTCAGGCTGACGCAGTCCTCGACCGCCCGGTAACCCAGCTTCTGGTAGATCGAGTTGCTGGTCGGGTTGGCCAGGTCCGTGTAGAGCAACACCTCTTCGGCCCCGGCCGCGAGTGCGTGCGCCGACCCCGCCGCGACCACCCCGCTCGCGTACCCCCGCCCCCGGTGCTCCGGCGGCGTGTACACCGGGCCGATCCGCGACATCCCGGCGATCACCGGGCTGACGGCGGCGAACGAGACCGGGGTGCCCTGGTGCTCCCAGATGTGCAGATGCCCACCGGCGGTCCGCCGTTCGACCGTGGGCCGGTGGTTCTCGTTCGGGATGGCCAGCTCCGCCTCGGCGACGAAGGCGCCGAACCACTCCACCAGCAGCTCGACATCGTCCGCCGTGGCGAGCCGGACCGTCCCGTCGGGCAGCGGCGAGGGATCGACCAACTCACCCAGCCGGTAAAGCCGTTCGTTGGAGGTGACGGTGGACTCCTGCGGCCTCGCCGCCGCGAAGGCGGTGGCCGTGGCCACCCCGCCGCCCACCGCGGGCACCTCCACCCCGGCCAGCGCCGCCGCCAGCTCGGCGGCCGCCCGCTCCGGCATCAGGCTCAGCCGGAGCGGGTACGGCGGGGTCCGCGCGAAGGCGCCGACCACCGGGGCGTCCGGCGCGGGCCGCCACCAGCCGAACTGCGGATCCGCCGGGCCGTAGACGTGCGGGCCGCCCTCGGTGAGGTTGTGCAGCAGGGTGAGCAGCACGGTGTTCTCGGCCGGGTGGGCGGCCAGGAAGTCACCGGCCTGTGCGCGGAATTCGGCCGGGGAGGAGCTGAGAGTCCAGGTCATGGGGCATTGTGTCCGAGCACCGGACGCTCACGCACCAAGATTTCCGACCCGTACGCCCAGCTTGGCGGCCAGCTCCGCCGGGTCCGCCGTCGGGGCGTCACAGCTGAAGTGGTGGCAGACGTACGCGGCCGACTCGCCGTCCAGCAGCGGCCGGTCCACCAGCAGCGGCACCTCCGCCGAGCCCGGCTCACCGACCGCCACCACGGCGCCCGGCGCGGTGCCGAGCAGGGCGGTCCGGTGCAGCAGCGCGGTCTCGGCGACCTCGGGTCGGCCGATCACGGCGACCTCGCGCGGACCGTCGGCCAGCGCCTCGGCGGCGGCCAGACCCCAGCCGATGAACCGGGGCGCCCGGCTGCCCAGTGCGCCGACAATCCCCAACGCCCGCTCGGCGGCGGTCCGGTGGCGCTCGGAGCCGGTGTAGGCGGCGTACGTGAGCAGCGCCTGCGCGGCGGCGGTCCAGCCCGAGGGGGTGGCGTTGTCGGTCGGGTCCTGCGGGCGGCGGATCAGCTCCTCGGCGTCGTCCGCCGTGTCGTACAGGGCGCCTGACGCAGTGTCGACAAAGTGACCCAGCACGGTGTCGAGCAGCCCGCCGGCCAGCCCGAGCCACTCCGCGTCTCCGGTCACCGCGTACAGCGCGAGGAATCCCTCGGCGGTGTCCGCGTAGTCCTCCAGCACACCGGCGTTGGCCCCGGCCCGGCCGTCCCTGGAGGTGCGCAGCAGGCGGCCGTCCTCGGTCAGGTGGACGGCGAGCAGCAGATCGGCGGCCCGGACGGCGGCCTCCACCAGGTCCGGCCGCTCCAGCAGCGCCCCGGTCTCGGCCAGCGCGGCGATCGCCAGACCGTTCCAGGCCGCCACCACCTTGTCGTCCCTGGCCGGTGCGGGCCGCGTCCGACGCGCCGTCAGCAGTCGGTCCCTGACCCGCTGGTAGGCCACCTCGTCCACCGGGTCGGAGAGCAGCTGGAGCACCGAGGAGCCGTGCTCGAAGGTGCCGGTGACCTCGAACAGCACGGTGGCCAACGCACCGTCCTCGGCGCCCAGCACCTCGACCAGCTGCTCCGGGGTCCAGGCGTAGTACGCGCCCTCGGCGGACTTGCCGGTGGCCGCATCCAGGCTGTCCGCGTCCAGCGCGGAGGCGAACCCGCCCTCGGGGGTGCGGAGTTCGGCGAGCAGGAAGCCGGCGGTCTCCAGCGCGATCCGGCGCGGCAGCTCGTCGCCGGTGGCCCGCCACAGGTGCAGGTAGACCCGGAGCAGCAGGGCGTTATCGTAGAGCATCTTCTCGAAGTGCGGCACCACCCAGTCGGCGTCCACCGCGTACCGGGCGAAGCCGCCGCCGAGCTGGTCGTAGATCCCGCCCCTGGCCATCGCCTCACAGGTGTGCCGAGCCATCTCCAGCGCCTCGGCCGAGCCGGTGCTCGCATGGTGCCTGAGCAGGAACTCCACCGCCATAGACGGCGGGAACTTGGGCGCGCCGCCGAAGCCGCCGCGCTTGTCGTCGTAACTCCGGCCGAGCTCGGCCGCCGCCTTGGCCAACTCCTCGGCGCCGGGCACCTGGTGGACCCCGCTGCCGACCCCGTACACCGAGGCCCGCTCGGCCAGGTCGGCCCTGATCCGCTCGGCCACCTCGCCGACCTCGTCCCGGCGGTCCCGCCAGGCGGCACTGACCCCCTCCAGCACCTGCCGGAAGCCGGGCATGCCGTGCCGGGGGGCGGGCGGGAAGTACGTCCCGAAGTAGAACGGGTCCTTCTCCGGCGTCAGGAAGACCGTCATCGGCCACCCACCCTGCCCGGTGGCCGCCTGCACCGCCTCCATGTACACCGCGTCCACGTCGGGCCGCTCCTCGCGGTCCACCTTCACCGCGACGAAGTGCTCGTTGGCGTACTGGGCGATCGCCTCGTCCTCGAAGGACTCATGGGCCATCACATGACACCAGTGGCACGCCGCGTACCCGACCGACAGCAGCACCGGCACCCCCCGCCGCGCCGCCTCCTCGAAGGCCTCCGGCCCCCAGGGCCACCAGTCCACCGGGTTGTCGGCATGCTGCTGCAGGTACGGCGAGGTCGCGTCCGCGAGACGGTTCGGCATGCCCCCATCCTTGCGCATCAGCACGCCCCCACGGGGTCAGGCCCGGGGCAGTACGCTGAGATTTCAGCAGCGCCAAGCCCGTCGAGCAGGCTCAGGGGAGGTTGGTCATGACCGCCGAGATGATCGCTCCGGCCTGGATGCACCGTCAGATCACCGCTGAGCAGTACGACTCGTGGTCGGCGGAGCAGTGCGCGGAGATCGAGATCGTGGACGGGATGGTCGTCGCAAGCCCGAGTGCGTCCACGCGGCACAACCGGTTGGCCCGACTGCTCGCGAACGCCCTGGAGGCCGCCGCAGGTCCGGAGTGGAACGCCGACACGGACTTCGACGTGCGGCTGCAGGACGTCCCGCTGACCAACCGCCGCCCGGACGTGGTGGTCTACCGGGCGGACAGCATCGACATCGCGCCCACCCGGCCGGAGCACGTGCTGCTGGTGGTCGAGGTCGTCTCACCGGGCTCGGAGACCACCGACCGGATCGTCAAGGTCGACCAGTACGCGAAGGCCGGGATCGCCTTCTACTGGCGGATCGAGCAGGCCGCCACCGGCGTACCGCTCGTCTACACGTACGTCCTCGACCCGGCGAGCCGGGCCTACCGGGACGGCGAGGTGTTCACCGGCGTGGTCAGGGCCGCCGCGCCGTTCGCCGTCGAGATCGACCTGAGTGCCCTCTGACGGACGTCAGTCCTTGGGCTGCTCGGGCTCCTCGACGAAGGTCACCCGGCCGAACTGCTTGTTCATCGACTTGACCAGGAACCAGGTGGCCACGCCGAGGGCGGCGAAGACCACGAAGCCCAGCAGGCCGGGCGTCACCTTGGCCTTGTCGAAGGTCTCGGCGGCGAGGGTGGTGAGGTGCATCGGGGTGCTCATGTCTCCCATGGTGACCCGGCCCTACACGGACCGGGTCACCGGGGTGGGTGCGTGTCGGGGTGTCAGGCGGTGGTGACCTTGGCGCGCAGGCCGGCGAACAGGTCGTCCTCGGGGAGGTCGGTGTCCACCTGCGAGCGGACCAGCTCGTAGTCCTCGGTCGGCCAGACCTTCTTCTGGACCTCCAGCGGGATCCGGAACCACGGTCCGTCCGGGTCGATCTGGGTGGCGTGCGCGATCAGCGCGCGGTCCCGGGTCTCGAACCAGTCGTCGCAGACCACCCGGGTGGTGATCTCGCGCTCCTCGCGGCCGCTCTTCTCCCACCCCTCGATCCACTCGCCGTACGGCGACTCGAGGCCGTTCTCCACCAGGTAGCCGTGCATCGCCCGGATCCGGCCCATCGGGAAGCCGTGGTTGTAGTAGACCTTGGACGGCTGCCAGGGCGCGCCGGCCTCGGGATAGGCGTCCGGGTCACCGGCGGCGTCGAAGGCGGCCATGGTGATCTTGTGGGTCATGATGTGGTCGGGGTGCGGGTAGCCGCCGTTCTCGTCGTACGTGGTGATCACGTGCGGCCGGAACTCGCGGATCAGCTTCACCAGCGGGGCGGCCGCATCGGCCACCTCCTGGAGCGCGAAGCAGCCCTCGGGCAGCGGCGGCAGCGGGTCGCCCTCCGGCAGGCCGGAGTCGACGAAGCCGAGCCAGGCCTGCTTGACGCCGAGGATCTCGCGGGCGGCGTCCATTTCCTTCCGCCGCACCTCGTGGATGTTCTCCTCGACCCACGGGTCGCCCTGGAGCTTGGGGTTGAGAATCGAGCCACGCTCACCGCCGGTGCAGGTGGCGACCAGCACGTCCACCCCCTGTGAGACGTACATGGCCATGGTGGCGGCGCCCTTGCTGGACTCGTCGTCCGGGTGCGCGTGTACCGCCATCAGTCGCAACTGCTCAGTCAACGCCTGGTTTCCTTCCGGGAATCATCCGGTTCGTCGGGCCGGTCCCCCGCCGCGTCCGGCGCGGATGCTGCCCTCCTATAGTGACTGACCGGAGGGCCGATCCATTCCCCCGGTGGACCGTCGGCCCCTCGTCGAAAGGACTGAGCCGCCCATGGACTCCGGACGTACGACCACCGCCCCCGCCCGCTACGGAAAGCTCGGTGACCGCGAGGCGGACCGCCGGCTGCGGATCACCGGCCTGGTCTGCGGCGCACTCGGCCTGGCGCTGGTCGGCTGGCTGGGCGTCAGCTACGTCTCCAAGGGCTCGGTCATGAGCGGTCTGCTGCCGGGCTTCCAGGTGGTCTCCGACGCGGAGATCCAGGTGCAGCTCTCGGTGCTCAAGGAGGACGGCACGGCGGGGGTCTGCACCGTCCGCGCGCAGTCCGAGGACGGCGGCGTGGTGGGGCTGCACGACTTCCCGATCCCGGCCGCCGGTTCCAAGTACGACGAGGTGGTCACGCTGCGCACCACGGCCCGGGCCACCGCCGCCGAGCTGCTCGGTTGTGCTCCCGGCAAGTAATCCGTTCGGGCGCATATTCGACGCCCCGACCGGGCATCCGTACCGGGAATCGCCGGGTCGGCGCCGCTCGTGGCCCTCCCGCTCCGGTCCGGAAATTGTTAGGGTCGTGGTTTCGCCCCTCTCCGGCCGGACGGCACGAGAGCGGGCGTTGCTTTGTAGTACGACCGTTCCCGGCTGACACCAACCCTCAGCGCAGCCCAGCACCTACGAGGAGCACCTGTGACCCAGACCAGCGAGAACGTGACCTGGCTCACTCAGTCCGGCTATGACCAGCTCAAGGCCGAGCTGGACTACATGACCGGACCCTGGCGCGCCGAGATCGTCAAGAAGATCGAAGCGGCCCGCGAGGAAGGCGACCTCAAGGAGAACGCCGGCTACCACGCGGCCCGTGACGACCAGGGCAAGGGCGAGCTGCGGATCCGTCAGCTTACCCAGCTGCTGGAGCGGGCCAAGGTCGGCGAGGCCCCGGCGGACTCCGGCGTGGTGGCCCCCGGCATGGTCGTGACGATCGCCTTCGACGGCGACGAGGACGACACCATGGTCTTCCTGCTCGGCTCCCGCGAGATGGCGGGCGCCTCCGAGGTGGAGGTGTACTCCCCGCAGTCCCCGCTCGGCTCGGCCATCGACGGCAAGAAGATCGGCGACGAGGCCCACTACGAGCTGCCGAACGGCAAGCGGGCGATGGTCAAGGTGATCGCGGCCACGCCGCACGCCTGAGCCCGACCGACACGCGAACGGCGGCCGTCCCCGTGCAGGGGGACGGCCGCCGTTCGGCGTACCGGGCTCAGCCGATCGCGGAGCGGTACTTCCGGACCGAGAGCCAGGAGAACCCCGCTGTGATCACCACGGACCAGATGACCGACAGCAGGATCGCGTTCTCCATCGGCCAGCCGCCCGTCACCGGGCCGACCTGGTTGCCGAACAGGTCGCGGCAGGCCTGCACCGTCGCACTGAACGGGTTCCAGTAGGCGATCGGCTGCAGCCAGCCCGGCATCGAGCTGACCGGCACGAAGGCGTTCGAGATGAAGGTCAGCGGGAACAGCCAGATCAGACCGGCCGAGGTGGCCGCCTCCGGACTGCGCACCGACAGACCGATCAGCGCGCCGATCCAGGAGAAGGCGTAGCCCAGCAGGAGCAGCAGCCCGAACGCGACGAGCGCCTTCGGGAAGCCCTCGTGGATCCGCCAGCCGACCAGCACCGCGACGATCATCAGGACCACCAGGGTGAAGGCGGTCTGCACCAGGTCGGCCAGCGTGCGGCCGACCAGCACTGCGGAGCGGGTCATCGGGAGCGAGCGGAACCGGTCCACCAGCCCCTTGGTCATGTCCTCCGCGATACCGGCCGAGGCGCCGGCCACCGCGAAGGTGACGGTCTGGGCGAAGATGCCCGCCATCAGGAACTGGGTGTACGTGCTGGCACTCGCGCTGGTGCCGGGGATCTGGATCGCCCCGCCCATCACGTACGAGAACAGCAGCACGAACATCACCGGCTGCATCAGCCCGAAGACCACGATCTCCGGGATCCGGGTCATCCGGCGCAGGTTGCGCTTGGCGATCACCCAGGAGTCGTGCAGCATCGCGCTGATGCCGTGCCGCTGCTGCGGGACGGCGCCGCCGATCGCGTGTTCGGTGGCAGTGGTCATCAGGCGTCCTTCCCATGGCTCTTGCGGCCCTTGGCGGGCTGCGACTCGTCCTCTTCCTCGACCTCCGCGGCCGTGGCGTGGCCGGTCAGCGAGAGGAACACGTCGTCCAGGGTCGGGCGGCGCAGACCGATGTCGTCGATCACGATCGAGCGCGAGTCCAGCTCGCGGATCACGTCGGCGAGCACCTTGGCGCCACCGCTGACCGGGATGGTGATCTTGCGCGTGTTCTTCTCCAGCGTCGGGTCACCCTTGGCGTACGGGGCCAGCGCGGCCAGCGCCTCGGTCACGTCGTCCCGCTCGTGCACCACCACCTCGACCCGCTCGCCGCCGATCTGGGCCTTGAGCTCGTCGGCGGTGCCGCGGGCGATCACCTTGCCGTGGTCGACCACCGCGATGTCGTGGGCGAGGCGGTCCGCCTCCTCCAGGTACTGGGTGGTCAGCAGCAGGGTGGTGCCCTGCTCGACCAGGGTCTCGATGACCTCCCAGAGCGCGAGCCGGTTGCGCGGGTCCAGACCCGTGGTCGGCTCGTCCAGGAACATCACCGGGGGCCGGACCACCAGCGCGGCCGCCAGGTCGAGCCGGCGGCGCATACCGCCGGAGTAGGTCTTGGCGGTGCGGTCGGCGGCCTCGCCGAGGTTGAACCACTCCAGCAGCTCGCGGGCGCGGGCCTTCGCGTCCCGCACGCTCATCTGGTAGAGCTCGCCGACCATCTGCAGGTTCTCACGGCCCGTCAGGTACTCGTCGACGGCGGCGTACTGACCGGAGAGGCCGATCAGGCTGCGCACCTTGTTCGGGTGCTTGAGCACGTCCACCCCGGCGACCACGGCGTGGCCGGAGTCGGGGCGGAGCAGGGTGGTGAGAACGCGGACCGTGGTGGTCTTGCCGGCGCCGTTCGGGCCGAGCAGTCCGAGTACCGTGCCCTCCGGAACGTCGAGGCTGACGCCGTCGAGGGCACGTACGTCACCGAAGGTCTTGACCAGGTTCTCGGCTTGGATGGCTGGCGCCATGAGCCTGCCTCATCTCCTCTGACGATATGACTGATATGTCCACTCTGACCCGGTGGCAATACCCGGTCGGACCGGGTTCCATGCCCAGGGAGGGACATCGGAGAAACGCGATGCATCGCGAGAATGTCAGCTCGCGATATATCGCGTCAAGGATCGAGCTCATGGCGCAGCAAGGACAGCGCGGAGCCGATCCGCGCTGACACCCTCTCAGTTGGGACTGACAACCGCCGCTGGTTTTCGGCCTTCTGGAGTTTTCGGGCGCTACTGGGTGACCACGTAGCCCGCGTCCCGGAGATCGCCCAGCACCACGGCGCAGTGCTCGGGCCCCTTGGTCTCCAGGTGCAGATCCACCTCGACCTCGGTCAGACCGAGCCGGGGGTCGATCCGGACGTGCGCGATGTCCAGCACGTTGGCGTCCACCCGGGTGAGCACCGCCAGCAGATCGGCCAGCGCGCCCGGCTTGTCGGCCAGCCGGACCCGGATCGACAGGTACCGGCCCGCGGCCACCAGGCCGTGCCGCAGCACCCGTTGCATCAGCTGCGGGTCGATGTTGCCGCCCGAGAGCACCGCCACCACCGGTCCCCGGAAGCTCTCCGGATGCTCCAGCAGCGCGGCCAACGGGCTCGCCCCGGCCGGCTCGACCACCAGCTTGAGCCGCTCCAGGCTGAGCAGCAGAGCTCGGGACAGGCCCTCCTCGGAGACCGTCCTGACACCGTCGGCCAGCGTGTTCACCACCTCGAACGGGATGTCACCCGGACGGCCGACCATGATCCCGTCCGCCATGGTCGCGAAGCGCTCCAGCGAGACCGGCCGGCCCGCCGCCAGCGAGGGCGGGTACGCGGCCGCGCCAGCCGCCTGCACCCCGATCACCTGGACGTCGGGGCGGAGCGGCTTGACCGCCGCCGCGATCCCGGCCAGCAGCCCGCCGCCGCCCACCCCGACCAGGATGGTGCGGACCTCCGGGCACTGCTCCAGGATCTCCAGGCCGACGGTGGCCTGACCGGTGATGATGTCCCAGTGGTCGAACGGGTGGATGAACACCGCACCGGTCGCGTCCGCGTAGTGCTGGGCCGCCTGCAGGGCCTCGTCCACGGTGCTGCCGTGCAGCCGGACCTCGGCACCGTAGTCCCGGGTCGCGGCCACCTTCGGGAGCGGAGCCGCCAACGGCATGAAGACGGTGGACCGCACCCCCAGCAGCGAGGCGGCCAGTGCCACCCCCTGCGCGTGGTTGCCCGCACTCGCCGCCACCACACCACCGGCCCGCTCCACCGGCGAAAGACCGGCGATCCGGACGTACGCGCCGCGCAGCTTGAACGAACCGGTGCGCTGCAGGTTCTCGCACTTGAGGTGCACCGGCGCGCCGATCAGCCCCGCCAGATACCGGCTGCTCTCCATCGGGGTGACCCGGGCGACCCCGGCGAGCATCTTGTGCGCACCGCGGACGTCGTCCAGGGTGATCGGCCAGTTGTGCATACGTCCTCTTCGAGGCAGATGGTCCGGCAGACAGGGGCTCGGGGAACTGCGACGCCGACCCTTGCAAGGTGATCTGTGCGTAGGTGGTCAGGCACTTTCGTACGTGACCCCGGCGCCCGATCTCCTCGCAGTTCCCCGAGCCCCTGGACCGTAGGGCTGAGCCCCTGCCTATGGTGCGGGCGTCAGCCCAGGGCGCGGGTGAGGTCCGCGAGCAGGTCGTCGATCGACTCGATGCCGACCGAGACCCGGACCAGGTCGGCCGGCACCTCCAGCGCCGAGCCCGCCACCGAGGCGTGCGTCATCCGGCCCGGGTGCTCGATCAGCGACTCGACGCCGCCCAGCGACTCGCCGAGGGTGAACAGCTCGGCCCGGTTGCAGACGTCCACCGCGGCCTGCTCGCCGCCGTTGACCCGGAACGAGACCATCCCGCCGAACGCCTTCATCTGCTTGGCCGCGATGTCGTGCCCGGGGTGCGACTCCAGACCGGGGTAGATCACCTGGCTGACCTTGGGGTGTGCGGAGAGCAGCTCGGCGACCTTCCCGGCGTTGGAGCTGTGCCGGTCCATCCGGACCCCGAGGGTCTTGATGCCGCGCAGCACCAGCCAGGAGTCGAACGGCCCGGCCACCGCGCCCATCGCGTTCTGGTGGTACGCCAGCTCCTCACCGAGACCCGCCTCGGCCGCCACCAGGGCGCCGCCGACCACGTCGGAGTGGCCGCCCATGTACTTGGTGGTCGAGTGCACCACCACGTCGGCGCCGAACGAGATCGGCTGCTGCAGGTACGGGCTGGCGAAGGTGTTGTCCACCACCAGCAGCGCACCGGCCTGGTGGGCCACCTCGGCAAGACCGGCGATGTCGGAGATGCCGAGCAGCGGGTTGGAGGGGGTCTCCACCCAGACCGCGCGGGTGCTGGGGCGCAGCGCGTCCCGGACGGCGGCCAGGTTCTGGGTGTCCGCGACGGAGAACTCGACGCCCCAGCGGGTGAGCACCTTGGCGAACAGCCGGAAGGTGCCGCCGTAGGCGTCGTTCGGGATGACGATGTGGTCGCCCGGCTTCAGCACGGTGCGCAGCAGGGTGTCCTCGGCGGCCAGGCCGGAGGCGAAGGCGAGCCCGCGGGCGCCGCCCTCGATCGCGGCGAGGCACTCCTCGAGGGCGGTCCGGGTGGGGTTGGCGGAGCGGCTGTACTCGTAGCCGTTCCGGAGGCCGCCGACGCCGTCCTGCTTGTAGGTGGAGACCTGGTAGATCGGCGTGACGACGGCCCCGGTCTGGGGGTCTGCTTCCTGACCCGCGTGGATGGCGAGAGTCTCGAAGCCCTGGGGAAGCTGGTGCTCGGTCATACTCCCGAGCCTAGTGGTCGAACCGGGCCAAGGGCGGGCAGAGCGCCCGCGTTGCCGACCACCCGTCAAGTGCGACCTGCCGGGCGGCTACGATCTGCAATTTCCGCACACATGTTCAGGCTGCGGACGGAACGTCAGAGGGGGAGGACCGCATGGGCACGCCCGCGCGACCCACCGGAATGAGCACCGCGGGGCGGGCCGCACTCGCGGTCGCCATGCTGGTCGGCTTCTACCTGCTCGCGGCCGGCCTGGTGCTCGGCGTGCTGGGCGCCGACGTCGCCCTGGTGCTGGAGACCGGGCGGCTGAACCCGGCGATCGGCAAGCTGATCCTGCTCAGCCTGGCCGTCGCCTACCCCGTGCTCCGGGTGGTCTTCCTGACCCGCCGCCCGCGCGAGCAGGGCGAGGCGTACGGCCTGCCGGTGACCCGGGATCAGCAGCCGGAGCTGTGGGCCGGGGTGGACCGGATCGCCGAGCGGACCGGCGTCCGCGGCCCGGCCGAGATCCGGCTGATCCCCGAGGTGAACGCGGGTGTCCGGGAGGAGACCAAGCTGCTCGGGCTGATCCCCGGCAAGCGGCACCTGGTGATCGGCGCGCCGCTGCTGATCGGCCTGACCGAGGCCGAGCTGGACTCGGTGCTGGCCCACGAGTTCGGCCACTACAGCAACCGCGACGTCCGGCTGGCCGGGGTCACGGTCGCCGGGCGGACCGCGATCCTGCACACCATCCACGGCCTGCACGCGCGCGCCGACGGCCACCAGGCCCAGCAGGAGGCCGAGCTCAGGGCGAAGGCCGCGAAGCGGCTGGCCAAGGGCAAGCAGGTCTCCGACCAGAAGGCCGGCGGCGGCGTCGACCGGGCGCTGGCCAAGCTCTTCACCCAGTACGCCAAGCTGTACTTCCGGGTCTCCGAGTCGGTGAGCCGCCGTCAGGAGTACGCCGCCGACCGGTCCGCCGCCGCGATCGCCGGACGGGACGCCACCGCCGCCGCGCTGCGCCGGCTGCCGCTGCTGGCCGCCGCCGAGGACTTCTACCTCAACCGGTACGCCACCATCGGCTGGTCCGCCGGGCTGCTGCCGATGCCGGGTCAGGTGTACGGCGGTCTGGCCGAGCTGCTCGCCGACCCGAAGCGCCGGCAGGAGCTGGCCGAGCTGGCGCTGGAGCCGGACCAGGACGACGCCGACCCGTACGACTCGCACCCGCCGATCTCCCTGCGGGTCGCCGCGATCGAGGCGCTGCCCGACGACGGCCGGGCCGCCGAGGGTTCCGGCTCCGCGCTCGGGCTGCTGCGCGAGGCCGAACGGACGCTGGCCGAGCTGGAGTCGGTCTCGCTGGTGCCCGAGGCGGCGACCAAGCGCCGGGTGGAGTGGCCGGAGCTGGTGCAGACCGTCTGCCTGGCCGACTGCCGCGAGGACAGCCAGCCGATCCTGACCGCGCTCGTCTCCGCCGGGCTGCCCGGCACGGTCGAGGCGCTGCTGGACGCGATCGACGCCGGACGTACCTGGGAGCTGGCCGGCCGGCTGCCGCGCCGCGAGCAGACCACTGCCGCGACCGGCCAGGCCGCCCGCGAGCTCGCCCGCCCGGTCTTCCGGTCCAGCCTGGCCGGGCTCACCGTGCTGGCGCTGGCCGAATCGGGCCTGGCGCACTGGGAGTTCTCCTGGTCCACCACCGCCGTCCTGCACCTGCCGGACGGCTGGGACGAAGCCTTCACCCCCGCCCTGGACGCCGCGGTCGCGGACGCCTCGGACACCGCACCACTGCGCACCCTGCTCACCAACGCCGGGCTCACCCCGGCCGCTCACTGAACCACCGGAGTCACCGCATGCTGTTCTCCACCATCGCCGCCGGCGTACTGCTGTACACCCTGTTCAAGTGGCTGCGGGCCAGGCGGGCCGCCGGCCGGAAGCACATCCAGGTGCTGTCGGACCCGGCCCTCGCCTCCCGGTTCGGCCTGGTGCCCAATCAGGGTCTGGTGCTCGGCCGCACCACGGTCGACGACGACGCCCGGATCGCCCTGTCGGCCGCCCGGGAGGGCAGCTGGCGGGTGCCCGCCGCGTACATCGMCGCGGCGGGCACCGACTGGGACGAGCGCTGGGAGCGGACCGAGCTCTTCGTCAACCCGGCCTGCCACGACGACAGTTGGCTGAACGCCTGGCGGATGGAGCAGCCGGACAACTCCGACGCCGCTTCACTGCACGTAGTGGCCCTGGTCCACGCGGGCTGGGCGATCCGTGGCTCCGGCTACGCCAACACCGTCACCAACGAGATGTGGCAGGGGTTCGGGCAGAAGCTCCGGCAGGCCACCGCGGCCGCCGCCGAGGCCGTCCGGCTGGCCCCGGCCGCGGACCCGGGCCCGTATCTGGCCCAGCTCGCGCTGGCCCGGGGCGACAAGTGGTCGAACGAGCAGTTCCGGGCGTTCTGGGCCGAGGTGGTCAAGCGGACCCCGCTGAACCGGGACGCGCACTGGCAGGCGATGCAGTACTGGTGCCGCAAGTGGCACGGCAGCAACGAGCTGATGCACGCCTTCGTCGACGGCGCGATCGCCGCCGCCCCGGCCGGCAGCCTGCTCAGCACCCTCAAGCTGGACGCCTACGGCGAGCAGTTCAACGACGCCGAGACCCGGACCTCCCAGCCGCTGCGGGCCGCCGTGGACGCCGTGCTGGCCGACATCGCGGCCGCCCGGCCGGACCACCCGGAGCTGGCCCGGCGGAATCCCGGGCGGCCGCAGGGCGTTGCAGCAGGCACAGTCCCCCGATCACTGGGAGCAGCCGTGCTGTTCAACCGTCACAAGAGCGAGCTGGTCACCGCCGAGCAGGCCCTGCCCGGCCGGGCGGCCCCGCAGTTCGCCCTGACCGAGCCGCACACCGTGCTCGGCACCCCGCTGACCGGCCCCTATCCCGCCGGTCTTGAGACGGCCGACTTCGGGTTGGGGTGCTTCTGGGGCGCCGAGCGGAAGTTCTGGGAGCTGGACGGAGTGTGGACCACCCTGGTCGGCTACCAGGGCGGGCACACCCCGAACCCGACCTACGAAGAGGTGTGCAGCGGCCGGACCGGGCACACCGAGGCGGTCCGGGTGGTCTACGACCCGGCGCTGGTCTCGTACGAGACGCTGCTGAAGACCTTCTGGGAGGCGCACGACCCGACCCAGGGCTTCCGCCAGGGCAACGACCAGGGCACCCAGTACCGCTCCGCCGCGTACACCCACACCCCGGAGCAGGCGGCCGCCCTGGCCGCCTCGCGGGACGCCTTCCAGCCCGCCCTGACCGCGATCGGCCTCGGCCCGATCACCACCGAGACCGGCCCGGCCGGCCCGTTCTACCCGGCCGAGCCCTACCACCAGCAGTACCTGTCCGACGCCAAGAACCCGAACGGCTACTGCGGCCTCGGCGGCACCGGCGCCAGCTGCCCGATCGGCGTGGCCAAGACAGACAGCTGAAGCATCCGCACACAGTTCGAGCCCTCCCCGATCTTCCGGGCGAGGGCTCGAACTGTGTGCAGGCCAGGCGCCTAACGGATGGCCGGGCTGCGTTCCACCGGAATCCACAGCTGTGTGTCCGACTCCGTCCAGTCCGCCGACGGTCGGGTACGCAGGATCTCGGGCCCCGGCCGACTCGCGTACGGGTTGGACGGGAACCACTGCGTGAACACGTCCCGCCACAGGTGCTGAAGCGCCTGCGGGTACGGCCCGGTGTTCTCGAAGACGGCCCACGTACCCGCCGGGACAGTAAGCACGTCAAGGTCCTCGGGCGCCCCGGCGCTGGTCACCACCGCATGCCAGTAGTCGAGTTCGCTTCCCTCCTCACGGCTGTCGGAGAGATGCACGACCACCGAGAGGATCCCCTCCGGCTCCTGATCGGACAGGCTCGCGATGCGCTGCACAGTCTCCGGTCCGATGCTCCGGACATGCTCGGCGATGTACGGGTTCACCCCCTCGTGGATCAGAGGGACTGTGGCCTTCTTGCCGACGACACGAAACTCCTCCTTCTCCACGACCTGGTACTTCATGGTGCTGCTCCCTTCGATGATGAGTCGGAAGGACATCCGGGACTGGGACTGCAGAGCCGCACCGGTCCGCCTGGCCTCACCCGGACCGACACCGTGCACCGCGCGGAACGCCCGTGCGAACGCCTCGGCCGATCCGTAGCCGTACCGCGTCGCGACGTCCAGCAGCGTCCGCTCCCCCGCGAGCACCTCAGCGCCCGCGACCGTCAGCCGCCGGCGCCGGATGTACTCCGACAGCGGGATCCCGGCCAGCATGGAGAACAGCCGCCGCAAGTGGTACTCGGACGTCAGCGCGATGCGGGCCAGCTCGGCCACATCGATCTGCTGGTCGAGATTGCCCTCGACGTGTTCCATGGCCTGGTTCAGCCGTTCCAGCACCCCGGTCTCCTTCCCCTTCGATCACTCACCCTAGGAAGGCCCCACCCTGCCGCACCCGACATCCCGTGCCCGCTTCGGTCGGGTACGAGAGACCACCGGCGGTCTCCGCGCCCCCACGAATGGGAGTCGGACCAGCACCACGGCACGGCCGCAGCGCACTCGCCGGCACGGGTGTCAACCTGAGTGACCCTTCTACGGGCTGGGGCCCTGCCTGCCAGATCGGCGTCGCCAAGACCGGCGAGTAAGGATCGCCCTGGCCTGCGCCCGTAGCCCGGCCTGTCGGGGCGCCCTGAGATGCTGCTCCGCATGATCGAGCCGCCGCGCGCAGGCCTCCCGCCAGTCATACCGTCAGTGACCTCGTCCTGGAGCCGCATCGACCGGTGGTTGGCCAACCATGCCCGGGCCAGCCATGCGCAGTTGCGCCCTCCCGCCTCCCCACTGGAAAATCGAGCGCGCGGAGACACTCCTCGGGGCTTCGCTGCCGTTTGATCTCCGGGAATCTCTGCTCTGCCACAACGGCGACGAGAGTCGCATTGGCGTGCTCCCCTGCGGACAGCTGTACTCGACCGAACAGGTCATCGAGATCCGCAGCATGCGCATGGACATCTGGGAGCCCGAAGATCCCGACGACCAGCAGGATCCTTGGTGGGGAGCGCTGTGGATCCCGTTCGCCGGCGGGGACGGGGACGAGCACTTCATCGAGGCAGGCCCCGGAACGTGGCACAACCACCTCGGACACGCCCCACACGACGA
The DNA here is from genome assembly GCF_054049135.1 of Kitasatospora sp. P5_F3. Taxonomy (NCBI): domain Bacteria; kingdom Bacillati; phylum Actinomycetota; class Actinomycetes; order Kitasatosporales; family Streptomycetaceae; genus Kitasatospora; species Kitasatospora sp. P5_F3. The sequence goes on along the minus strand of NZ_JBFUMY010000004.1, from coordinate 38,168 downwards.
CACGGCAAGCTTCCTCGGATGGCCCAGCCTGGGCACCTGGCTCCACGCCGTGGCCGAGGCGATGGAGCACCATAACCAGCCCGACCACGCCATCGCCGCATACCGCCCGATGCTCCGTGGAAACGGTGAGGTGGACTGGTGACCACGCCACGAGAGAGCGACTCGTCGAGCCAGCCGCAATCGGTCACATGGCACAGCACGCTCGGCGGCACCGGCGCCAGCTGCCCGATCGGCGTGGCCCGCACCGAGGGCTGAGACCGGGTCGTCGGTGGCCGGGGCCTAGCGGCGCTTGCGCCGTTCAGCGGCACGCTGCTCGACATCGGCGAGGAACCAGCCGGGAACCTCGCCGGTGGCGCGCAGTTGCCGACGTTCGTCGGCGGTGAGGCGATCCGCAGCGGCGTCCACGGCGAACGCGTAGTGGCCCATCTTCTGCGCTGTGCCGTCCCTTCGCATGTCGCCACCGATCCGGGCTGCCAACCCGCTGCCGAGCACCGTGCCCACGACCTGGAGCAGACCGGCGAAGCCCGTCCGCCGGCTCTTCCGGCCCAGGTGGTCCCGGACCGCGAGCCAGCAGAGCCGTTCGTCGGTCGCCTGCGGGACCTGTTGAGACTGCGTCACGTTCGTTCTCCTCAAGGACGATGAAGGCCCCGTCGGAGAACCGGCGGGGCCTTCGTCACGTACGGGGTGTCAGCTGGTGGCGTCGAGCAGCTTCTTGATCTGCTCGTAGGTCATGCCGCTCTGGTTCAGCAGCTTGATCTGTGCCTCGGGGATGCCCTTGGCCGTCAGCTCCTTGAGCTGAGCTGCCGTCAGCGGGGCCGCGGCGGTCTTGCCGCCGGTCTTGGCCTTGCTGCCGGCCGAGCCCATCATCGAGGTGACGATCTCCTCGAAGTCGGACATCGCGAACTTGGTGGCGCCGTCCGGAGCCTTCGGGGCCTCCCCGGCGTCCTTGCTGAAGGTCACCTTGACCGGCAGGTGCGCCTCGGCCGGCAGCTTGGAGTCGATCTGGGCCAGGTCGAAGGAGATCTCGGAGACCGAGCCGTCCTTGATGAAGACGTCCAAGCCGATCTTCTTGTCCGGGATGTCGGTCGGGGCGGCGCCGGGCAGCTTCTCCATCCCCGGGATGTCCTTGAGCACCGGCTTGATGCTCTTCAGCAGGTCGTCCGCGAGGGCCTTGGCCGGAGCGGCGACGTAGATGTGCTCGGCGCCGTCGTGCTTGCCCTTGTCCTCGAAGGTGACGTTGCGGGAGAGGACGTCCTTGACGGTGTTCACCAGGCCGGAGGCGACCTTCGGGTCGACCGAGGGAGCGGCCGAGGCGCCGCCGGGCTTGCTGCCGGCCGCCTTGGTCGCCTGCTCGGCGAACTCCTTGAGGGTCTTGCCCTCGATGGAGATCCACTTGCCGGCGAGGGCGTCCTGGATCACCTTCGGGAAGGCCCCGGCGGCGTCCTTGATCTCACCGGCGTCCTCGCCGGCCAGCTGGGCGATGCCGTCGACATCGGCCTTCACGTAGAAGTTGCCGTCGACCAGGCGCAGCTCGGCGTAGCTCTTGCCGCTCTTGCCGGACAGCGCGTACGCGACGTCGTAACCGGGGTCCTGGCCGAGCGAGTTGAGCGGGTCGGCGCCGGACTGGGCGTTCTTGAAGGACTCGAGGTCCTTGAGCGGCTTGTCCGCGCTGACCGCGAGCGAGATCTTCAGCTCGGCCATCAGCTCGGCGGTCTTGCGGTCCATCTGCTCGCCCTTGTCGCTGGCGAGCTTGTCGAACGCGAGGATCTCGTCGGCCGTCGCCCCGAAGGAGAGCTCGGCCTTGAAGGTCTTGCTGTCCGTGATGTTGCCGAAGGCGTCGGAGACCTTCTCGGCGGCGGTCAGCTGCTTGACGGTGCCACAGGCGGCCAGGCCGGTGGCGAGGACAACGGTGCAGGCGGTCGCGGCGACGGCCCCCCGGACCGTGCGGCGCATGGTGGTGTTGATGGAACTCTCCCCCGTAAGGCTGCGCCCAGGCGGTGTCGACAGCCGGGCGGAAAGGTTTGACTGCTGCTGGATACGGTGCCCAGACAAGCAGCTTTCACCCGCCGGGGCACCCCGATTTCGCCGGTCGTGGCGGAATCGGGACGTGCCCCATAACTTATCCGGTTCTTACGACAGTCCGACCGCGGGGGTCAGATCGCACTGCCCGCCCGCCAGGTCGCCCAGTCCATGTTCCAGCCGTTCAGGCCGTTCGACGGATCGACCGTCCGGTCACCGGAGTTGATCACCTCGACCACGTCGCCCACCATCGAACTCGCGTAGAACTTGGCCCCGTTGGTGTTCGGGTCCGAAGCACCCTTGGCGTCCTTGAGGGAGATGCAGCCATGGCTGGTGTTGGCGTTGCCGAACTGCGAGTCGGGCGACCAGTAGTTGCCGTGGATGAAGGTGCCCGAGGTGGTCAGCCGCTGCGCGTGCGGCACGTCCGGGATGTTGTACTCGTCGCCGAGGCCGACCGTGGCGGAGTCCATCTTGGTCTGCTGGTACTGCTCGGAGATGACCAGCTTGCCGGCCCAGGTCTTGTGCTCGGGGGCGCCGCCGATGACCGGGTAGGTCGCGGTGACCTGACCGTCGGTGGTGACCGTGAGGGTGTCGGCGGAGAGGTCGGCCACGCTGGTCTGGCTGCGGCCGATGGTGAAGTTCACGTCCTTGGACTGGGTGCCGTAGACGCCCTTGGCGCCCTCCACGTCCTTCAGCCGGAGCTGCAGGGTGACCCTGGTGCCCTTCGCCCAGTACTGCTGCGGCCGGAAGTCCAGCCGGGTGCTGGAGAACCAGTGGCCGACGATCTCGACGCCCGGCTGCGCGGTCACCGTGATCGCCTGCTGGACGGCCTTCCGGTTGGTGACCGGCTTGTTGAAGTTGATCGAGACCGGCATACCCACCCCGACGGTCGAGCCGTTCTCCGGGGTGAAGTAGCCGATGAAGGTGTTGGCCGGCGAGGCGGTGCCGAACTTGGTGTTGGCGTCCGCCTCCAGCTTGTCCGCGTCCAGCGCGACGGCCGCCACGCGGTACTTGGCACCACTGGTGAGCGGCCCGGTGGAGACCCAGCTCGCCCCGTCGGCGGCGAGCTGCCCGGGTATCTCCTTGCCGTCCTCACCGGTGAGCTTGACCGAGCTGAGCTTGCCGTCGGCGACGGTGATCTTCACCGGCTCGGTGAAGGAGGCATCCGTCACACCGTCGGCCGGGACCACCGTGATCTTGGCGACCGAGGTCTTCGGCGAGCTGCTCGCGCCACCCCCGGTACCGCCACCGCCGCCGCCCTTGTCGGAGTCGCCGCTGCAGGCCGCCAGCAGCAGGACCGGGGCGCCCAGCAGACCGCCCAGCACCCCGCGTCGGGTCCAGCTGCTGCCGGGGGTGGGGCGCTGCTCATCGGCTGACGTCACGGTCGGTCTCCCTGCTCTTCACCTGCGGGCGCTACGGATACAAACAACGCAATCCAGGACGAAGCGGTTCCATCACCAAACGGTTGAGATCGTATGAGACTACTGAAGATGCCGCCATAACGGACGAATCGCCCGCCCGGAGCAGTCCGGACGGGCGATTCGTGGTACGGGAGGGACTACTCGGCCGCCTCGACGGCGTACTCGTCCCAGTTCTCGTCGGTCGGGTCGAACTCGGTCTGGGCGGACTCCCAGGTGGCCGAGGTCAGCTCGATGCCCGGCACCTCGCCGAGCAGCGCCACCGGGTCGATGAAGTGCGCGAGCGAACCGGACGGGTCCACCTCGATCGCCTCCACCGACTGGGTGCGCTCCTCGTCGTCCAAGTACTCGTCGCTCTGGACCTGGGCGAGTGCGGCGGCCTTCAGGGCCTGCTCGTCGGTGATCTCGGCGATGATTTCGATGCTGAGGCGTACGACGGGCCGGCCCCCGGAAACCGGGGGCCGACCCTTCCGTCTCCGTCGGACTCCCCCACCCGGGAGCCACGGAGACGCGCCTTTCGGCGCGGTAGGTGCCGCAGGAGCCGCCGCACCCTGGCCTCGGTCGAGACCGCTGCCAGGGGCGGGACGACGGCAACCCCTACGGGCGGACACGGAAGGCCGGGTCAGGGCCGACCGACGTGTCCGTGGTGACTGCGGTGCCGGGGAGCCGCTCCCGACTGTTGCTGTCACCATGCTCGGCGTCTTGCCGTGACTCATACATTGCCCGAGCCGTGTTAACCGCGTGATGCGCGGAGGTGACACCGGTGTACCACTTCGTGAGGAGACGAATCCTCACCCTTCCGGCGGCCCGGGCGGGCTGACGACAGATCAGTGACCGGCCCGGGTGGCCAGGAAGGCCAGCAGGTCCTGGCTGGTCACGATGCCCTGCGGCTTGCCCTCGACCAGCACCACGGCGGCGTCGGCCTTCTCCAGTACGGTCATCAGACTGGTCACCGTCTCGCCGGAGCCGACCACGGGCAGCGGCTTGGACATCACGCTCTCCAGCGTGTCGGTGAGCGCGATCCGCTGGGTGAACAGGCCCTCCAGCACCTCGCGCTCGACCACCGAGCCGATCACCTCGCCCGCCATGATGTCGGGGTGCCCGGCGCCCGGGGAGACCACCGGCATCTGCGAGACGCCGAAGTCCCGCAGCACCCGGACGGCCTCGGCGACCGTCTCGCTCGGGTGCATGTGGACGAACTGCGGGATGCCCTCGTGCTCGATCGCGTCCTTGCGGGCCAGCACCTCGCCGATGTGTGCCTCGTCGGTGCCCGACGGCAGGAAGCCGTAGTCGGCCATCCAGTCGTCGTTGAAGATCTTCGAGAGGTAGCCCCGGCCGCCGTCGGGCAGGATCACCACGACCACGTCGTCCGGGCCGAGCCGCCTGGCCACCTCCAGGGCGGCCACCACGGCCATCCCGCAGGAGCCGCCGACCAGCAGGCCCTCCTCCTTGGCGAGGCGGCGGGTCATCTGGAACGAGTCCTTGTCCGAGACCGCGACGATCTCGTCCGCCACGTTCCGGTCGTAGGCGGTCGGCCAGAAGTCCTCACCGACACCCTCGACCAGGTACGGACGGCCGGTGCCGCCGGAGTAGACCGAGCCCTCCGGGTCGGCGCCGATCACCTTGACCGCACCGCCGGAGGCCTCCTTGAGGTAGCCGCCGGTGCCGGAGATGGTGCCGCCGGTGCCGACGCCCGCCACCAGGTGGGTGATCTTTCCCTCGGTCTGCTCCCAGAGCTCGGGACCGGTCGAGTGGTAGTGCGAGGCCGGGTTCTCCGGGTTGGAGTACTGGTCCGGCTTCCAGGCGTTCGGGGTCTCCCGGACCAGGCGGTCGGAGACGTTGTAGTAGGAGTCCGGGTGCTCGGGGGCGACGGCGGTCGGGCAGACCACCACCTCGGCACCGTAGGCCCGCAGCGTGTTGATCTTGTCGGTGGACACCTTGTCCGGACAGACGAAGATGCAGTGGTAGCCCTTCTGCTGGGCCACGATCGCCAGGCCGACACCGGTGTTGCCCGAGGTGGGCTCGACGATCGTGCCGCCCGGCTTGAGGGCGCCGGACGCCTCGGCGGCCTCGATCATGCGCATCGCGATGCGGTCCTTGATCGACCCCCCGGGGTTGAAGTACTCGACCTTCGCCAGCACGGTGGCGCTGATCCCCTCGGTGACCTTGTTGAGCTTCACCAGGGGTGTGTTGCCGACCAGGTCGATGATCGAATTGTGGTACCGCACGGGGGTCCTCCCGGTCTGGGACGCTACGACAGCTATGGGTACTTCAAAGCCTAGGGCGTCTCAAGGGACGGACGCGCACACGCGCGACGTCCGATTCGGCCTCTTCACTTCCCGTACGTTCACCCACCGGATGGGCGATCCGCCCCGATAGGCCCCCGGATCCCTGGGTACCTAAGAGGGACAGAGCACAGGTGGCGCCCCGCAGGAGGGGCCAGGTGAAGGGGGGCCGGGGTGGCAGCGGCACAGGTGTCACGGGCCCGGGTGGCCCGGCGTATCGCCACGGCGGCCGCGTACGGGGGCGGCGGTCTCGGTCTGCTCGGGGTCGGGCTGATCGGCCTGCTGGTGACCGAGAGCAGGCTGGCGATCCGCGCGGTCGGGCTGCTGGACGGCGAGCCGCCGCCCGCGGACGGGGTCTACGGGGCGGCCTTCGCCGACCCCGGGAGTGACCAGCCGCCGCTGGTGCTCGCCTTTCTGGGTGACTCGACGGCGGCAGGGCTCGGCGTGACCACGGGGGAGGAGACCCCCGGCGCGCTGCTCGCGACCGGGCTGGCCTCGGTGGCCGAGCGCCGGGTCCGGCTGGTGAACGTGGCCCGGTCCGGCGCCCAGTCCGTCGAGCTGGCCGGCCAGGTGGAGCTGGCCCTGCCGCACCGGCCGGAGCTGGCGGTGATCATCATCGGCGCCAACGACGTGACCAAGCACACCCCCGCCGCCCTGGCGGTCCGTCAACTCGGCGAGACGGTACGGGCGCTGCGCGAGGCGGGCTGCCAGGTGGTGGTCGGCACCTGTCCGGACCTGGGCACCATCAAGCCGGTGCGGCCGCCGCTGCGCTGGGTGGCCCGGCGGGTCAGCCGGCAGCTGGCGGCGGCCCAGACCATCGCGGTGGTGGAGCAGGGCGGCCGGACGGTGTCGCTCGGCTCGCTGCTCGGCCCGGAGTTCGCGGCCCGCCCGGAGATGTTCGCGGCCGACCGCTACCACCCCTCCGCGCAGGGCTACGCGACCGCCGCGATGGCGCTGCTGCCCTCGCTCTGCGCCGTGCTGGACCTCTGGCCGGAGGAGTCGGGTCCCAGGATCGAGGCCGAGCAGGTGCTGCCGATGGCGGTGGCCGCGGCCGCCGCCGCCGGGCGCTCCGGCACCGAGGTGGCCGCCGCCGAGCGGCTCGGCGATCTGGGCCGCCGCTGGGCGCAGGTCAAACTGCGGCTGCGACTGGGCCTGCCGGACAGCTCGGAGAGCATTCCGGAGGCGGGGTCGGCGTCGGCCAACTCACACCCGGGAACGGGTGACGTCCGAGCTACTTAGCGGTAACTTTCCTCCCGGGCTGACCGCTTGGGCCGGAGTACGGTCGGACGTGTACGCCCCGCAGTCCGGAGACACTCAGCGAGGAGCCCGTCATGCCCGAAGCCGTCATCGTCAGCGCCGCCCGTTCGCCGATCGGCCGGGCCTTCAAGGGCTCCCTGAAGGACATCCGGCCGGACGACCTGACCGCGCAGATCATCGGCGCCGCGCTGGCCAAGGTGCCCGAGCTGGACCCGCGCCTGATCGAGGACCTGATGCTCGGCTGCGGCCTGCCCGGCGGCGAGCAGGGCCACAACCTGGCCCGCACCATCGCGGTCCAGATGGGTATGGACTACCTGCCCGGCGCCACCATCACCCGGTACTGCTCCTCCTCGCTGCAGACCACCCGGATGGCACTGCACGCGATCAAGGCGGGCGAGGGCGACATCTTCCTCTCGGCCGGCGTCGAGACCGTCTCGCGCAGCATCAACGGCACCTCGGACGGCATGCCCGGCACCCAGAACCCGCTGTTCGGGGACGCCGTGGCGCGCACCGCCCGCCGGGCGGCCGAGGGCGGCGGCGAGTGGCACGACCCGCGTGAGGACGGCCTGCTGCCGGACGCGTACATCGCGATGGGCCAGACCGCCGAGAACCTGGCCGCGCTCAAGGGCATCACCCGGGCCGAGCAGGACGAGTTCGGGGTCCGCTCGCAGAACCTGGCCGAGGCGGCCATCAAGTCCGGCTTCTGGGCCCGCGAGATCACCCCCGTCACGCTGCCCGACGGCACCGTGGTGAGCACCGACGACGGCCCGCGCGCGGGGGTCACCCTGGACGCGGTCTCCGGCCTGAAGCCGGTGTTCCGCCCGGACGGCACGGTTACCGCTGGTAACTGCTGCCCGCTCAACGACGGCGCCGCCGCCCTGGTGATCATGTCCGACACCAAGGCCCGCGAGCTCGGCCTGACCCCGCTCGCCCGGGTGGTCTCCACCGGGGTCAGCGGCCTCTCCCCCGAGATCATGGGCTACGGCCCGGTCGAGGCCAGCCGCCAGGCGCTCAAGCGGGCCGGCCTGACCATCGACGACATCGACCTGGTGGAGATCAACGAGGCCTTTGCGGCCCAGGTCATCCCGTCCTACCGGGACTTGGGCATCCCGCTGGAGAAGCTGAACGTGAACGGCGGCGCGATCGCGGTCGGCCACCCGTTCGGCATGACCGGCGCCCGGCTCACCACCACCCTGATCAACTCGCTCCAGTGGCACGACAAGCAGTTCGGTCTGGAGACCATGTGCGTCGGCGGCGGCCAGGGTATGGCGATGGTGATCGAGCGACTCAGCTGAGTCACCGGGCCGGCCCGCACCACCCGTTCGGAGTGACCCTGTGTGACTGAGGGGCGGATCACATCGCGATCGTGATCCGCCCCTCCGCATGCCCTTCCAGGCCCGTTTTGTCGACACCCCGAAGTCGGTCAACTCCGCTGCGTAGAACGGCACTACCTAACAATTTGAGGACAAGGCCGAAAGTCCCGGACAAATCGGACATCTGCCACTGCAGTAACTCCGCCCCATGCGGCAGTGTGGAGACGTAACCCCGTTCCACTCCTCGCTAGGAGTACGTTCCGTGAGCGCCGTGTACATCTCCCTGCTGCTGGTCCTGATCGCCCTCTGCACCGCTGTCCTGATGCAGCTGCGCAGCCTGGCCCGTCGGCTCGCCGTCCCGTCCGAACCTTCAAGTGCCGCCGCCCCGGCGCCGGTTGACGAAGCCGTGATCCGCCGCGCGGTCAACGAGGCGCTGGCCGCCGACCGTGAGCGGGAGATAGCCGAGGCCCGGGCGTTCTGGGCCGAGCAGGAGGCCAGGGCGGCCGAGGACGCGCCGCTCTTCGACTCCCCCTTCACCAGCGCCGGGCTCAACCCCGGTGAGGAGTGGCCGCTGTTCTTCCCGCGGCCGACCGGCCCGCAGGACGCGGCCGACCACTCCGGCACGATGGACCCGGAGTTCGGCGAGGCGCTGCGCTCCGCGCTGGAGGACCTGATCAACGAGGACGGCGGCACCCCGGCCCGCCCGGCCACCGGCGGCCACCCTGCCGGCGGCCACCCCGCCGGGACCGGTGCCGGAGTCGGCGGCGAGACCGCCGGTGAGGCCAGGGCCCGCCGCGAGGCCGACCTGCTGGCCACCGGCCTGGAGGCCGGACTGCTCGACACCGAGTCGACCCCGGACGCCGAGCCGGTGGCCGCACCCGACCCGCGCCGCCACCCCTCGCACCCCGACTTCGTCCCGAGCCAGGCCCCGTCCCGCGAGTGGACCGACACCCGGCTGGCCTCGCTGGCCGAGGAGGCCGTCACGCTCACCGACGTCCGTCCCGGCCCGCTCGGCACCCTGGACGTGTACGCCTTCGCCGACGGCACCACGCTCTGCGTCGCCCCCGGCGACCGGGAGGCGGCCTACCGGCTGATCGACGCCGTCCGGGCCGGCGAGGATCCCTGGGGTTACCGACTCGACCGGCCTTCGGCGCTTCTCAGATCTTCACGCGGTCAGTTCGTCGACGCCCCGGACCTCGGCCATCGCTTCGGCCAGCGCCGGGGCGTCCGCCACGGCCGCCAGCTCCCGCCCGGCGACCGCGAGTTGGTCCCCGGCCGCGAAGGCCCCGGCGTCCGGAAAGCTCCGGTCCGGCTGCCCCGCCGCCGCCMGCGCCCGCCCGGCCAGCCGGGAAGCCAGCGCGTGCACGGCGGCGGCCCGGCTCGGGTACCCGGGCACCGGCCCGAGCAGCCGGCTCTGCGGCATCGAACGGAAGCGGTCGGCCAGCCGGTCCACGGCGGCCAGCAAGGTCTGCGCATCTGCCATCCCACGAGCCTAGGGCTTCTCGGACCGGCCCCGGAAAGGCCGGAGGCGCGGCCGGACCGAGTGGTCCGCCGCGCCTCCGGAAGTGCAGGTGGGGATTAGTCGTCGCCGCGCAGGATCGCGATCAGCCGGAGCATCTCCATGTAGATCCAGACCAACGAGAGGGTCAGCCCGAAGGCCGCCCGCCAGGACTCCTGCTGCGGGGCGCCGCCCTGGATTCCCGCCTCGATCTCGGCGAAGTCCAGCGAGAGGAAGAAGGCGCCGAGCGCGATGCCGACGATGCCGACCAGAATGCCGAGCGGGCCCGAGCGCAGGCCCATGTCGGCACCGAGCATCGAGGCCACCAGGTTGACCAGCAGCAGCAGCACGAAGCCCATCGCGATCGCGATGCCGATCCTGGTGTAGCGCGGGGTGACCCGGATCCGGCCGGACTTGTAGGCGATCAGCATCGCCGCGAAGACCGCCGCCGTGCCCAGCACCGCCTGGATCGCGATGCCCTCCCAGATCATGTCGAAGGCGTGGCTGATCGCACCGAGGAAGAAGCCCTCCAGCGCCGCGTAGGTGATGATCAGCGGGGCGCTGACGCTCTGCTTGAAGGTGATCACCATGGCGACCACGAAGGCCGCGAAGGCGGCGACCATGGCCGGGCCGAAGTTGGCGGCCGGCAGCGCGAACCAGGCGACCGCGCCCGACACCACCAGCGTGAGCAGGGTGAGCGCGGTCCGGGCGACCACGTCGTCCATGGTCATCCGGCCGGTCTGCAGCGGGCCGGCCGACGGCGCCTGGTACATCTCGACCAGCTGGTCGTCCGTCAGCCCGCCGCCCTGCGGCTGTGCGTAGGGATTGTTGCCGTAGGGGTTGTTGCCGTACGGGTTGCCCGCGTTCGGGGCCCCGGCCTGCGGCTGGCCCGTGTTGAACCCCGCGTAGCCGTTACCGTTCTCGCGGGTGAAGGAGCCCTCCCGCGAGAAGACCGGGTTGCTGCTTCTCATGTCATTCCCTCCGGGGCGGCATCGTGCCACCCGCACCGCTCCAGGGTAATGCCTTGGCAAAGGAAGCAGTCTACGCCGCGAGGATGATCTCTCGGGCCGTCGCTGCGCGGATTTCGCGGCCGGACGACCTGGCGCGGAGTGGTGCCCGGGGCCGGACTCGAACCGGCACGGCCTCGCGGCCAAGCAGTTTTAAGCTGCCCGTGTCTGCGTTCCACCACCCGGGCGGGAACCCCTCCGCCCCTGTGCGGGCTACCCCCGAGACTAGTCGCCCGGTGCACCCTTTCGCACACTCTCCGCCAGCTAATTTGTCATGTTTCCTTGCCATCTGACGAATCGTCGGTGATTCGGCCAACCCCGGTTCGGAATCGGCCACGGCGCCACTCTCAGGGGTTGTGTCATACCGCAGGAGGAGAAAGCCGGACCCCGCATACGCCGGTGCTCTGCGCACCGACCGTCCACACCACTTCCGCACGCCACGTCCGCAAGGAGTCCCCCGTGACCACCACGACCGCATCCGCCGTCCAGACCGGCCAGGCGGCCGCCCGAGCCACCGGCCTGAACAAGGTCTACGGGGAGGGCGAGACCAAGGTGGTCGCGCTGGACAACGTCAGCGTGGCGTTCCCGCAGGGCCAGTTCACCGCGATCATGGGTCCGTCCGGCTCGGGCAAGTCGACCCTCATGCACTGCATGGCGGGCCTCGACACGGTCTCCTCCGGCTCCTCGATGATCGGCGACACCGAGCTGGTCGGGCTGCGCGACAAGCAGCTCACCAAGCTCCGCCGCGACCACATCGGCTTCGTCTTCCAGGCCTTCAACCTGCTGCCCACGCTGACCGCGCTGGAGAACATCACGCTGCCGATGGACATCGCCGGCCGCAAGGTCGACAAGGCCTGGCTCGACCGGGTGGTCGACACGGTCGGCCTCTCCGGCCGGCTCTCGCACCGCCCCTCGCAGCTCTCCGGCGGCCAGCAGCAGCGCGTCGCCTGCGCCCGCGCGCTGGCCTCCCGGCCGGACATCGTCTTCGCCGACGAGCCCACCGGCAACCTGGACTCCCGCTCCGGCGCGGAGATCCTCTCCTTCCTGCGCAACTCGGTCCGCGAGCTCGGCCAGACCGTCGTGATGGTCACCCACGACCCGGTCGCCGCCTCCTACGCGGACCGCGTGATCTTCCTCGCCGACGGCCGCGTCGTCGACGAGCTGACCAATCCCACCGCCGACAGCGTCCTGGACCGGATGCGCCGCTTCGACGCCAAGGGCCGCACGAGCTGACGCTCCGCCACCCACCGGCCCGAACCCAACTCCCCCCAGGACACCCCATGTTCCGCACCGCACTGCGCAATGTGCTGGCCCACAAGGGCCGACTCCTCATGACGGCACTGGCCGTCATGCTCGGCACGGCCTTCGTGGCCGGCACCATGGTCTTCTCCGACACGCTCGGCCAGGCCATGAAGAACAGCTACTCCAAGAGCTACTCGGACATCTCCGTCCTGGTCACCGACAACGCCGCAGGTTCGGGCGCCTCCGCCCGCGACCGGAGCGACGCCACCGGCGGCGAGCTGACCAAGGCGACGGTCGACAAGATCGCCGCGCTGCCCGGCACCGCCAAGGCGCAGGGCGTGGTGGGCGGCTTCACCGGCGTGGCCGACCGGAAGGGCGTCCTGATCGGCCAGGCCTGGCAGGCCCGCGGTGCGAACTTCAACCCGGACGCCACCGGTCAGGACAGCCGCTACCCGATGGCCCAGGGCCGCGGCCCGCAGAAGTCCGGCGAGATCGCACTGGACCAGGAGGCCGCGAGCAGCGGTGGCTACCGGGTCGGCGACACCGTCCGGATCGCCGGCAACGGCCCGGCCGTGGACGCCAGGCTGACCGGCATCTTCACCACCGACGACCCGCAGGTCAGTTCCGGCGGCTCGCTCACCCTGATGGACACCGCGAGCGCGCAGCAGTTCCTGCTGACCCCGGGTCAGTTCAGCACGGTCACCGTGCAGGCCAAGCCCGGCGTGACGCAGGACGCGCTGCTCACCGAGGTGCAGACCACACTGCCGCAGGGCACCCAGTTCATCGTCCAGACCGGTGAGCAGCTGACGGCTGACGAGACCAAGCAGATCTCCGCCGGCACGTCCGGCATGAAGACCATGCTGCTCGCCTTCGCCGGGATCTCGCTGTTCGTCGGCATCTTCATCATCGCCAACACCTTCACCATGCTGGTCGCCCAGCGCACCAAGGAGCTGGCCCTGCTCCGCGCGGTCGGTGCCGGGCGCTGGCAGGTCACCAGGTCGGTGCTGGTCGAGGCGCTGGTGATCGGCCTGACCGCCTCGGTGGCCGGCCTGCTGGCCGGTATCGGGATCGGCGCCGGGATGCAGTCGCTGATGAAGGTGTTCTCGGCCGGCATGCCCACCGGACCGCTGGTGGTCGCCCCGGTGACCATCGCGGTGGCCCTGGTGGTCGGCGTGCTGGTGACCGTGCTGTCCGCCGTGCTGCCCGCGATCCGGGCCTCCCGGGTCGCCCCGGTGGCCGCGATGAGCAGCGGTGACCAGCCCAGCACCCACAAGAGCCTGCTGATCCGGAACATCATCGGCTCGGTGATCACGGCCGGCGGCTTCGCGCTGATCTTCGGCGGCGCCGCGGCCGGCGGGGAGAACGGCCGGTACCTGATCGCCGGCGGCGCCCCGCTCGCACTGATCGGCATCTTCATCCTGCTGCCGCTGCTGTCCCGCCCGATGATCGCCCTGGTCGGCCCGCTGCTGGCCCGGCTGTTCGGCACGCCCGGCAAGCTGGCCCGCCGCAACGCGGTCCGCAACCCGCGCCGGACGGCCACCACCGCCGCCGCGCTGACCATCGGCCTGACCCTGGTCTCCGCAATGACCGTGCTCGGCGCCTCGGTCGGCGGCGCGGTGGACCGGATCGTCACCAAGGGCATGGTCGCGGACTACAACGTGACCACCGCCAACCGGATGAGCATGTCGCCCGAGCTGGCCGCCGACGTGGCCAAGGCCCCCGGCGTGGCCGCCTCCAGCCCGCTGACCAACGTCTACTGGGAGCTGAACGGCCGGACCTCCGCGATCAGCGGGGTCGACGCCAAGAGCCTGGACAAGCTGCTCGACCTCACCATGGACAGCGGCTCGGCCAACTCCCTGAGCCAGGGTCAGGTGCTGGTCAGCAGCGAGCGGGCGAAGCGCGACAACCTCGCGGTCGGCAGCGCCGTGCAGATCGGCTACGGCGACGGCAGCACCGGCACGGTCACCGTCGGCGGCGTCTTCCAGTCGATCGACCTGCTCTCCAACACGGTGATGTCCAACGCCGAGATCGCCAAGCACGCCAAGGACGACATCGACATCCGGGACGTCCTGGTGCGCGGCACCGACGGTGCCACCGCGGCGCTTCAGCAGTCCATCAAGGACGCCACCGGCAAGAACCCGGTGATCGAGGTGAAGAGCCAGGAGGACATGAAGGAGGAGTTCAGCAAGATCATCTCCTTCGCCCTGAACATGATGTACGGCCTGCTGGCCATGTCGGTGCTGGTCGCCGTGCTCGGCGTGATCAACACCCTGGCCATGTCGGTCTTCGAGCGGAAGAGGGAGATCGGAATGCTGCGCGCGATCGGTCTGGACCGGAGCGGCATCAAGCGGATGGTCCGGCTCGAGTCGGTGGTGATCTCGCTGTTCGGCGCGACCATCGGCGTGCTGCTCGGCGTCTTCCTGGCCTGGGCGGTGAACGGCACCCTGGGCTCCAGCATCCCGGGCCTGGTCACCGAGCTGCCGTACGGTCAGCTGCTGCTCTTCCTGCTGATGGCCGGGCTGGTCGGCCTGGTGGCGGCGCTCTGGCCCGCCCGCCGGGCGTCCAAGCTGGACATCCTGGAGAGCATCAAGACCGACTGACGGTCCGTCCGAACACGCAGAAGGCCCCTGCCGGGGAGGGTTCCGGCGGGGGCCTTCTGTCTACCTGCTTGGCTCTGAACTGCTGTACTCCGCCCGGTCGCACGGCCGGCTGAGCACCACGGAGGTCGTGGTCCGGCGACGCTGCCGGGCGGAGAGCCTCCGACTCGTACCCCGGGTCGTCCCGGGGCCAGTCGTCCTACTTGCTGCTCGCGAGCTCCTTCACCGGCTCGGCGGCGGCAGCGGCAGCCACCGGCTTCGGCGCGGGGGCCGCAGCCTCCTGGAACGCCACGAACGGGTTCTCCATCTCGGCCAGACCCACGGTCTCGCGCTTGAGGAACATCGCCAGCGTCCAGTCGGTGAAGACCCGGACCTTGCGGTTCATGGTCGGCACCCGGCTGCCGTGGTACAGGCGGTGGAACCACCAGGCCGGACGGCCCTTCAGCTTGTACTTGCCGAAGAGGATCGCCACGCCCTTGTGCAGACCGAGACCGGCCACCGCACCGAGGTTCTTGTGCTTGTACTCAGCCTGCGGGAAGCCCCGCATGCCCGAGATCACGTTGTCGGCGAGCACGATGGCCTGACGGACCGCGTGCTGCGCGTTCGGCGGGCACCAGGCACCGTCGCCGACGGCGAGGTCGGGGACCTGCGCGTTGTCGCCGGCCGCCCAGACGTAGTCGAAGCCCTGGACCTGGAGGGTCGGGGCGGTGTCCACGTGACCGCGCGGGCCGAGCGGCAGACCGAAACGGTTGAGGATCGGGTTGGGCTTGACGCCCGCCGTCCACACGATGGTGGAGGCGTCGGCCTCGACACCGTTCTTCAGCACCACGTGCTGGTCGACGCAGGAGTCCATCGAGGTCTCGATGTAGATCTCGATGTTGCGCTCTTCGAGCTTCTCCTTGGTCCACAGACCGAGGTCCGGGCCCATCTCCGGGAGGATGCGGTTGGCCGCCTCCACCAGGATGAAGCGCATGTCGTCACGGCTGACGGTCTTGTAGATCTTCGCCGCGTCCCGCGCCATGTCCTCGACCTCGGCGATGGTCTCGACGCCGGCGAAGCCGCCGCCGATCACCACGAAGGTCAGGGCCTTGCGGCGGATCGCCTCGTCCGTGGTGGACTCGGCCTTGTCCAGCTGCGCCATGACGTGGTTGCGGAGGCTGATCGCCTCCTCGACCGTCTTCATGCCGATGCCGTGCTCGGCCAGGCCGGGGATCGGGAAGGTGCGGGAGACCGAGCCGGTGGCCACGACGAGGTAGTCGAAGGACAGCTCGTACGAGTCGCCCGCGGCGGGGTGGATGGTGGCGACCTTGCGGGCGTGGTCCACATCGGTCACGTGACCGGTGAGCACCTCCGCCTTCTTGAGGGCGCTGCGCAGCGGGGCAACGAGGTTGCGAGGCGCGACGTTGCCGCCGGCCGCCTCGGGGAGGAAGGGCAGGTACGTCATGTACGACCGCGGGTCGACGACCGTGACGGTCGCTTCGCCGTAGCGCATCTTCTTGAGGATGCGCATCGCGGCATACAGGCCGACGTAACCACCGCCGACTACGAGGATGCGAGGACGCTCCGTGGTGCTCATATCCGAAAGTATCCACCCCCGGTTGGGGGCACCTTCGTGAGGCCCGTCACAAGCCCCTGGACAGCACCTGCTACACTGCCCGGCCACACTTTCCCGGCGAGGGTGTCACCTCACACCGCCGGGACGGTCCCTGTGCGGCGCCCGGCCGACGGGGCGGCTCTGAGCAGCAACGATCCCCACCGTGAGCGGGTTCCCGCACTGGCGTTTCGATTCCATCACCGACCCCGATACCTGCCTGCGATCCGATGGACACCCGCCGGAGTCGACCTTCGGTCCCGCATTCCGGACGGAGGGGACATCGGAGTGCGACGAATGACTGGATCGCCATGTGAAGAAATTCACGAAGTTTCTCGCGGCACGCCGATCAGCACGCGGCCCCGGGTGCCGAAGGGGCGTCCCGGGGCCGTCCGGACGGGGTCCGGCAGGGGTCTTCGCGGAGTCTGCGTGGGGTCTGCGTGGGGTCTTCGCGGGGTCAGGAGACCAGGCTCCAGGCGATCCCGTCGAGGATGTCGTGCTCGCTCACCACCAGCTCGGCGGCGCCGGTCCGCTCCATGATCTCCAGCAGCACCAGGGCGCCCGCGCCGATCACGTCCACCCGGCCGGGGTGCATCACCGGGATCGCGGCGCGCTGCTCGTGCGTCATGGTCAGCAGCCGGCCGGCCACCTCGCGGACCTGGTCCACCGTCAGGCGGGCGTGGTGGATGGCCTCGGAGTCGTACGCGGGCAGCTCCAGCGCGATGCCCGCCACCGTGGTGACGGTGCCCGCCAGGCCGACCAGGGTGGCGGCGGCGGTCAGCGGGACCGCCTCGGCCGCCACGTCCAGCGCGGCCCGGACATCAGCCTTGGCGCGGGAGATCTGGCCGAGCGCGGGCAGCTCCGAACCGGCGAAGTGCCGCTCGGTCAGCCGGACGCAGCCGATGTCCACCGAGCGGGCCGCCTCGACGTCCTGCCCGCCGAGCACGAACTCGGTCGAGCCGCCGCCCAGGTCGAACACCAGGTACGGGGACGGGAACTGACCACCGGTCAGCTCCTTGGTGGCGCCGGTGAAGGACAGCCGGGCCTCCTCGTCACCGCTCACCACGGTCGGCTCGACGCCGAGGATCTCGCGCACCCCGGCGACGTACTCGGCGCTGTTCTCCGCGTCCCGGGAGGCACTGGTGGCGACGAACCGCAGCCGGTCGGGGCCGACCCCGTACTCGGCCAGCACGGCGGCGTACTCGCGGCAGGCCGCGAAAGTGCGCTCCAGCGCCTCGGGCGCCAGCCGGCCGGTCCGGTCCACGTCCTGGCCGAGCCGGTTGATCACCATCCGGCGGTCCAGGTCGGTGATCTCACCGGTCTCCGGGTCGAGGTCGGCGACCAGCAGGCGGATGGAGTTGGTGCCGCAGTCGATCGCGCCGACCCTGCTGGTGCTCACTCGGACTCCTCGTCCTGCTCGGCCTCGGCGCGCTTGGCCGCGCGCTCGGCGGCCAGCTGCTCCTTGGCGGCGATCACGGCCGCGTGGTCCTGGTTCTTGGCCCGGTTCCTGGCCACCCGGCCACCGGCCGCCTCGACCTCCTCCGGCGAGACGCAGGGGCCCTTGGCCCACCAGTCCTCCAGCATCCCGATCGCCTCGTCGCCGAGCGGGTTGACCCCCGGGCCCGCCGCCAGCGAGTGGCCGACCAGGACGTGCAGGCACTTCACCCGGTCCGGCATGCCGCCCGCGCTCGGGAAGCCCTCCAGCACCTCGATGGCGTCCCGGCGCGCGATGTAGTCCTCGTGCGCCTTCTGGTACGCCGCCGCCAGCTCCGGATCCTCGGCCAGCCGGGCGGTCTGATCCTTCATCACCCCGTCCGCCTCCAGGGTGCCGATCAGCGAGGCGGCCTTGGGGCAGGTCAGGTAGTACAGGGTGGGGAACGGCGTGCCGTCCGGCAGCCGGGGCGCGGTCTCCACCACGTCGGGGTTGCCGCACGGGCAGCGGTGCGCCACCCCGCGCAGGCCGCGCGGGACGCGGCCGAGCTGGGCCGCGATCGCGGCGACGTCCTGGTCCGGGACGGTCGGGTTCTCAGTCATGGGGATGCGCTGCCTCTAGCGGGGTGCGGGGGTGGAGTCGGCCTGGTCGACCGAGTCCCAGACACTGGCGTACCAGGGCTGGGCGGCCTTGGCCTGCGGGGCTGACCCCGCGTCGGCCGAGGAGGACTTGGGGCTCGGCGGGTTCGGGTCCACCGAGATGAAGGGGGTCTCGCCGGGCATCGCGTAGTGCAGCCGCTCCCGGCCCTGCGCCTTGACGAACTCCGGGTCCTGCCAGCGGGCGCGCTCCCGGCGGAGCTGCTCGACCTGCTGCCTGGCGTGCTCGGCCTTGGTCCGCTGGTCGGAGATGTCCGAGCGCTGCGAGATGAACTGCCGGGTCGGGTAGGCGAGGATCGCCACCAGCGAACAGAGCACCAGCACCAGGACGGTGGCCCGGCTGGTGAAGCGCGGTCGCGCCGCCAAGCCCGGAATCTTCCACATCGCTGGTACCCCTCCTGATCACATGCCGGTGCCCCGGCCCTCCACCCTACGGGGTGGGAGCCGGGGCACCGGTTCAGACGCCTGGGGTGTCAGCCCCTGATGTCTCAGGCCTCGGTACGGAACCGCGGGAACGCGCCACGGCCGGCGTACTCCGCGGCGTCGTCGAGGATCTCCTCGATGCGCAGCAGCTGGTTGTACTTGGCGACGCGCTCGGAGCGGGCCGGGGCGCCGGTCTTGATCTGGCCGCAGTTGGTGGCGACGGCGAGGTCGGCGATGGTGACGTCCTCGGTCTCGCCGGAGCGGTGCGACATCATGCAGCGGTAGCCGTTGCGCTGGGCCAGCTCGACGGCGTCCAGGGTCTCGGTCAGCGAACCGATCTGGTTCACCTTCACCAGCATCGCGTTGGCGGTGCCGGTCTCGATGCCACGGGCCAGGCGGACCGGGTTGGTGACGAACAGGTCGTCACCGACCAGCTGGACCTTGTCGCCCAGCTCGTCCGTCATGGCCTTCCAGCCGTCCCAGTCCTGCTCGTCCAGCGGGTCCTCGATCGAGACCAGCGGGTACGCGGCGACCAGCTCGGCGTAGTAGGCGATCAGCTCGGCGGAGGAGAGCGCCTTGCCCTCGAACTGGTAGGCGCCGTCCTTGAAGAACTCGGAGGCGGCGACGTCCAGGGCGAGCGCGACGTCCTTGCCCGGGGTGTAGCCGGCCTTCTTGATGGCCTCGACGATGAGGTCGAGGGCCTCACGGTTGGAGTCGAGGTTCGGCGCGAAGCCGCCCTCGTCGCCCAGACCGGTGGAGAGGCCGCGCTCCTTCAGCACGCCCTTGAGCGTGTGGTAGACCTCGACGCCCCAGCGGACGGCCTCGGAGAAGGACTCGGCGCCGATCGGCGCGATCATGAACTCCTGGATGTCGACGTTGGAGTCGGCGTGCGACCCACCGTTGAGGATGTTCATCATCGGGACGGGCAGCACGTGCGCGTTCGGGCCACCGAGGTAGCGGAACAGCGGCAGGTCGCTGGCCTCGGAGGCGGCGTGCGCCACGGCGAGCGAGACGCCGAGGATCGCGTTGGCGCCGAGCGAGGACTTGTCCGGGGTGGCGTCCAGGTCGAGCATGGCCTGGTCGATCAGCCGCTGCTCGGTGGCGTCGTAGCCGACCAGCTCCGGGCCGATCTGCTCGATGACGGCCAGCACGGCCTTCTCGACACCCTTGCCGAAGTAGCGGTTCTTGTCGCCGTCGCGCAGCTCAAGAGCCTCGAAGGCACCGGTGGAAGCACCCGACGGGACGGCGGCACGGCCGGTGCTGCCGTCGTCCAGACCGACCTCGACCTCGACCGTGGGGTTGCCACGGGAGTCGAGAATCTCACGGGCTACGACGACATCAATGGACGGCACGAGGCATCTCCTTGACGGAAGCGGGATCTGTTGTCGTTACGACCAGAGCCTAACCGCACCGGAGCCCGGGGCCACGCTGACCTTGGTCCCGTCTCACCGTGTGGCCCGGCTACTCATCGGTAGTTCACCTGAATGACCGTAAACGGGGTCGTACCGGAACAAGCCGGTACGACCCCGCCTGACGGTGTGTCGTGAATCAGCGGGTCGCGACTCAGCCGAGCTTGAGCACCTGACCCGGCAGGATCAGGTCCGGGTCGCCGCCGATGACGGACTGGTTGGCCTGGTAAACCTGCTGCCAGTTCAGGCCGTTGGCAGCGGCGATGTCGGACAGGGTGTCACCCGACTTGACGGTGTATCCGCCGGCGGCCGGCGTCGTCGGCGCGGCGTGCTTCGGTGCGGTCACCGTCGGCGCGGCCGACTTCGGGGTCGCGGGCTTCGGGGCGGCCGACGCCTTCGGCGTGGTCTGCTTCGAGGACTTGGCGGCCGGCGCCGGGGCGCGGGTCTCCGAGCGGGTGGCACGGTCCGAGGAGGTGTCCACCTGGGCGGCCGAACCACCCTTGGACAGACCGGCCTTGACCGAGCAGACCGGCCAGGCGCCCGGGCCCTGGGAGGCGAGCACCTTCTCGGCGACGGCGATCTGCTGGCCCTTGCTGGCCTGGTTGGCCTGCCCGGCGTACTGCTGACCGCCGAACGCCTTCCAGGTGCTCGGGGTGAACTGGAGTCCGCCGTAGAAGCCGTTCCCGGTGTTGATGCTCCAGTTGCCGCCACTCTCGCACTGGGCGACCTTCTCCCAGGTGTCGACCGGGGCGGCCTGCGCGCCGGTGGCGGTCAACAGCGGGAGTGCGATGCCGACGCCCGCGACACCCGCGACGGCGATGATCTTCTCGGCCTGCGTACGACGACGATGACGGCCCGAACCGGTGAAGAGCATGAAGAAGTCCCTCTCCGCACGCCTGCGAGGTGAGCTGTCGGGTTCGGACCGGGAGGTGGCCCGGCCGCCACTGCTGGCGGCTTCACCCCAAGCCGTGGGGGACGGCGACTTACCTGGGTCCCCCGCCCCTGCCCAAGGGTCTGGTCGGTGTCCCGGCAGCGCGGCGGGCAGGATTCGGCGTTCCGCGCACGGGGTTCGCAGCTGCGAACACCAGGGAGAGTAAGCAGATGACCCGATCGATCACAAGCTTATGTCGAACACATCACACGGAAATCACGCCAGACGATAGATCGTCCACAAACCGCACTGGTATGTCCGGATTGATGCGTACTCAGATCACACCTGATCAGATCTGACCGACACGCCGTCAGCGCACGTCGGCGCCCTCCGGCGTGAACGACACCGGCAACTCCCGCAGCCCGCGCATGATCAGACCGCCCCGCCAGCGCAGCTCCTCGGGGTCGGCGGCCAGTTGGAGGTCGGGCAGCCTGGTCAGCAGCGTGGCCAGGGCGAATTGACCCTCCAGCCGGGCCAGCGGGGCGCCGATGCAGTAGTGGATGCCGTGGCCGAATCCGAGGTGCGGATTGTCCTTGCGGGCGAGGTCCAGGGTGTTCTCTCCGGCGAACCTGGCCGGGTCCCGGTCGGCCGCCGCCAGCACCACCAACACCGGGTCGCCGACCGGGATGTCCACGCCGCCGACGGTCAGCGGCTCGGTGGCGAACCGCCAGGTGGCCAGCTCCACCGGGCCGTCGTAGCGCAGCAGTTCCTCCACCGCCGTGGCCAGCAGCGCCGTCTCGCCGCGCTGCACCGACTCCTGCAGCAACGCACGTTGGGCCGGGTTGCGGAGCAGCGCGTAGGTGCCGTTGCCGATCAGGTTGATGGTGGTCTCGAAGCCGGCGAACAGCAGGATGAAGGCCATCGCCGCGGCCTCGTTCTCGGTCAGGTGCTCACCGTGGTCACTCGCCCTGATCAGACCGGAGATCAGATCGTCACCCAGGTCGGCCCGCTTGCGGTGGATCAGCTCCAGCAGGTAGGTCCGGATCCTCTTCACCGCCCGCCCCACCCCGCCGCGCTGCCCGCCGTGGTGACGGATCATCGCGCCCGCCCAGTCCCGCAGGTCGTCCTGGTCCTCCGGCGGCACGCCGAGCAGGTCGCAGATCGCGTAGATGGGGAGCGGGAAGGCGAACTCGTGGATCAGGTCGGCCGAGCCACGGGCCGCGAAGTCGTCGATCAGCCGGTCCGTCAACTGCTGCACCCTGGGCTCGAACTCCGCCACCCGGCGCGGCGTGAACGCCTTCGACACCAGCCGCCGCAGCCGGGTGTGGTCCGGCGGGTCGATGTTCAGCAGATGCGTCATCAGATCCGCCTGCCGCTCGCCCGGGATGCCGACCCGGCCGGTCTTGTGCGCCTGCCCGCTGTGGTGCGCCGGGTTCTTCGACAGCCGCCCGTCCGCCAACGCCTGCCGGGCGTCCGCGTACCGGGTGACCAGCCACGCCTCCACCCCGCTGGGCAGCGTGGTGCGGTGCACCGGCGCGTGCTCGCGCAGCCACGCGTACGCGGGGTAGGGGTCGGCGGCGAACTCCCAGGTGAAGAGTTCCGGCTGGGGATTCAGGTGCGTTTCCGGCATGTCGTGCACCGTAACCTGCCAGAAGAGGAGTGAGCTGGGTCACCTGGCGGGTAATTGCTCTTGCGGAGGATCGTGGCGTGCTTACGATCCTCCGATACGGTCTCGGTGGACGCCGGTGCGGCGTGCTCCACCGGGCGTAGCTCTCAGGGAGGAGCAGGCCATGCGGGTAGCCGGGGCAGTGGTGGTCATCGCGGTGCTCGAAGGCGGTTCAGGCATCGGCCTGGCCCGTCGGTTCGCGGCGGCCGGCGCCGCCGGCATGCTGATCGCCGACCAACGCCCCGGGGTCGCCGAGGACCTCGCCACCGAACTCGACCGGCCCGGCTGCCCCGTGGTCGGCGTCAGCGGCGACGCCCGGCAGCCCAGCGACGTGGCCGCGCTGGTGGCCACCGCCGCGAAGCACCTCGGCCCGATCGACCTGTTCTGCGTGGCCGGCCCCGACGGCGAACGCATCCTCGCGCTGGCCGAACTCCCCGACCACCTCGACCCGCTGGCCGAACTCCTGGCCCAGATCGGCGACGCCATCAGCGAGGTCATCCCCCGCCAGCGGGGCGTCCAGGTCTCCCACTGAGTTCTGGCACGCGCTCAGGCATCAGCCACCAGGGGCTCGGGGAACTGCGACGCCGACCTCGGAAGCACTGCACCTGCGTAGCTGGTCAGGCACTTTGCATTTCGACCCGAGCGCCAGACCTCCTCGCAGTTCCCCGAGCCCCTGACCGTAGATACCTGACGTCAGCTTTCAGCTGAGCGGACGTCGTCGCGGTAGGCGCGAGCCGCCGTGCGGAGGGCTGCGTCGATGTCCACGTCGGCGTCGTAGGCGCGTTGGGCGACCGCGAGGAGCAGGCGGCCCGCCGACTCCGGGGTGAGCTCGGCCGGGAGGGCGTACGGGGCGTCGGGGACGGCGGTGAAGCCTGCGCGGCGGACCCGGGAGACCAGCTTGGCCGCGTAGGCGAGTGCGGGCAGCCCGGCGGGGACCCCGTCCAGGATGGAGTCGCGCTGCTTCTCGGCGGCCTTGAGCTGCTCCCAGTTGGCCTCGACCTGGGCGGACCCGGTGGCCTCGACGTCACCGAAGACGTGCGGGTGGCGGTACATCAGCTTCTCCACGATGTCGCCCGCGACGTCGTCGATGGAGAACGGCTCCTCGGTGTCCTCCTCGGCGATCCGGGAGTGGAAGAAGACCTGCAGCAGGACGTCGCCGAGCTCCTCGCGGAAGGTCTCGCGGTCGCCCTCCTCGATCGCCTCGACCAGTTCGAAGGTCTCCTCGACCAGGTACTTCACCAGCGACTCGTGGGTCTGCTCGGCGTCCCAGGGGCAGCCGCCGGGCGAGCGGAGCCGGTCCATCACCGAGGCCAGGTCGAGCAGTCGGGCGCCGGGCAGGTCGTAGGAGCCGGGCAGCAGCTCGATCTCGGGGACCCGGCCGGCCTCCTCGACCGCGATCCGGGCGAGGGCGTCGGTCAGCCCGGGGTCGCCGTCGATGCTGCCGAGCCACACCACGGTGCCATCGGTGCCGGTGAGCAGCCGGGCCAGCGCCGGGGCGGTGCCGCGCTCGACGAGTTCCACCTCGACGCCGGCCTGGCGTACGGCGGGCAGTTGCGGGTGGTCCGGGTCCGCGGCGAGGACCCGGGCCGCCCCGTGCAGTGCCTGCCAGGCGGGCCAGGAGAGCAGGCCGGGGGCGACCCGGTGGGTGGTGGTGAGCAGGATCAGCTTCGGAGTGTCCACCCTCCGAACCTACCTGGCCCGGCCGGGGTCAGGCAGCGGTGGCCGCGGGCTGCCGGAGCCAGTCGGAGACGGTGTTGGTCAGGCCGATCTGCCGGACGTCCCATTGGCCGTAGCGCGGGTTGACCTCGATCTTCAGCTTGGCCCCGGCGTCGGTGAGGGCGGCCCGGATCACCGCGTCGCCCTCGGCGCTGCGGGCGTCCTTGCCCTGGGCGGCGGCGAGCTTCTGGATACCCAGCTGCTGGCGGTAGAAGGCGGTGACGTCACCGGCCGGGACGCTCTGCTTGAACAGCAGCTCGCGCTGGAGCTCGGCCATGCCGCCGAGCATCTTGGCCTCGCTCTCCCTGGCCTCGTCGATCTCCCCGTCGGTCACCGTGAGTTGACGGTCAGCCAGGGCCTTGGCCACCACCTCGTTGAGCACCAGTTCGGCGACCGTCCGCCGCACCAGCCCGGCCCGCTCGGTGGTCTGCTGACCGCCCGACTCGGCCGCGACGGCGTCCCGCAGCCCGGCCACCCTGGACTCGACCGCCGCGATGGAGATCTGTTCGCCGCCGACCACGGCTGCCGACCCCTGGTGGGGTGCCCCACTGCCACAGGCGGCCAGGGCGGCCCCGGCGAGCAGGACGCCGACGGCGGTTCGGCCGTGGCGGAGCGCGGTGCGGGTGCGGATCACGTGGGGCTCCCGGGAGTTGTGGGGTGCGCGTGGTTCTCCTGACGGTGCACAGTCTCCAAGCTCCGGGACGTTTGGCCAAGAGCATCGGCACGGGCCAAACGGCTTTACTTCGGGTGAACCCCGGCCGCCCTCAGCTGTTGGCGTACGGGTTGCCCCGGACCGGGGTGGGCGGCGGGGTGGCCGAGCCGAGACCGTTCAGGTGGGTGCGCAGCCGGAGGACGTCCGGGTGGTGCGGGCCGTGGCTCCGTTCGCGCTCCAGCAGCAGTTCCAGCAGCCACTGCCAGGCGCCCTCGCGGTCACCCAGCTGGACCCGGAGCAGGCCGATCTGCTCCCGGAGTTCGAAGCTGCGCTCGGGGTCGGCCCCGGCGTCGGCGAGCAGCTGCCGGTACTCCGCCAGCGCCTCCCGGTAACGCCGCTGCTCGCGCAGGGTGCGGGCGTAGATGGTCCGGACGGTCTGCACCAGCGGTGCGGCGTCGCCGAGTTGGACCCGGGCCCGGGGCAGCAGTCGGCCGGCCAGTTCGGTCACCTCGGCGTACCGCCGGGCGGCGACCAGGTCGGAGAGCTCGGCGAAGGCGCCGGTGAGATCGTCCACCGGAGCGGCGGGTGCCGGGACTGCGGCGGACTGCGGCCGGTGGGGCTGGTGCGGGTACCGGTACGGCCGGGTCGGGTCCGGCAACGGGCCGACCGGGGGCTGGAGTTCGACCCCGGCGGCCGGGAGCAGCGGCAGCAGCCGGGCGTACACCTGGCCGGCGTCGGCCGGGCGGTCCTCGGGGCGCTTGGCGAGCAGGTCGAGGACCAGCGTCTCCAGTACGGCGGGCACCTCGGGGCGGAGGGTGCGCAGGGCGGCGGGCGGCTCGTCCACGTGCCGCCGGAGCACCCCGAGGGCGGTCGGGGCCCGGAACGGGGCCTCCCCCGCGAGCATCTCGTGCAGCAGGCAGCCGAGCGCGTAGAGGTCGCTGCGCGGATCGGCGGTGCCGGCCAGCGCCTGCTCGGGGGCCATGTAGGCGGGGCTGCCGATCGGTACGCCGGTCAGCGTCAGCCGGGTCGCGTCGGTGTCCAGGGCGGTGGCGATGCCGAGGTCGAGCAGCACCACCCGGCCGTCCTCACGGACCATCACATTGCTCGGCTTGAGGTCGCGGTGCACCACCGGGACGGCGTGCACGGCGGCCAGCGCGGTGCACAGCTGGGCGGCCACGGCGACCGCCCAGACGATCGGGAACGGCTCCTGCTCGGCGATCAGATCGGCCAGGCTGAGGCCGGGCACGCGCTGCATGACCAGGTAGAGCTCGCCGCCGTCCTCCCCCGCGTCGAAGACGGTGACCAGGCCGGGATGGTCGAGCGCGGCGGTGACCCGGCACTCGCGCAGGAACCGGCGGCGCAGCTCGTCGCTGCGGCTGGTGGTGGCGTCGGCCCCGGTGCCGTCGGCGGAGTTGAGCAGGTCGGTACGGAGCAGCTTGACCGCGACCCGGCGGCCGAGCCGCTCGTCGTGCCCGGCCCAGACCTGGCCCATGCCGCCGTGGCCGATCTTCTCCGCCAGCCGGTAGCGGTCGGCGATCACCCGGGAGACGGTCACCGGCTGCCGTCCTGGGCCTGACGGCGCAACAGTTCACCGAGCTGCTGCAGGTCGTCCTGGGTCGGCGCGGACGCCTGCGGTGCGGGCTGCACCGGCACCGGCTGCGGCGGGGTCGGCGGGGCGGCCGGGTACTGCGGCGGCGGGTACCAGGCACCGGGCTGCGCCGGCGGTACGGCCTTCGCCGCGCCGCCCCGCGCGTCGAGCACCAGGAAGTGCACCGGCGCGCCGAGCCAGAGCACCATCAGGGCGAGGCCGCCGATCAGGCTGAAGGAGTCCTGGGCGTCCGGCTTCGAGAGTCCGATGCTGACGTACAGGGTGAGTTGGAGCAGCACGAACACGACGGCGCCGAGCACGTCCACCGCCCGCCTGCGGCGCAGTGCCAGCACCAGCGAGGGCACCAGGCCGAGCAGCCCGAGGCTGAGCAGCGGCACGAGACAGAACAGGATCTTCGGCCCGACCCGGAACGGACCCGGCGCGCCGAACTGCTGACCTGCCATGCGGACTCCCGTACGAGGACTGAACGTTCCCGCACACGCTACCCTCCGCCACCCCCAACTGCCGGACGGTCTCAGGGTTCCAGGGTGCCCGCCGCCAGCCCGTCGGTCAGTCCCTGGGTGAGCGTCCTGGCCAGCCCGGTGGCCTGCTGGAGGGCGGCCTCGAAGTCGGCGATCCGGCGGAAGGCGGCGCCGAGTTCGCGCTGCCGCTCGACCGGGAGGCGGGGCAGCTCGAACCGGCGGATGTCCAGCCGGGTGGTGCCGGACGCGTAGCTGCTGGCCCGCCGGGTGGCGTCGGTGGCCCGCAGCAGGCCGGCCAGGTGGTCGGGGTCGAGCTGCGCCGGGTCGGGGCGCAGCAGGTGCACCCGGGCGCCGAGCGCGGCGCCGTCGTAGGGGTCGCCCGGCCGGACCACCCGGGCGGCGGAGGTGGCCAGCGCGGGCACCAGCACGTCCCCCGGGCGGGCGGTCGGGACCGGGCCCTCGGCGGCCGATGAGGCAGTCGGCGGGTGACCGTTGATCAGGTCGTGGTCGGTGAGCAACGCGGTCTCCCCCGGGCCGAGCGGCGTGCGGGCCGGGGCGCCCTGGCCCGCCGGGTACACCTCCAGGGCGCCGGACCTGGCGAGTTCGCCGACCGTGACGGCCGGGACCGTCCCGGCCCCGGTCACCGGGCTGACCCGGGGCAGCAGGGCGTCCGGCTCGGCCAGCGCGGCGAACCGTTCGGCCAGCCGGAGTTGAAGGTGGGTCAGCCCGTCGGCGTCCCCGGCCGGTGCGGCCGGCGGGAGGTGGCGGGCCGGGGACAGGTCGGTCTCGTCGTCGAGCAGGTCGATCGCGGGCACCGCCCGGTGCACCCCGGGCCGGTCGGCGGGCAGCGCGGTACCGGCCGTGGCGGCGGCGTCGAAGCCGCGCCAGGCGTCCAGCACCGTGCGGTGCAGCTGCGGCCAGTCGATCCGGTCCCGGCCACCGTCGCCCGGGGCGGCCTGGACGGCGTCCAGCAGCAGCACCTGGCGGAAGCCGTCGCCGGGCGCGGGCCTGCGCAGCACCCACAGGTGCAGCGGCACGCCGTACGGCGGGGCGGCCCCGGCGGGCAGTGCGACCACCGCGCGCAGCGCGCCGCTGCGCAGCAGTTCGGCCCGGACCCGGCGGCCCGCCCGGCGGGAGGCGACGGTCGGCGGCAGCAGCAGCGCGGCCAGGCCGCCCGGTGCGGTGTGCGCCAGGCAGTGCAGCACCCAGGCGAGTTCGGACTCGCCGCGCGGCGGGACCACCCCGGCCAGCCAGCGGCTGTCGTACTGGAGCTCGTCGTGGCCCCAGTCGCGCTCGTTGTACGGGGGCTGGCAGAGCACCGCGTCGGCGAGCCCGCCGGGGTGGGCGTCGGCCCGCAGGGCGCTGCCCGGGCGCAGGTCCAGGCCGAGCGGGCCCGGGGTGTCGGCGGGGGTGTGCAGCGCCAGCCGGAGCAGGGCCAGCGCGCCGAGCACCGGGTCGGCCTCCTGGCCCGACCGGTGGGCCGCGCCGGGCACCGCGAGCAGCAGGGCACCGAGGCCGCAGGCCGGATCGAGCACCGAGGCGGGCTGCCCGGCCAGCGCGCCGAGCAGCGCGGCGGCCTCCGGCGGAGTGGGGCTGAGCTGACGGCTGTTCGCCTCGGCGTGCCGGGCCAGCAGTTGCTCGTACGCGGCCACCGGGCCGTGCTGTCCGGCCAGCCGGGCCAGCATCCTGGCCAGGTCGAGGTAGGTGGCCCCGGCCAGGGCGGGCAGGTCTAGCAGGCCGGGGGCGTCAGGGCCGAGGGCGCTGACGGTCAGTCGGCGCAGCTCCCGGGGCAGCGCGGTGGCCAGCGTGGTGTCGGGCTCGCCGGCCAGCGCGGGCCAGGCGGCCGGGGCGCGGTGCAGCAGCAGCAGGAAGGCCCCGGCGGCCGGGACGGCGCCGGCCGGGTGACCGGCCGGATCGCGCAGGGTCTCCAGCTGACGCCAGGTCTGCTCGATCAGCGGCAGCTCGGCGATCTTGCCCTGCTCGCGCAGCCACCGCTCGACCTGGTCGAGCCGGAAGGTGGGGCTGCTGTCGCTGCCACCGACCGGGCGCGGGAAGTCGGGGTGGCGGCGGCGCCAGTTGCTGACGGCGGCCCGGCCGACCCCCGCCAGCCTGGCGATCTCGACGGCGGTCACCTCGGGGCGGTCCGGCATCTGGGCTCCTTCGGGGCGAGGTGTGACCACACAGCATAGCGATCGACCCTTTGACGTCTCGTTCACGCGTGAACAGAGAGCTTTCGTGAATCAGTGTTGACATCGTTCACAGCAGATGATGTGATCTACCCATCGCAAGCGGCAGTCGCCGCAAAGCAGCCCGAGACCCTGGGAGTTCGACATGGCCATCGCCACCACCACCCGCCGCCGCGCCGCCCTGCTGCTCAGCGCGGGCCTGGTCGTCCTCGGCGCCACCGCCTGCACCGACACCAAGCCCTCGGTCTCCACCGAGGCGAAGCCGGCCGCCACCGCCTCGGCCGACGGCAGCAAGGCCGCCGACCCGGGCAAGAGCGCGGAGGGCGCGAAGGCTGCCGCCAAGCTCGGCGACACCATCGCCCTCAAGGGCAACCTCGCGGACACCACCGCCGACGTCACCGCGGTGAAGCTGGTCGACAACGCCGAGGGCGTCGACGAGTTCAGCAAGCCGGCCGACGGCAAGCGCTTCGTCGCCGTCCAGTTCCGGATCAAGGCCACCGGCAAGGGCTACAACGACTCGCCGTCCAACAGCGCCAAGCTGATCGACGCCCAGGGCCAGGCCTTCAACACCAGCCTGGACGACACCAAGGCGGGCCCGTCCTTCGCGGCCGGCACCACCATCGCCGCGGGCGAGAGCGGCCTCGGCTTCCTCACCTTCGAGGTGCCCGCCGACGCCAAGCTCGACAAGGTCCAGTTCACCCTGGACAGCGGCTTCGCCCCGCAGACCGGCCAGTGGAAGCTCGGCTGACGGTCGCTCGGCTGACGGTCAGCCGGCCAGGAAACACCACGGCGGCCTCGGGCACCCGGCCCGAGACCGCCGACACGGCGCACCACTGCAGACAGTTACCTCTTCGCGCCCGCCAGGTCGTCGAACATCGTGGTCAGGAACTCCCGGCACCAGTCCAGCAGTTCACGCCCGACCAGCGGCTTGCCGCCGATCCGGCCGGTGGCCGGCCGGGGCACCAGCAGCTGCCGGGCGGCGGCCTTGACCTGGCTGCGCGGGTAGATCCGGTTCAGCCGCAGCTGCTGCGACTCGCGCAGCTCCACCGGCCCGAACCGGACGTTCGCCCCGGCCAGCGTGATGTCACCGATCCCGCAGCGCCGCGCGTACAGCCGCAGGGCCGCGACCAGCAGCAGGTTCTCCACCGCCTCCGGCAGCTTGCCGTAACGGTCCGTCAGCTCCTCGCGGACCTGGACGATGTCCTCCTCGGAGTTGACCGCCGCGATCGAGCGGTACGCCTGCAGGCGCAGCCGCTCACCGGGGGCGTAGTCGTGCGGCACGTGGGCGTCCACCGGCAGCTCGATCTTCACCTCCAGCGGCTCCTCCTCCGGCTCCGCGCCGCCACTGGCCAACGAGTCGCGGAACTCCGCCACCGCCTCGCCGACCATCCGCATGTAGAGGTCGAAGCCGACGCCCGCGATGTGCCCGGACTGCTCGCCGCCGAGCAGGTTGCCCGCGCCGCGGATCTCCAGGTCCTTCATCGCCACGTACATACCCGCACCCATCTCGGTGTGCTGGGCGATGGTGGCCAGACGCTCGTGCGCGGTCTCGGTGAGCGGCTTCTCCGGCGGGTACAGCATGTAGGCGTAGCCGCGCTCGCGGCCACGGCCCACCCGGCCGCGCAGCTGGTGCAGCTGGGACAGGCCGAAGGTGTCGCCGCGCTCCACGATCAGGGTGTTGGCGTTCGAGATGTCGATGCCCGACTCCACGATGGTGGTGGAGACCAGCACGTCGAACTCCTTCTCCCAGAAGTCCACCACCACCTTCTCCAGCAGGTTCTCCCCCATCTGCCCGTGCGCGGTGGCGATCCGCGCCTCGGGCACCAGCTCCTTCAGCCGGGCGGCCGCCTTGTCGATCGACTCGACCCGGTTGTGGATGTAGAACACCTGGCCCTCGCGCAGGAGTTCACGCCGGATCGCGGCCGAGATCTGCTTCTCGTCGTACGGGCCGACGAAGGTCAGCACCGGGTGCCGCTCCTCCGGCGGGGTGGTGATGGTGGACATCTCCCGGATGCCGGTGACCGCCATCTCCAGGGTGCGCGGGATCGGGGTGGCCGACATGGTCAGCACGTCCACGTTGGCCCGGAGCTTCTTCAGCTGCTCCTTGTGCTCGACGCCGAAGCGCTGCTCCTCGTCGACGATGACCAGGCCGAGGTCCTTGAACTTCGTCTCGGAGGAGAACAGCCGGTGGGTGCCGATCACCACGTCCACCGAGCCCTCGAACAGGCCCTCCAGCACGGCCTTCGCCTCGCTGTCGCTCTGGAACCGGGAGAGTGCCTTCACCACCACCGGGAAGTTGGCGTACCGCTCGGCGAAGGTGGAGAAGTGCTGCTGCACCAGCAGCGTGGTCGGCACCAGCACGGCCACCTGCTTGCCGTCCTGCACCGCCTTGAACGCCGCCCTGACCGCGATCTCGGTCTTGCCGTAGCCGACGTCGCCGCAGATCAGCCGGTCCATCGGGACCGACTTCTCCATGTCCGACTTGACCTCGGCGATGGTGGTCAGCTGGTCGGGCGTCTCCGCGTACGGGAACGCGTCCTCCAGCTCGCGCTGCCAGGGGGTGTCCGGGCCGAAGGTGTGGCCCGGCGCGGCCATCCGGGCCGAGTACAGCTTGATCAGGTCCCCGGCGATCTCGCGCACGGCCTTCTTGGCCCGCTGCTTGGTCTTCGCCCAGTCCGCCCCGCCGAGCCGGTGCAGGGTCGGGGCCTCGCCGCCGACGTACTTGGTCACCTGGTCCAGCTGGTCGGTCGGCACGAACAGCCGGTCGCCGGGGTGGCCGCGCTTCGCGGGCGCGTACTCCAGCACCAGGTACTCGCGGGTGGCGCCCTGCACGGTGCGCTGCACCATCTCCACGTACCGGCCGACGCCGTGCGCCTCGTGCACCACGTAGTCGCCGGCCGCCAGGGCCAGCGGGTCGATCGCGTTCCGGCGCCGCGAGGGCATCCGGCGCATGTCCTTGGTGGAGGACTTCTGGCCGGACAGGTCGGTCTCGGTGATCACGGTCAGCTTGAGCTGCTCGTCCACGAAGCCGTGCTCGATCGAGCCGCAGGAGACGTACACGACGTCCCGGGTCGGCGCCTCGGCCAGGTCGGCGACCAGCCGGGCCGCGATGCCCTCGCCGGCCAGCACCTCGGCCAGCCGGGAGGCCGGTCCGTGGCCCTCGGTCACCATGACGACCCGCCAGTCGGCGTTCAGCCGTTCCTTGGCGTCCGCGATGGCGCGGGCGGTGTCGCCCCGGTACGCCTCGACGGCGTGCATACCGAGGGTGAGGGTGTTGGCGTCGAACTCCAGGATCTCCGTCACGCTCGAGTCGCTGGTGGCAAAGGGGCTGACGGACCACCAGGGCAGGCCGACCTCGCCCGCGTGCTCCCGGACGTCGGCCAGCGACCAGAGCGAGGCCGCCGAGACGTCGATCATCTCGATGTCGATCGGCCGGTCACCGCCGGAGGCCGCCGCCACCCAGGAGGCGTGCAGGAACTCCTGACTGGTCGCCACCAGGTCGGCCGCCCGGGTCCGGACCCGCTCCGGGTCGCAGACCACCGCGACCGAGCCGCTCGGCAGCACGTCGAGCAGCAGCTCCATCTCGTCCACCAGGACCGGCGCCAGCGACTCCATGCCCTCGACCGCGATGCCCTGGGCGATCTTGTCCAGGATCTCGGCCAGCTCCGGGTGACGCGCCGCCAGCTCGGCGGCCTTGGCCCGCACCTCGTCGGTGAGCAGCAGCTCACGGCAGGGCGGTGCCCAGAGGCCGTGTTCGGCGATCTCCAGCGAGCGCTGGTCGGCGATCTTGAAGAACCGGATCTCCTCGACGTCGTCGCCCCAGAACTCCACCCGGAGCGGGTGCTCCTCGGTCGGCGGGAAGACGTCCAGGATGCCGCCGCGGACGGCGAACTCACCGCGCTTCTCGACCAGTTCGACCCGGGAGTAGGCAGCGGCCGCGAGCTTCCTGGCCACCTGCTCCAGATCGTGCTGCTCACCCCGCAGCAGCGCCACCGGCTCCAGCTCGGCCAGCCCCTTCACCTGCGGCTGCAGCACCGAGCGGACCGGGGCCACGATCACCTGCACCGGCCCGGCCGCCGGGTCGTCGGCGCGCGGGTGGACGATCCGGCGCAGCACCGCGAGGCGGCGGCCGACGGTGTCCGAGCGCGGTGACAGCCGCTCATGCGGCAGCGTCTCCCACGCGGGGAACTCCGCCACCGCGTCCGGCGGGAGCAGCGAACGCAGGCTGGCCGCCAGGTCCTCCGCCTCCCGGCCGGTGGCGGTCACCGCCAGCACCGGGCGGCCGCGCTCCCCCGCCTTCCCGGCCAACGACCGGGCCAGCGCGGCGATCGCGAACGGGCGGGCGGCGGGCGGTCCCACCAGGTCGAGGTGCTGCCGCTGCCCGGCAGCCGCGGCCTCGATCGCCTCGGCGAGGGCGGCGTCCCGTACGACGACATCGAGCAGTCCGGACAGGCTCATACTTCTCGGCTCCACGGCTGGAATGCCCAGGCGCCGGAGCGACCGGCCGGGCAACGCGAACAGCCCGAAACGCGGAGCGCCCCGGGGGTCTCCAGCCTACGCCGACGGGGCACCCGCCGCCGTGAGCAACGACCGGCGGAGATCAGGGCAAGCCGGGGCGTTTCCCCGAAGACCCGGCACCCCACAGATCACGAACTCGACATATTGCTGTCACTGCCCGTCCATGGTGATCGCGCAGGATGGTGTTCGTGCCCGCCGCATCCAACCGTGGGGGATGGCTGTGGTGGCACGGACGCACCCCGATGGGGGTCGGAGTGCGTGGCCGGGCGGCCCTGGGTGGGGGCGCCCGCGCCCATTCGCGGGAGCCGTGGTGCCCTTTCCTGAAGGGCACCACGGCACCTGCTTTTTCCGGGACAACACCGTTCCCGCCACTTTGCCCGAAGGCCCACGCGGCCCGGCCGGGCTCCGTACTCTCTCGTGTGAAGACGGTGTGGGGACACCGTGAATCGCGATGGAGGGGGTACTTCGTCATGCGCGTCGTCATCGCAGGCCAGGGGTATGTGGGGCTGCCACTGGCGGTCCGGGCCGCCGAGGTCGGGCACCAGGTGGTCGGGTACGACGTGGACGAGCGGCGGATCAAGCGGCTGGCCCTCGGCGAGTCGTACGTCGAGGACATCCCGGCGGCACGGCTGCGGCCGCTGCTGGAGAGCGGGGCGTACCAGCCGACCGCCGACCCGGCAGAGGTGGCGGGCTTCGACGTCGCCGTGATCACCGTGCCGACGCCGCTCCGGGACGGGGTGCCGGACCTCTCGTACATCGAGTCCTCGGCCCGGCTGCTGGCGCAGTACCTGCGCCCGGGGGCCACCGTGGTGCTGGAGTCCACCACCTACCCGGGCACCACCGAGGAGCTGCTCGCCCCGATCCTGGAGCAGGGCTCGGGGCTGACGGCCGGCCAGGACTTCCACCTCGGCTACAGCCCGGAGCGGATCGACCCGGGCAACCCGACCTGGAAGCTGGAGAACACCCCCAAGGTGGTCTCCGGCACCTCGCCGGCCGGGCTGGCGGCGGTGGACGGCTTCTACGCCCAGCTGGTCGAGCGCACCGTGCCGGTCTCCTCCACCAAGGAGGCCGAGCTGACCAAGCTGCTGGAGAACACCTTCCGGCACGTCAACATCGCGCTGGTGAACGAGCTGGCGATGTTCGCGCACGACCTCGGCATCGACGTCTGGGAGGCGATCGACGCCGCCTCCACCAAGCCGTTCGGCTATCTGCGCTTCACCCCGGGCCCGGGTGTCGGCGGGCACTGCCTGCCGATCGACCCGTCCTACCTGTCCTGGCGGGTGGAGCGGGCGCTCGGGCAGTCGTTCCGGTTCGTCGAGCTGGCCAACGACGTGAACAGCCACATGCCCGACTACGTGGTGCGCCGGCTGACCGAGGCGCTGAACGACCGTCAGCGGTCGGTCAAGGGCTCCCGGGTGCTGCTGCTCGGCCTGGCGTACAAGAAGAACACCGGCGACGCCCGGGAGACCCCGGCCGCCCGGGTGGCCGAGCTGCTGGTCCGGATGGGGGCCGAGGTGCACGCCGCCGACCCGCACGTGGTGGTCGGCGTCCACATGCCCGACCCGGTGATCCCCGGCCAGCGGGCCGCCGAACCGGACAGCCACGGCGACCCGTTCGCCGCCGTCCGCCGGGTCGAGGCCACCCCCGAGGAGCTGGCCGCCGCCGACGCCGTCGTGCTGCTCGCCGACCACGACGACTTCGACTACGAGGCCGTCACCACGCACGCCCGCTACATCCTGGACTGCCGCCGCCGGCTCACCGGGGCGGCAGTCGAGGTGCTCTGACGGGTCGTCAGCCCCGGCGGATCACCTCGCTGGGGTACTCGTGGCCCTCGTCCACGATCACGATCCTGGGGATGACCCGGGTCTCCGCGTCGCCGGGCTTGGGAGCAGGGGCGGCCGGCGGGGCCGGGGGCTTCGCCGGGACGGCCGGGATCGCCGGGATCACGGTGGTGGGTGCGTCGACGGGCTGGTCCTTGACCATGTCCTTCGGCGCGTCCCTCGGTGTGTCCTGGGGCGCGTCCTTCGGTACGTCCTGCGGCTCGGCCTCGGTCTGCGGCGGCTTCTCGATCTGGCCGACCACCGCGCCGGTGAGGGCGGCCAGGGTCTGCTTGATGTGGTCGAGGTGCTGCTGCACCTGCTCCAGCTCGGCGGCGAACTCGCGCTGCTCGCGCTCGCTCGCGGACTGGATCTTCTCCGCCTCGCTCCGGGCCTTCGCGATCAGCTCCTCGGCCTTGGCGTTCGCCTGGGCGTCGGCCTGCTTGATCTGGGCGAGCACCGACTCGCGGTGCTGCTCGGCCTCCTTGAGGCGGCTCTCGGCGGTCGCCGAGATCTCGGCGTCCTCGGCGTCGGCCTTGGCCTCGGCGGCGGTGAAGGTCTCGTCGGCCCGGCGGCGCCGCTCGGCCAGCTTGTCCTCGGACAGTTCCTCGGCCTCGGCCGCGGCGACCCGGACCTTGGCGGCGGCAGCGGTCGCGCCGTCCCGGATCGCCCTGGCCTCCGCGTCGGCGGCCGCGCGGAGCTTCTCCGCCTCGGCCCTGGTCCGCTCCTCGGTCCGGCGGGCGGCCTGGTCGGCGTCGCCCCGGGTGGTGGCGGCGAACTCCTTGGCGGCGCTGGCGGCCGCCTGCCCGGCCTCGTACGCGTCGTCCCTGGCGTCCTCGGCGGCGCGCTCGGCGAGCTCCCGGACGGCCAGTGCCTCGGCCTGGGCGATGGCCATCAGCTTGACCGCCTGGTCGCTGAGCGCCGCGTAGTCCGGGTCGGGTGCGTCCTCGGCGGCCTTGACGACCTCGGCGAGCCGCTTCTCCATCTCGCGGGCACCCGCGCCGAGCACGCCGAGCTGCTCCCACGCTCGGTCCCGGTCGACCGTGAACGCGGCCAGTGCCGCGTCGACCTGCTCGGGCGCATAGCCCCGTCGGGCAGCGGTGAAGCCGTGCTGGGAGACTGCGTCGCTCATGGCTCTTCCCCTCGTGCTCGCGGGCTACGGAGCCCCGGTGGCGGACGTGCTGGCGGAGCGCCGGTACGACGTTCCTCTTGACCTATTTTGCGCAGATGGGATCGAAACCCAAACAAGGCAGAGCCGGGGTAAGGCCATCCGACATGGCTCCACCCCAGCTCCGGGTGACCGAGCTCACCTCGGCCGTGACTCGGTTCGGATCAGAACAGCCCGTCCCAGAACTGCTCCAGCAGCACCGCCCACCAGGTCTCCGGCGACTGCAGGGCGGCCGGGTCGACGGCCAGCAGCTGGGCCTGGAAATCGGTGGTCCAGCGGCCCGCCTGATCGGGCGTCAGCCCGTAGCGCAGCCGCCACATCCGGCCCAGCAGGGCCAGCGAGCGGACGAACTCCGGGACGCCGGTGTTGACGAAGCGCGGGACCTCGCCGCCGTTCTCCAGGTCCACCGCCACCACCGCCGCGGTGCCGTACTGGACGCAGAGCTGACGGCCGTAGTCGTTGCCCAGCACCAGGTAGCCGCCGAAGTCCGGCCCGGCGGGCAGGCCGCGCTCGGCGGCCAGCTCGGCGAGGGTCGGGATCGGGCGGCCCTCCTGGGCCTGGGCCCAGAAGAACGGCGCGAAGTCGCGCGGCAGCCCGGCCCACATCAGGGTCTGCGCGACCGGCTCGGGTACGCCCTGCCGGGAGACCGCGCGCTGCTCGAACCGGAACACGCCGGGGCCGAAGACCTGACCGAGCTCGGCCGCCAGCTGCTGCGGTCCGGCCGGCGGCAGCGGTACCGGCGCACCGGAGAGCGCACCGGGCTGCGGCAGCGGCGCGCGGACCGGACGGGGGCGCTGCGGTGCGGCCGCGAGCTGGTGCAGCTGGTCCACGTGGTCCAGCAGCACCGCCATCCCGGCCTGCCTGGCCTGCTGGTCGCGGCCGTACGCGGCGGTGTGGCTGAGCCGGACGTTCGGCCAG
Source organism: Kitasatospora sp. P5_F3 (assembly GCF_054049135.1). Classification (NCBI taxonomy): domain Bacteria; kingdom Bacillati; phylum Actinomycetota; class Actinomycetes; order Kitasatosporales; family Streptomycetaceae; genus Kitasatospora; species Kitasatospora sp. P5_F3. Next base: position 439 of record NZ_JBFUMY010000004.1, on the reverse strand, counting down.
GCCGCCCGGACCATCCGCAGGCAGTAGCCGCCGGGCAGGTCGCAGCACTCCAGGTCGGTGTGCAGTTCGAGCACCTGGTCCGGCGGGACGTTGAGCCGGCGCAGCTCCTGGAGCGCCTTCCACTCCGGGTGCGGGGTGCCGGGCTCGCTGCGCTGGATCAGGGTCTGCTCGGAGCCGTCCGGACCCCGGTAGCGGACCACCGCGCTGCTGCCGGGGCCGATCGACGGCAGGCCCGGGTTCACCGGCTGTGGCGGCGGCACGGGCATCGGCGCCGGGGGCGCGGCCGGGGCCGGGGCGCCCAGCGAGGCGGCGTCCGGGTAGCCGTAGCCGACCGGCGGCGCACCCGGGACCGGTACGGAGCCGGGTGCGGGCTGGGCCGGCGGGGAGCGCAGCTCGGCGGGCGGGGGCGGCGGCGGCGCGCTCGGACCCCGGCCCGCAC